>CAYVRC010000022.1:27646-48202 GCA_964453205.1 uncultured Pirellulaceae bacterium | reverse complement strand
GTTTGGGCTATTCCGATTTCGCTCGCCGCTACTGACGGAATCGATTTTTCTTTCTTTTCCTCTGGTTACTTAGATGTTTCAGTTCACCAGGTTGTAACTGACCGACCTATGAATTCAGTCGGCAGCAATCGGGAACCCCGGGATCATCGCTTGTTTGTCAACTTCCCCAGGAATATCGCAGACTTCCACGCCCTTCTTACACTTAACGCCAAGACATCCCCCATGTGCCCTTCGTAATTTGGCCACCGAAATCCCGAACTCGAAAAAACACAACCCCGATTGCTCGGGGACGAACCCTTCGACTCGTAAAATCGGTCCCATTACGGAACGATATCACATGTTGCCGAATCACTTTCCCTTCCCCGCAGCGTGAACCACGAGGAATTCGATGGATGAAACGGCATCGCACAGAATCCTGTCAGAATTCAAATTGCCAACTTCTTCGCCGCCCGAAGGCAAACGCAAGACGCTGGCGACGCTTCTAAAGAACTTATTATTGACCCACTTCATCGCGGATCGACCTGTAGGATCGAATCCGAAATGTAGTGTGGTGCTCTTTTCAGATGCCAAACTACCAAACAACCAAATTGTCAAAAATCAATTCCTCGCCTGGCCGCCAACGGCACGCACGAGGGACGCTGCTTGTCGGCAGCCGACCGAGGCCATGAAAGGAACCCTGTCGGGCCCTGGTCTCGGTCGGTCACTCACAAGCGAGCGAGGAAGTTAGCGGCCCTTGGAAGGGCCGTCAACTCGGGAATCATCGAAAGTTCGAGAAACTTTCATGATTCTTTTTTGTCGTCGGAAAGGAATCCCCAAACGGGCCTTCTTTCCGCCGACCGCGACCGTCGAGAGCTGCTCGGCTTCTCGTCCTTGTCGCGGAGGAGAAGAATAGCGGCTCGCGGCCGCCGGTCAACCTCAGTTTCGAGGAAAACCGGATCAAAATTCTAGTGGAGGTAGACGGACTCGAACCGACGACATTCTGCTTGCAAAGCAGACGCTCTCCCAACTGAGCTATACCCCCTAGCAAAAGGCTCGCGCCTCTGGCGAAACGCTCACGCCCCCGGGCACGAGTCACGCAAACCTTCCGTGATTCGTCCCCCGGACACCTGCCCGTCTGTCATGGGCGTACCAAGATTCGAACTTGGGACCTCATCGTTATCAGCGATGCGCTCTAACCAACTGAGCTATACGCCCGAGAGAATCGCCGAAGCGATCCTCCGTGGGCCGCGAAGTTTACGACAAACGCTTGTCGCCTGCCAAGGCAGTGCGACCCAACTTTTGACGGTTTTTCTGTAGCCGGGGTTCGCCGCCCCGCACGACCCCGAGGAACCGTGCGGCGGCGAAGCAGCTTTCGGCGATGCCGCCGGGGCAGCAAGCGGCTGACCGACGCGAGCCCCGTTTCGGGACCCACGAGCAAAGCTTTCGGCCTTCCGAAGGGGTTTTCGGTATGCCAACGGGCGTCCGTGCTCCCTAAAATACTTCGATCCGATGGATTCTCCGGTCGGCAGTGCCGATCGTAACGGTTGGGTTCGTTAACGCAGAATGGATTGAAATCGATGTCAAAACGTCAGCAACTTTTTAAGCAGATTTCTCGAGTTTCCGCCCTCTCCGCCGGACTCTTGGGCACGGGGCTTTTCGGAACCGGGGCTTTGGGACCGACGACCGCCTCGGCGGCTCCGACCGTCGAACAGGCCCTGCAGCTGAAACCGATTCAGCCGAACGTCAATTTTCAGACCGTCGACGAGGCCGAGGCGGCTAACTGCAAGCTGCAGGACATCGATCGGGAGGGCTGGGCCGGCTGGGAAGTCGTTTCTCCGGATGGACAGATCCTCCGGCGGTTCGCCGACACCAACGGCGACAGCCGGGTCGACCTGTGGTGCTACTACCGCTACGGCGTCGAGGTCTACCGGGACGTGGACGCTGATTTCAACGGCAAAGCCGATCAGTACCGCTGGCTGGGCACCGAGGGCATCCGCTGGGGCCTGGACGACAACGAAGACATGACGATCGACCGCTGGAAACAGATTTCAGCCGAAGAAGTGACCGCAGAACTGATCGCCGCTTTGGCCGCCGCGGACGCGAAACGCTTCACGGCGCTTCTGGCCACCGAAAAGGAGCTGTCCGCGTCGGGTCTGGGCAAGGCCAAGGCCCGGGATCTCGCCGAAAAAGCGTCGCTTGCCGCCCGCCGATTCGCCAAACAGGCCGCGGCCCAGAAAACGATCGGTCCGAAAACCGGATGGTTGCAATTCGCGGCATCGCCCCCGGGCGTCGTCCCCGCCGGCACCGACGGATCGACCGCCGACATCATCGTTTACGAGAATGCCGTGGCGATGTTTGAAAACGGGGGCGAAAGCGGGCAGCTGATCGTCGGCACGATGATCAAGATCGGCGACGCGTGGCGGCTGATCGATTCACCCTCGCTGGGGGAATCCGGCGACGCGATCGTGCAGTCCGGCGGCCATTTCTTTCAAGCTTCCGGCGGCGGGGAAGTCACCGCGGGCAAGGCCGCCACCAGCGGACCGGCGATGCAAAAAATGGTCACGGCCCTGGAGGCCATCGATCGCCGATTGGCTGCCGAGAAAGACGCCAAGGCGATCGCGACGCTGAACGCCCGACGTGCCGACGTGGTCGAGGAGCTGATCGCCGCTTCGGTCGACGCGGCGGACAAGGACATGTGGACGCGGCAGTTGATCGACACGGTCGGCTTCGCCATGCAAAGCGGTTCGTACCCGGACGGCTTGAAGCGATTGAAAGCGGCCCGAGCCAAATACGCCGGGCGAGACCGGCAACTCGCTTCCTACATCGACTTTCAAGTCCTGGGGACCGAGTACGCATCAAGGCTGACGCCGCAAGCGGATTCGGCCAAGGTCCAGGAGTGGTACCTGGACCAGCTGACCGGATTCACCGAGAAATATCCTCAAGCCGCCGAGTCGGCGCAGGCCATGTTGCAACTGGCCCTCGGCAAAGAATTCGAAAACGACGAAAAAGAAGCCCTCGGCTACTACCGCCAAGTCGTCAAGTCCTTTCCCGGCACCACCGCGGCGGGCAAAGCGGAGGGGGCGATCCGGCGGCTGGACAGCATCGGCAAGCCCGTGGACCTGCAAGGCACTTCGCTCGACGGCAAATCGTTCCGATTGGCCGCCCTCCGCGGACGCCCGGTCATCATCCAGTACTGGGCCTCGTGGTGCGAACCGTGCAAAGAGGACATGAAACAGCTTCGTCGCCTGAAAGCCCAGTACAGCAAATCCGACCTGGAAATCGTCGGCGTCAGCATCGATTCGAATCGCGCCGACGCGGAAGGCTTCGTCCGAGCCAACCAGATGCCCTGGATCCAACTGTTCGAGGAAGGCGGCCTGGACGCCAGCCCGCTGGCCCAGCAGTTCGGCGTGCAGACGTTGCCCACGACGCTGCTGGTCGACTCGCGTGGCCGACTGGTCGGGCACTACGTCACGGCCGGCGAACTCACAGCCGACTTGGAAAAAATGTCCCGGTGATCGCGACGACATTCCGGTCCCGATCGATGTTAAGTTGGTTTCCCGGGACTGGGGAGTGTTGGACGTCATTGGGTGCATCGACGGTGAAAAAAGACCTGCTTCGCAAAAAGCTGAAAGCCTCGGCGAAACGTCGCGCGCGGCGAGACGACGCCGCACACCGCGACGGTCCGGCCGAGCGCCCGCCGACGGGATCTTTGCAAACGCCCACCGGGACTTCCCGAATGGGCGCCGACGATGGGGAGAAGGCTTTTTCGGAGCTGGTCGAGGCGGTGATCGAACTGGCCGACGCCCGGCAAAGCGACCGTGACGGCCGGCTGAACGACCGGGCCATCGTCAGCGGATGTCGTGCGTTTCTGCGTTTCACCGAGCCACGTGAACCGGCGGCCCTGGCGGTCAAAGACGCATTGACCGCCTCGGCCGCCCGCGTCGACATCCGCGAACGTCGATTTCGCGAACTGGTCGATCAACTGATGCGGCAAGCCCAGCAACACGTCGCCGAGAGCGACGACGATGCAGCGTTCTTGGAATACTTGCGGATCCTGCGGGCTTGACGGCGGTGCCGGATCGGTCACTTTGCCGAATCGTGGCTTGGTTTGCCGACGACCAAACGTCATACTCGCCGGGTCCATCGCGTCGAAGGCGTCGGCCGCGTCTCGCCCCACGAATCCGCCAACCAACCCAGGATCTTGATCGTGTTCAAAGGACTCGGAAACCTCGGCAACATCGCCGGAATGATGGGCAGCTTCCAAGAGCTGCCCGGAAAACTACAGCAACTCAACGAGCGGATGCGATCCGAGACCGTGTCCGCGACGTCGGGTTGCCGAAGTGTGACGGTAATCATGAATGGCGTCGGCCACGTCCGGTCGGTCAAGCTCGACGGCGAATTGTCGGGGGCGGAACTGGAAGAAGCGATCCTGGAAGCGACCAACGCCGCCGGGGCTGCCGCGAAACAGATGTACGCCGACGCGATCAGCCACTTGGCCTCGGAAATGAATCTCAACATCCCCGGCTTCGACGGGATGCTGGCCAGCTTGACCGGAAACGGTTAGACCGACCGCCCCTCCGCACCCATCGGCCCGGACCACCTGCGAACGATCACGCCATGCCGAAGCAAAACGGAGCCGTCGCCGATTTGGTGGAACAGCTCGGTCGGCTCCCCGGCGTGGGCCGAAAAAGTGCCGAACGCCTGGCGTTCCATCTGTTGCGGGTGCACGAAGCGGAAGCCCTGGCGCTGGCCGAATCGATCCGCCGCGTCCGGCAGGACGTGAAATACTGCGAAACCTGTTTCAACTTGTGCGAAGCCCAGGCTTGTCAGATTTGCAGCGATTCCGGTCGGGACACGACACGACTGTGCGTCGTCGAACAACCGCGGGACTTGATGAGTCTGGAACAGGCCGGTGTGTTCAAGGGCCTTTACCACGTCCTGTTGGGACGAATCGCGCCGCTCGACGGGATCGGGCCGGATCAGTTGACCATCGACGCCTTGGTCGATCGCGTCCGCACGGGAAATTTCGTCGAAGTCATCATGGCCACGAATCCGACGGTCGAAGGTGACGGAACGTCGCTGTACATCAGTAACCTGCTGCACGAATTTCCGGTGGAAGTCACCCGTTTGGCCCGCGGCATCACCTCCGGCAGCATCTTGGAATACGCCAACCGCGAAGTCATCGCTGACGCGCTGACCGGCCGACAAAAACTATAATCCGTCAGGCCGGCACGAGATTCGCTCTCCGCTTTTTCGGTCCGATCGCCTAAAATTAAACATCAGGTCCGAGCGTCGAAAAAGCCTTGGTGCGGCGATCACCGCGCCGGCAACCACTTGTGGCACGGCCACGGCCGATTGCGGTCGACAGTCCAGCGATGAATTCAAACCCAAAAAAGTGAACTGCCATGCGAATGTCGATGGGCCTTCAGGCCCGACAAATGCAGGTCCAAAAACTGGCCCCCAGGATGATCCAGTCGATGGAAATCCTGCAAATGCCCACGCTGGCGTTGCAGGAGCGAATCGATCAGGAGCTGTCCGAGAACCCGCTGCTCGAACAGCAGGAACTGGACGCCCTGCCGGGTGACGAGTTTTCCGAGGACGGCAACTCGGCCGACACCCGCAGCGACGACGAGAAAGAGTTGGTCGTCAAGGAAGACAACGACAACCGCGACGACTTTGAACGGCTGACGAACTCCGAAAACGATTTGCCCAGCGCTTTCGATGACTCGTTTCGTCGCTCCTCCGGCCAGATCCAAGACGACATGGATCGTCGCCACGATTTGATGGCCAACGCTCAGTCGCGGCCCGAATCGCTAAACGATTTCCTGTTGCACCAGCTCGCCGAAATGGACATCGACGACGACATCGAGCAGATCGCCGAACGGATCATCAGCACCCTGGACGCGCGGGACGGCGGTTACCTGCGGATACCGCTGGCGGATCTGTTGCCCGCCGGCCAAACGCCCGAGGACTTGGCCAAGGCCGAGGAAGCCCTGGCGATCGTCCAGTCGCTCGAGCCGGTCGGCATCGCGTCGCGTGACTTGAGCGAATGCTTGCTGAAACAGGTCCCCGATGACCATCCGCACTTCGAGGAAATCAGCACGCTGATCCGTTCGCATCTGGAGGACTTGGCCGAGAACCGCTTGCCCCAGATCGCCCGCAAAACCAGTTTCTCGATCGAACTGATCCAAGAAGTCCGCGAAGAACTGCACAAACTAACTCCCAAACCTGGCGCCGCGTTCATGGAGACCTACGTCCCCAACGTCACGCCGGACATCATCCTGGAACGCGACGAATCGGGCGAATATAAAGTCCGCCTGGAAGACGATCGCATCCCCTCCCTGCGGATCAGCGAATACTATCGCCGCCGACTGCAGGCCAGCGACTGTAGCGACGAAGAACGCGAATTCATCAAGCAAAAAATCAACGGGGCCCAGTGGCTGATCGATTCGATCAACCAACGCCGCAGCACGTTGCTGAAAGTCAGCGAAGCGATCGTTCAACACCAAAAACGGTTCCTCGACGAAGGCCCCGAAGCCATCGAACCGCTGAAAATGCAGCAGGTCGCCGACGACGTCGGCGTCCACGTCACGACCGTCAGCCGCGCCGTCGATGACAAGTGGATTCAGACGCCTCGCGGTATCCTGCCGCTGCGTCGTTTCTTCGTCGGGGGCACCAAGACCGACGACGGCGACGACGTGGCTTGGGACACGATCCGCTTGAAATTGCAAGAACTGATCGACAGGGAAGACAAGTCGAAACCCTTGGCCGACGAACACCTGGTCGACGAACTGCGAAAGGCCGGCATGACGGTCGCGCGACGGACGGTGACGAAGTACCGTAAGAAAATGGGCATCCCCAGCAGCCGACAGCGACGCGACTGGTCGCTGGTGAAGAAGTAAAGCAAGATGCCCGCACCCACCGACGCCAAGGAAGCGTCCGCAAAGCACGACCACCAGGCCCTCGCGGGACGGATCGCCGACGTGCTGGACTTGTCGTCCCGACAAGTCGTCGCCGTCATCGAATTGCTCGACGCCGGGAACACGATTCCCTTCATCGCCCGGTACCGCAAAGAAGCGACCGGATCGCTGGACGAAATCGCCCTCCGTGCGATCGAAGACACGCTGGAAAAGCTGCGGGCGTTGGCCGCGCGGAAGTCCACGGTGCTCAAGACGATCGACGCCCAAGGCCGACTGACCGATGACCTGCGGCGACGCATCGAAGCCTGCGCCGATCTGGTGACTTTGGACGCGATCTACGCGCCGTTCAAGCCCAAGCGACGCACCCGAGCCGAAGTCGCCCGCCAGCGTGGACTGCAACCGCTCGCCGACCTGTTGCTGAGCCAACGGCCGCTGCAAAAAAACAAAGACCAGACGTTGCAAGCCTTCGTCGATGCGGCGAAAGAAGTCCCCGATCGCGATGCCGCGCTGGCCGGTGCGTTGGACATCGTGACCGAGCAATGGTCCGAGGACGTCGAAACACGGACTTGGCTGATCGCCGAAGCGAATCGCGACGGCGAAGTCACCTCCAAGGTCAAACGCGGCAAGAAGGAGCAGGCCGAGAAGTTCCGGCAATACCTCGATCGCGCCGAACCGGTCGCTCGGATCCCCGGCCACCGCTTGCTGGCGATGCTGCGGGGCCAGGCCGAGGGCGTCCTGAACGTCGGCGTCGCGGTGGACCCTTCTCGGATCGCGTCGACCCTGAAATCGAAACTGGTCCCCGATCGTCAGTTCGAATTCGCCCGCGAACTCCTCGGGGCGGTCGACGATTGCTTGACACGGCTGTTGATGCCGGCCGCCGAGCAAACGGTGCTGCAATCGCTCAAGGAACGCGCCGACGAAGAAGCGATCGAAGTGTTCGGAAAGAACCTGCACGAATTGCTAATGTCGCCGCCGGCCGGACCGCGGGTCACGATCGGCATCGATCCGGGTTTTCGAACCGGATGCAAAGTCGCCGTCGTCGACGGGACCGGCAAGTTCTTGACCCACACGACGATCTATCCGACGCCGCCCAAGAACGACGCGGCCGGGGCCGGCAAAACCTTATCCGCACTGATCCGAAAGCACGACGTCGAACTGATCGCGATCGGGAACGGCACGGCGTCACGCGAAACGGACGCCTTCGTCGGCAAACTGATCGCCGAAAACGAGTTGTCAGTGACCAAAGTCATGGTCAGCGAATCGGGCGCGTCGATTTATTCGGCCAGCGAACTGGCGGCCAAAGAATTTCCCGACTTGGATCTGACCGTCCGCGGCGCGATCAGCATCGCGCGGCGGCTGCAAGATCCGCTCGCCGAGCTGGTCAAAACGGATCCCAAATCGATCGGCGTCGGACAGTACCAACACGACGTCAATCAAAACCGGCTGAGAAAGTGTCTCGACCGCACCGTCGAATCTTGCGTCAACCGTGTCGGCGTGGATTTAAACATGGCCAGCGCGTCGCTGCTTTCCTACGTCGCGGGCATCGGCCCGAAACTGGCCGAGAACATCGTCGGGTACCGTGACAGTCACGGCCGCTTCGCCAGTCGGACCGACCTGACCCGGGTCCCCAAGTTGGGCAAGAAAACGTTTCAGCAAGCCGCCGGGTTTCTGCGAATTCGGGGCGGCGAAACTCCGCTGGACGATTCCGCGGTGCACCCGGAAAGCTACGGCGTCGTGCGACGGATGAGCCGTGCCTTGAAAGTCGGCGAACAAGACTTGGTCGGCAACGCCCGCCTCAGCCAAAAATTGCGTCCCGAAGATTTCGTCGATGATCAGTCCGGTCTGCCGACGGTCGCCGACATCATCGCCGAACTCGGCAAGCCCGGCCGCGATCCGCGACGTGAATTTCGCGTCGTGCGTTTCGATGACGCCGTGAACACGGTTGAAGACTTGAAACCCGGCATGGTCTTGGAAGGCCTCATCACCAACGTGACCCATTTCGGCGCCTTCATCGACTTGGGGGTGCATCAGGACGGATTGATTCACGTTTCCCAGCTTGCCGATCACTTCGTCAAAGATCCCGGCGACGTCGTGTCGGTCGGTGACGTGGTGAAAGTCAAAGTGCTGGAAATCGACTTGCCGCGAAAACGCATCGCCGTGACGCGAAAGTTCTGACCGCCGCCCCGGTGACTTGTGACCCCGGGCGTTTTTTTCAGCCCCACCGACTCTGCCTCCGCCCCCGAAACTCGTTCGATCGACCGTCCTGATGTCCCGACCGACCCGACGCATCGTCTTTGCCATCACCGGCGCCAGCGGGGCCCCGTACGCGGTGCGACTTTTGCAAATCCTGGCCCGATCGCAAGCTGAGATCCATCTGACGATCAGCCCCAGCGGCGCGGCGGTCATGCGTCAAGAACTGGGCCTTGCCGTCGACGTCCGCAAACCGAACCTGGACGACTTGATGGCGTTTCGGCCGGCCTGGTCCGCCGCGACCGACCGGCCGCCGGCGACGACGGTTGCCCCGGAACGGATCAAGTTTCACCGACACGACGATTTCATGACGCCGATCGCCAGCGGATCTTTCCAAACCGACGCGATGGTCGTGTGTCCTTGCAGCGGCAGCACGCTGTCGGGCATCGCTCGTGCCGCCGCGTCGAATTTGATCCAACGTGCCGCGGAGGTCCACTTGAAGGAGCACCGCAAGCTCGTGTTGGTGCCGCGGGAGACGCCGATGTCGGTCTTGCAGATCGAAAACTTGCACCGCGTCGCTCAAGCCGGCGCGGTCGTCTTGCCCGCGATGCCGGGGTGGTATCACGACGTCCGGTCGCTCGACGACCTCGTGGATTTTGTCGTCAGCCGGATTCTGGATCAGTTGGACATCGACAACGCCTTGATCGGTCGCTGGGGCGAAAGATGAAGCGTGCGGGCATCGGCGACTGGCTAGGTCTGATCCGTTTCAGCCATACCGTGTTCGCCTTGCCGTTCGCGGCACTCGCGACGGTCATGGCGTTGACGACGCCGCTCCCCTCCGGTGCAACGATTAGTCTTCGGTGGCAATCGTTGTTGGGGATTTTGTTGTGCATGGTCTTCGCCCGCAGCGCGGCGATGGCGTTCAACCGGGTCGTGGATCAAAAGATCGACGCGGCCAATCCGCGAACGGCCGCGCGACATTTGCCCGCGGGAATCCTGCGTAGCAACCAAGTTTGGCTTTTCACCGGCTTGTGCGTCGCCGGCTTTGTCGCGTCGACTTTGTTGTTTCTGCCCAATCGGTTGCCGCTGGCGGCGTCTCTCCCGGTGATCGTTTTTTTGTGCGGTTACAGTTTGGCCAAACGTTTCACGTCGGCCGCCCACCTGTGGCTGGGCGTCGCGCTCAGCCTGTCACCGATTTGTGCTTGGGTCGCGATCCGCGGGGAAGTCGTGCTGCAGTGGCCTTCGGATTGGCTGGCACCGTTGGTTCTGGCGGCGGCGGTGGCGGCATGGGTGACGGGTTTCGACATCATCTACGCGTGTCAGGACGCCGATTTTGACGCCCGGGCGGGGTTGCACAGCGTGCCGGCCCGATGGGGGGTCGCGGGCGCGTTTCGGCTCGCCGCGATCAGCCACGCGGTCATGTTGGTTTTGCTCTCTGTGCTGCCCCTGGCCGCACCGGATTCCGGACTGGGGTGGCTGTTCTGGTCGGTCGTCCTCGTGGTGACCGGCTTGGTCGTCCGCCAGCACCGCTTGGTCCGGCCGGATGACCTGCAACGCATCAACCAAGCCTTTTTCAATACGAACGCGGCGATTAGTCTTTTGCTGTTACTGGTCGGCTCGATCGACTGCTTCGTCTGAAGTTGCGAAACGACCCGGTCGACGGTCTTACCAGGGGGATCGGCGGTTCGTTCGTTGCGTCCCGCCGATGTCCCCAACGAACGGCAATCCGTTTTCCGTTTCACGTCGCCTTCACCCACGCTTGATCCATGCATTGCACCGAACAGAACGCCCGTTTCCGTGAAATCCGCGACAAGGTCGAAGCCGATCAACGTTTGACCTTGGAGGACGGCATCTTCCTTTACGATCCGGCCGTTCCCCTGCAAGCGATCGGTGAACTGGCCAACCTGGTCCGCGAGCGAAAGAACGGCAACGTCGGCTACTACAACATCAACACGCATTTGAACCCCACCAACGTGTGCGTGTACCGCTGCCGGTTTTGTGCCTTTCGCAGCGACCTGCGTGACCCGAAGGGCTACGTCATGTCCGACGACCAGATCATCGAACGTGGACAAGAGGCGACCGACAACGGGTGTACCGAGATGCACATCGTCGGGGGTCTGCACCACCAAAGGAAATACGAGTGGTATCGAGACCTGATCAGCTTGCTGCACACGAACTTTCCCCAGATCCACTTGAAGGCCTGGACGGCAGTCGAGATCAATTGGTTCGAGTTCCAGACGAAGAAGTCCAAGCAGTGGGTGCTGCAAGACATGCAGGCCGCGGGTCTGGGCAGCATGCCCGGCGGCGGTGCCGAGATCTTTCACCCCGAGGTCCGCGACCAACTTTGTGAACACAAAGCCAACACGCACGAATGGCTGACCATCCACCAAACGGCGCACGAAATCGGGCTGCGGACGAACTGCACGATGCTGTACGGGCACGTCGAACAGGCTTACCACCGCATCGACCATCTGATCCGTCTGCGGGAACTGCAGGACCGAACCGGCGGGTTCCAAGTCTTCATCCCGCTGGCGTTTCATCCGGAGAACACCAAACTGGACAACCTCAAAAAACCGTCGGGCGTCATGGACCTGCGGACGATGGCGATCAGCCGCTTGATGCTGGACAACGTCCGGCACATCAAGGCGTACTGGATCATGTTGGGCATCGAAACGGCGCAGACCGCACTCGCTTACGGCGCCGACGACATCGACGGGACCGTCCGACACGAACTGATTTACCACGACGCCGGTGCGAAGACCCCCGAATGCCTGTCGGTCGATGACATCAAGCAGCTGATCGTCGAAGCCGGCCGACAACCGGTCGAGCGGGACACGGTCTATCGCCGCGTCCACCGAGATCCCCAGGATTTCACCAAGTGGTCCAGTGGTGCCCCCGTCGAAGCAGACTTGGTCGTCGGCTAAGCTCGACATCACCATGCTCGATACTCCGAACGTCAAAGACCTGATCCTGCTGCTGCGATTGCTTGTCCGAGAACCATCGGTGACCGGCGTCGAAGAGTCCTTTTTTCGCGTGATCCGGCGAGAATTGGAAGAATTCCCCATCACGATCACTCCATATCACGGGTTGCTGGTCGCTCAGGGTGAGCGTCCCGATTCGATGTACCTGTCGGCCCACGTCGATCGCAACGGACTGCTTTGCACCGGGCCCAACGAATTTCAATACGCCGCGTTCATCGCCGGGAACCGAGGCGAACTTCACGGTGACAGCATCAGCGAGCAGTTGATGGACCTGATCGCCGATCGGTTTCAAGACCAACGTGTTCAGGCACACAGCGCCCATGCCGGCTCCTACCTCGGCCAAGGGACCATCACCGACGCCACCGTGTGCCCGCGACGTCGCAACCTGATTTTCGAAGTCGACGGTTTGGAATTCATCCAACCCGGGACTCCGGTTTCTTTTTTGGACCGATTGACGGTGCAAGACGGTCGCATGTCCGCCCAGCTGGACAACGTCGCGATGGTCGCCGTCCTGATCTATCTTTATCGCCTCGGTTTCCAAGGCACCGTGTTGTTGTCAGCGGGTGAAGAAGCCGGACGCAGCTGGCGGTACGTCGTCGAATGGTTCCAACGTCAAGAACTGACCACCGATCGACTGCTGGTCGTCGATACCAGTCCGTTTCCCGAAGACGGATTTACCGATCAACACGTCGTGCTTCGCAATCGCGATGCCAACGCGCGATTCAATTCGGTCTTGAACGAGCAGTTGCTCGCCAGTTGTCAGCGATTGGGGGCCAAGCACTGCTTCAAAGACGAATACGTCGACCGATTGAATCTTGGCCGGGAGAAACCGATGTCTCTGGGCCGCACCGAGATGGGACGAATCATCAAGGGCACCGAAGGAGCCATCACGGGTTCGACGTTACAATTGCCGACGACTTCGTATCACACCGCCAACGAAACGGCGACCGTCGAAAGTTACGAAGCGATTTTGAGCATCCTGATCGACCTGATCAATCGTGGCTGACCCCGTGATCCGCCCCCGTCGCGACGCGTCCTTGGGCACGGCTGCGGAGGCCGGTTTGCCGATCATTCGGCGGTTGCGTGCCGACTGGACGCCGGAGATGCTCTTTCGGCGATTGAGCGAGTTGCCCGGATGTCTCTGGTTGGATTCCGCGTCGGCGTCGGATTCGCCCGTCCCCTGCGACCGCTACTCCTTCGTCACCGCCGCGCCGATCGCGTGGCTTCGGCACCGGGTCACGCCGCCTGAACCGATCCCCGGGGTGGCGTTTCGAATCGCCGACGATTCGCCTTGGCCACGACTGCAAGACTGGGTGGCACGCCTGCCGGCCACCAACGTCAGCGAATATCAGGGTGATCCCATGCCGCCTTTCCAGGGCGGCATGGCCGGGCTGATCGGATACGAGGCCGGAGCTTGGCTGGAACCGACCGGGGTCAGCCTGATCGATGATTTGGCGACCGATACGATCGCCTTGGGATGCTACGACGTCGTCTTCGCGTGGGACCACCGACTGGATCGAGGCTGGGTTTTCAGCCAAGGTTTTGCCGAGGAGTCGTTTTCGCGTTCGGTCCGTCACGCCGAAGCGCGGCTGGATCAGTTCACCGCTTGGATCGACGATCCGCTTGCAAAGGCCCCGGAGAGTTGCCTTTCCCGATCTCCGGCGCAACCGTTTGTCGTTCCCGACACGGCCGCGTCGGCCGGCGGCGTGAGCAGTGATTTCACGCCGCGGCAGTTCGAAAATTCGGTCCAGGAGATCATCGATCGAATCTGTCGCGGCGATTCGTTCCAAGTCAACTTGGCACAGCGTTTGACGACGCCGGCGACGTGTCCGTCGCGACAGCTGTACTCGCGGTTGCGGGCACACAGCCCAGCTCCTTTCGGCAGCTATTTTGACGCCGGCCCTTTTCAAGTCCTCAGTTCTTCGCCCGAGGGCTTCTTGCAAGTCCGTGACCGCAAAGTCGAAACGCGACCGATCAAAGGCACCGCACCTCGAACGGGCGACGAAGATATCGATCGCCGGCACGCAAAGCGATTGCGGGAAAGCCCGAAAGAGCGAGCCGAGAACGTGATGATCGTGGACCTGATGCGGAACGACCTGTCCCGAGTCTGCGACGACGATTCCGTCACGGTGGATCGTCTGTGTCAGTTGGAACCGTACGCTTTCGTCCAGCACCTCGTGTCCGTCATCACGGGCACGCTACGCCGCGACGCGACGATCGTTGATCTTGTCATGGCGTGCTTCCCGGGCGGCTCGGTCACGGGAGCACCGAAGATCGAAGCGATGCGAACGATCGCGGAACTCGAACCCCATCGCCGCGGCCCCTACTGTGGGTCGCTCGGATACATCAGTTCCCAGCGAGACGCCGACTTCAACATCCTGATTCGCACGATCACGGCGGCCGGCGGTGTGTGGCAGTGCCCGGTCGGCGGAGGCATCACGGCGCGGAGCGACCCGGCCGCCGAATTGGCGGAAACCTGGACGAAAGCCGAAGGCATGCTCAACGCGATCGGCTCCACAAATCAATCGGTGAAGAACTTGCCAAGGAGCGGCGATTTGCTAGACTTTCGCCAATCGCAAACGCCTCCATAGCTCAGTTGGTAGAGCAAGGGACTCTTAATCCCTGGGTCCAAGGTTCGAGTCCTTGTGGGGGTACTGCTAAGGCCGAAAAACACGTGAATCCCCGTGTTTTTCGGCCTTTCTTTTTTTACACAGGTCTCCTAGCCCCTCCAAAAGCGTCCACAATGGCCCGTTTTTGGTACCGATTCTGGCCCGAAAGGGGTCGAACTCACGATCGTTCATCTTGCCGCCGCTGCGTCGACTGCCACCCGACTTCATCTCCAAATAGTCCGACAGGAATTCACCCAGGGCCGGAACAACGTGCTGCGTTGGAGCTTCGATCCATTCGGCGTTGACCAACTTTTGGTAAACGGAATCTGAAATGTGGCTCAGCCAGGCGGCGGTAGGTGCTGGCAAACTAATCTTATATTTCAGCGAATCAAGGACGACGTCGAGTTGTCGTCCGATCTCGTTCGCCAATCGCGCCAAACGATCTGTAAGCTCTATTGCATGCCAAGGTTTTTGCTCCGTCCGAAGACGTGTTGCGCCCTCCTGGATCGCACGACCGACCTCCTCGGCGTGATGTGGGATCGTCCGTGGACCACGAACGGCCAACGCGGCGACGTTTATTGGTCCTGGAGCCACACGAGTCTGCGAACTGGTGACGTAGCTGCGAAATCCTGGCCGGTGAAAGTCCGAGCTTCTTAGCGACCTTGGTGGTCGTTTCTCCACGCGAGAGACAGGCGATGATGTCTTGATGCACGGGCCTCAACTCCGCCACCTCATCCCGAAAGTCGATTCGAAACGCAACCTGATCGGGTACGGACATGCGGTGAGTGTCAACGAGACGGTCGATCCAGATCCCGCTTCGCGGAACGCGTCGCGGCCGCGGCTGCCACCAGACCATCCCTACCAGGTCCCGCCCGGCTACTCGGCGCCCGACAGCTTACCGTCCGGTCATCCAGGCGAGGCCTCCTCCGGCATGCCTGGTTACCCCGTCGTGCATCCCGGCAGTGTGGTGTTGCTCAGATTCATTGGCGAACGAGCAGTCCAGGCGAAGTTGAGATCTTCTACTCTCTACTTCGTCTGAGCGTACTTTTCGAATAGCTTGATCAGATCAGCGAGCATCGCTTCACGTTCGGCAGCGCTGCTTTCGGCCGCGTCGTGAAGTGTTTGGCGGACGTGAGCTTCGAGCAGGAGTTGAGCGACTTTCGATAACGCCCCAGTGGCCGCGCTGATCTGCATAACGATTTCGACGCACTCGGCGTCTTCCTCAATCATACGCGACACCGCTTCGACTTGACCGTTAACGCGGCGAAGTCGATTCAGCAGTTTTTTTCGATTTTCGTCGTCGTGCATGGAACGCCCATCGAACTTTGCAGCCGTTCAAAAACGGTAGTCTACCTGTTGAAGCACTTTATAGTACCCGGCTCACCTCGACATCTCACCGCCCATTGGCATGTTCATTTCGGGGGCAGGTTCGTATCGCTCCGGGTCGCCGAAACGCCTGACGATCTCGGCGAAGACGGCTCCTTTTTCGATCGGGTCGTTCGTATCCATGACCAACCGATACAGATCATCGGGAAGCACTCGCATCACCGTCATCAGTCCCTTCACCGCCATCGGATACGTTGCTCGCATTCCCTTGACCTCGCGGCGGTTCCATAATGTTTCCATCTGCGGCATCGTGCGGTCCATGCCTTGCATCTTTTGTGGATAGCCGGGCGTGTCCCACTCCGGTCCCTGACGGGTGTAGTCAACGGCCGGCCGCGTCGACGTGTCTTGAAGATAGCGATCGACGTTGGCGTTCTTGCGAATCCGCGGGCCGACTTGGCGGACCATGTGATTCATCATGTGATGAACCATGTGGCAATGAAAAATCCAATCGCCGGGGTTGTTCGCGACGAACTCGAAATTCGTCGCCTGAGCTACGCCGACAAGCGACACGTTCCTTGGCACCCAAGCACTGCTAGGCGTCCGCGCTCCCTCGTGCCCGGTTTCCCAGTACGTGTGCCCGTGCATGTGAACCGGATGGTGCTGCATCGGCGCGAAGTTCAATAATCGTACCCGCACGCGTTCGCCGTGTTTGCAAACCAACGGGGTGGTGAGTGGACCGCTGCGGCCGTTGATCGTGTGCCAGTTCCAATCCATCGCCCACGAATCGCTAACGGTTTGCGTGGGGTCAATTTTAAAGTTCTGAAAAATCAATCCGAAATCACGATCAACCGGCGGATTGAACACCTCTCGCGGATGCACGATGAAGAACCCGACTTGGCCGAACGCCTCCTGCATCGGCACATGCGAGTGGTAGAAGAAAGTGCCTTCTTCATGAACGGTGAACTCGTGGACCATCGTGCTGCCCGGCTTGATCGGATTCTGCGTCAGCGTCGCAGCCCCGTCGTACTGGACTGGAAGTTCAAATCCATGCCAATGAACAAAGGTGTCTTCGGGTAGCTCGTTGGTTACTAAAATTCGTATTCGGTCGCCCTGCGTGACTTCAATGGTCGGTCCCGGCATGCTGCCGTTAAAACCATAAACATTCATGTAGTAGCCGGGTAGGAACTCTCGCTGCACCGCCTGGGGGACGAGATGAAACTCTTTGACTCCATCGACCACCTTATAAGGAAGCTTGTCTAAGTCTGGAGCGTGAAACGGTGCCGGCCCATCTGATGTCGGTCGAAATCCCGGCATCATTTTTCCGATGTAATAGGGTGACTCCGGATCGTTACCTCGTGAAGGTTTGAAGCGACTGAATCCGTCGATCTCCGCTTCGGCATCGGACCAGTCGGGTACCGCCGACTTTGCCGATGGACTACCGATCGCGGGCGGCGCGCCGGGATTCTGCGGCAGTGGCGGAACGCTTTCGCTGTCTTGTGAAAAAGTCTTTCCAGCGACGGTCACGGCGGCGGTGATGCTTCCAACCTTCAGAAATTTGCGGCGGTCTTCAGGATTGCTCATGCTGTTTTTATTCCCGTTGCGTCAAAAACTTTGTACGAAGGATCACGTCACCAGCGAAGGCGTGGGATACCCATTTGGGGTACATGCATTGTAATTTGTGTAAGGCAAATCTTCAATCGACGGACAGGTGATCATGCCAAAGAAGCGCCTCTCAACCTCAGTGCGTTAGCGATCACCGACACACTACTCAAACTCATCGCCGCTGCCGCGATCATCGGGCTGAGCAGCACGTCGAAAAACGGGTAAAGCAAGCCCGCCGCGACGGGGATGCCGAGCGCGTTGTAGATGAACGCAAAGACCAGATTTTGACGAATGTTGCTCATCGTTTTTCGGCTCAGGTTTGCCGCCGCCGCAACGCCACGAAGATCGCCACCGATCAGCGTAACGCCGGCGGACTCGATCGCCACACCACTACCGGTTCCCATCGCGATCCCGATGTCGGCGGCGGCGAGCGCAGGAGCGTCGTTGATCCCGTCGCCGGCCATTGCGACGGTTTTGCCGTCGGATTTGAGCTGTTTGACGAAGTCGTGTTTGTCTTGCGGCGAAACGCCCGCGTGGTACTCGTCGATCCCTAGTTTCTTGGCCACCGACGCAGCGGTCGCCTCGGCATCGCCCGTCAACATGACAACCTTTAGGCCGAGACCGTGTAGCGTTTTGAGTGCGTCCGGCGTGCTGCGTTTGATCGGGTCGGCGATCGCGAAGACGCCAGCGAGTCGATTGTCGATCGCGATGTAGACTGCCGTGGCCCCGGTCGATTGATGTTGCTGCGTGGTAGTGACTGCGGATTCAGGAACCACGATCGAAGCGTCTCGCAAAATACGTTCGCTGCCAATCAGTACCGGTCGGCCGTCGACGACCGCTCGCACACCGATGCCGTGCATGGCATCGAAATCGCCTGCCTGTCCAACGGGTATTTCATCGCTTTCGGCACGTCGCACGACCGCCCGTGCCAGCGGATGTTCGCTTTGGTTTTCGACGGTGGCGGCGAAGCGAAGCACGTCTGTTTGCGACAAATCATCAAACATCTCGATCGCCGTAACCTCGGGGCGTCCTTCGGTCAACGTGCCGGTCTTGTCGACCACGATCGTGTCGACCTTTTCCATCACCTCCAAGACTTCGGCGTTCTTGATCAACACACCTTCCTTCGCACCACGCCCAACGCCGACCATCACCGACATCGGCGTCGCCAGTCCCAACGCACACGGGCAAGCGATGATCAACACCGCAACGGCAGCCACGAAAGCATGCGCAAGTTGCGGCGGCGGTCCCCAGACGGCCCAACCGATGAACGCTGCGATGGAAACGGCAACAACGGCCGGTACGAAATATCGAGCGACGACGTCGACCAACTTTTGAATCGGAGCACGGCTACGCTGAGCGTCGGCAACCATCTTCACGATACGGCTGAGTACCGTATCACCACCGACGCCGATCGCTTCCATCAGCAGCGAACCGCTTTGGTTCATCGTACCGCCCGTGATCTCGTCTCCTTCGGCTTTGCTCACCGGCACTGGCTCACCGGTCAGCATCGACTCATCGACCGACGACCGGCCTTCCATCACTCGGCCATCGACCGGCACCTTTTCGCCGGGACGAATTCGCAAGCGATCTCCGGCGCGGACTTCATCGAGCGACACGTCTTGTTCGCCTTCATCGGTGATGCGGTGAGCGATCTCCGGTGCGAGTTGCATCAGCTCGCGAATCGCGCCGCCGGTTTGCTGACGGGCTCGGAGTTCCAGCACTTGGCCGAGCAGAACCAATGTAATGATGACAGCGGCAGCCTCGAAGTAGAGCGGCGGAACTCCGTCTTCAAAGAATGCTTCGGGGATCGCACCGGGCACCAATACAACGACCAAGCTGAACAGATACGCCGCCAGTGTTCCCACGGCAATCAAAGAGAACATGTTCAGGTTCAAACTGCGAAATGACTTGGCTCCGCGAACCAGCAAAGGCCATCCACACCAGAACACCACCGGCGTCGCGAGGGCTAATTGCAACCACCCAAACGTCACATTGCTAATCCAGTCTGTTACCCGCAGCCCCACCATCGGTCCCATCGCGATGATCAGCAACGGCAATGACAGCGCGACACCGATCCAGAAACGCCGACGCATATCAGCGTATTGCTGGTCGTCGCCATGGTCGGCCATCTCGACGAATTTCGGCTCCAGATCCATCCCGCAAATCGGACAATCACCAGGACCGACTTGCTCGATTTCCGGGTGCATGGGGCAAGTGTAAATGGCCGTTGGATCTGCGGGCGTATCGTTCACCTTGGCCCCGGAGTGACCACTGCAGCATGATGCCGCTGGCGGCTGTTCTCCGATTTGATGCACTGCCGCAACACCTCCGCAGCACGACGACTCCTCTTTTGCCTCCTTCTGAGAACGCTTGGCGAGCACGCCCGGCGGATCGTTGTTGAACTTCGCCAGACATCCATCGCTACAAAAAACGTAGTTTTTGCCTTCAAAGCGAGCCGATCGTGGACTGTCCGCCGACACCTTCATGCCGCAAACCGGGTCCACCTGCGGCGACGAATCGGCAACGGGCAACGATTTCTTGTGGTTTCCGGCGTGGGCCATGATCTCTCCAGACTGTCAGAACGTCAGCTTTCGTTATACCCGGTGGTGGTATGCAAGTTGCATTCCAGTTCATCGGAATTCATTCCGTCTGGATACGCTTTGATCGGGGCGACGAGATGGAAATGCCTACAGTTTCACAAGACGCGAATGATTACCGCGACCGAATCCAAACAACATTGCACCCAGAATTGCCAAGAATGCCAGACGACGCTCAACGACATGCTAACCGCGAAGTGTCTGACCGAAGGCGGAGAACACGTCAAGCAGCAACACGTCGAACTGATGCCCGATTGCGTCGCCGCGTGCAGTGCCTGCATCGATTTCATGTCGCGAAATAGCGATTTCCATTCTGACTATTGCAAAGCCTTGCGCAGCAATTTGCAAAGCC
>CAYVRC010000022.1:14064-27546 GCA_964453205.1 uncultured Pirellulaceae bacterium | reverse complement strand
TTGCAAAGCCTTGCGCAGCAATTTGCAAAGCCCGTGCGGACAGTTGCGAGAAGGTTGGCAACATGAACAAGTGCGTCGAGTGCGGTCGCAAGTGTCACGAAAGCTGCTCGTCGATGGCGGGTTGAGAGAGATCGCCGAAGATCGCCGACCAGTGGGCACGCGATTGAACACGCAAAAAACCAACGAAAAACGCCGATGTCCCGGTGAGGGGCATGGGCGTTTTGTAACCAGCAAACGGAATGAATTCCGTTCTAAGTTAACGAGGCTTTGGCACGGCGGAGATGTGTCCGGGTGGTTGCGGCCCAGTGGGGGGCATCAGGCCGCCGTTGAGCAAGTAGCCGGCGATCAAGGTTTCGTTGCTACGCCATGCGATCAGGTGCTGAACGTACTGCGTACGAAGGCGGTAGTATTCGACTTGCGCCGCGAGCACTTGCGGCCAATCCACGCGGTCTTCTTCGTAAGCGTCGAGCAGAACTTCGTAGGCCAGTTTCGCTTCCGGCACCATGACTTCTTGATAGCTGCGAACGTTCTGGACCGCCGTCAGGTAGCCCTGATAAGTTTGCGCGAGTTGACGTTGCAAGGTGAATTCGACACGCTGAATCTCGCCGCGCTGCCGAACCACGTCCGCTTCGGCTTGTCGAATAGTCCCTTGATTCCAATCGTAGAGCGGCACCTCGATCGCGAGTCCCAAGTTATGACTGTTGTCCTCGGCCTCGAAGTTGCGTCCATAACCGTAGCTGATGACCACATCGGGAATCGGTTCGACCGTCTCGCGGGTGACTTTGATTTCGTCGGCTTGCAGTTTGGCACGGGCGGCCAGAATTTGTGGGCTTTCGGACACAAGCCGATCGAGAGCGACATCGAAGTCGATCAGCGAAACAGGACCCTCGAGTGTTCCAGTCAGGGGCGTCAATCCTTGTCGCGTTCCCGCGATGGCGGCGAGTTCATACCAGTTGGACTTCAGTCGATTGCGAATCATCAACAAGTCCAAGCGGGCACGTTGAAGAGCCACGTTGGCGGTGTGCAGATCGGCTCGGGTCGCTTGGCCGAGGTTGTAAAGTTCGCGAGTAGTGATGACAGCATCCTCGGCGTTCTTTAAGATTTCGTTGTGCAATTCGACAAGCTGTTGATGGCCCAGCGTCATCCAGAACTGAATGCGAAGATCGTTCAGCACTTGATACTGCTGTTCGAGCGCTCGCCATTCCGCCGCACGGGTCAGCTGCAGGAACTTCGCGCGGCTGAGTTGCAGCTTTCGAGCGGTCACGATTCGCTGTTTAAAAATGCCGCCTTGCCATTCACCTGCCGTTCCGTTGATACCGACTTGTTCGCCGACGTACATCAACGTGGGGTTGGGAATCAGACCGGCTTGAATTGCTTTGCCCATTTCGGATTGGATCTGCGCCTGTGCTTGGCTCAGCGTCGGATTGGACTGACACGCCATCGCTTCGATTGACTCAAATGTCAACGAGCCCTTGGATTCGGCGTAGACCGGATCGACCAGCGATTGCGGAACGGAAGGAACCGGCGGCGGCTCGGTGAACTTCTCGCCCACGCGAGGACGCAAGTCTTGCGGCGAAGTGGGCGGAATCGGATTGTTGATACTGATGCCGTCCGATTCGATCATCTGCGAATCGGAGATCGGTTGTTGGGCATGAACCGAGGTTGCCGCCATCGAAAGTATGACCGAGGCAATGTTTGAGCTGAGTCGTCGAAGTTTGTCTTGCATGATTCGCCATCCTTGGCAAAGGTGTAGAACAGAATTCATTCCGTTTAGAGAATTCTGGTTGAGGGCCGATGAACGAAACGAATCCCGTTCTACTGCTTAAGGGCTTCGGTGATGGCTTTCTTTCGCACGACCATATTCCATGCCTTTGTGTACCAGTGCGTCGTCTTGACGTCACAGACGTTCGGCGTCATGGTCAGGATCGGATCGTCATCGCAAGGACTGGTGCCGTAATAGATGCGCGAGTTGCATCCGCGGTAGTCCGGGCCGATGCAGCGAACATCGGGACGCAACACGCATGTTCCGCGAGTCGGCAGCGGTTCAAAATAGAATGGCCCATCAGTTGCAAGCGAAAGGATACCGCTTGGATTCGAGACACTGGCCGGCAGGTCGCCGGATTGCGAGTTAACTTTGTCGCTTTCGACGTTGTCCATGTCACCGTCCTGCATCGTCATCATGGACGCCAGCGTGACAGGTTTGGGCAAACCGGTTTCTGGTTCGGTCGCGCTGGCGACAGTGGCAAGTACGCCCACCATAACCACAGCAAGGCAGGCGAAAAGGTGATTCGACGATCGCATGTACATATACAACTACAGCTCCTCCATTGGTTGAAAAGACCTCTGAGGGACTTATCGTCTTTACGGAGGTACGGTACAAAGCGATGCGTCGATTGCTCACCCCCAAAGCGGAGATCGACGACAAGTCGTGACGATTTTGACGGCAGATGGGCGCAAGAGAACGGACCATGCAGTTTTGGCTAGTGACGATCGCGGGTTTTATATTGACGTTTATCGGGGTTGGCAAAACTTTCATGGCGGTGTTGTATCCTCGGGCGATCAATCGGCTGATCACCGCTACCATAAACCGCCTGTTTCATGAACTGCTGCACTTTAGGGGAAAAGCTTTCGACTCAGGATTGATGTAGGCACGAAAAAGGCTCGCGTGGAGAATGGAGGTTCGCACACCAACTCAATCACCACGGAGCCAAGGATGGCAAAGCGTCAACCCAACGGCCGACCGCCACAAGCTCAACATGCCGATAGCACAAAACCATCTCAACACGATAAACGAACTCGACTCACCCGCCCGAACGACCGGCGAACGCGGACGACTCGTGCCAAGGTGCCGCTGCCTGGGAACTTTCAGAGGCTTGCCGAGTCGATGAGCCAAATGCTCGATGCCCGCATCGTCTTTCGGTTGCCGATCGGCTTCGCAGACATCGGTCGCGGACAAGAAACACCGCCGGGCACATTGACCGTCTTCCCGGGCGACGAATGGCTCCGTTCTTCACCGACCGAGGAAGGCGTCGATGCCACGAAGCTCTCCGCAGCCGTCCGGTTGCTCGAATCCTTCAGCGGACGCGACGGCGCCGACGAACTCCTCGTCGTCAGGCGCGGACGAGTCATACACGCAGGCCCAAGCGTCGACAAGGTTCACGGCGTCTGGTCGTGCACCAAGTCCTTCACCAGCACAACGCTCGGGCTCCTGATCGACGACGGTAAATGCACACTCGACACCACGGTCGCCGACTCGTTGCACGTCGAGCAATGTGCAGCGACAATCGGATCGAGCGAGAAAGCAAAGAAAATCCCAGGGTCCACCAGTCGTGGTCCGACGCACCGGTTGGGGCTACACCAGAATCGTGCAGGCGATGCGCCGGCTGGGCGATCGGATTTTGCGTCACACAGTCAAGAACATCCTCGGTGAAGCAGGCTTTGTCCCTGGACCCAGCGACTCACCCGATACGTGCTCCGACTTTCTGAAACACCCCGCAGCAGTGGCCACGGAAGGTCAAGTCCCCATCTCGATGCCGGAAACGTCGGGTGTACCCCATAGCTGTCGCGCGTTTCGTAAAGCGTGCTCTGCTCCAGAGGGTCGTCAAAATGGAGCGACCAGATCGTTATGTTAAGATCGCCGGCGACAATCACTGGGTCGCTCAAGTCACGTACGTACCTTGCAAGTTCCCGGAGATGCTCATTGCTATTCTCCCAAGTCTTTGAGTCCATCAGAGCAGGCGGGTGCGTAGCAATCAACACGACCGGCTGGCTGCCTATTGACGGGCAGGCACAATGCATTCCCATTCAATTCCGCGACCCAATGGAGACAAGACTGATGTTCGGATCGGGCAATCGCAAGGACAAGCTTCAGAAGAAGTACGACCAACTGATGCAGGAGTCGTTTGAGCTGTCGACCGTGAATCGCCGAAAGAGCGACATGAAGCGAGCCGAGGCCGAGGAGATCGGCAAGCAAATTGACGAACTCGAAGAGAAAGCCTAGCGATGCGTCGAAATTATAATCTCGGGTTGTGAAGGACTCGGCACAATGACTTACGCACGTTCTCGATTGTGGCTCGGGATGTCCGGCGTCGGCTTGATCGTGTTGGCCAGCGTTTTTCTACTCGTGACCGAGTTGCCTTTGGAACTGTTGCCCCTCGAGCAATCTTGGAGCGACGGGGATTTGCGTGGGCTTCTGGTGCTGATCGGTTGTTTGATCGTCTTTTTATTGCCGCTGGATTTGCTCGGGGGCTTTCTGCTGCCCAATCGTTCGCGGCCGAACACGATCACGGCTGGTGCGTTCGCGAAGAGTTGGGTTCGCGGTGTGGGGATTCAGGCGTTGCTGTTTTTGACGGCGAGCCTGTCGATCCTCGCGATGGGACGGTCCTTCGGATTGCTCGGCGCGGCTTTGACGGTGTTAGGGGGGATGGTTGTGCTAGTCGCGTTTCAGTTACCAGTTGCCAAGCTCGCCGGAGCTCTGAAACAACGCATCGGGGGTTCACCGGGTGATGAAGCGGTCATTTCCGAGGCGCTCCGGCAGGTTTCAGCCTGGGGATGGGAACCACGGCCGATCGTCGTGCTGGACCATAACGACACAGGATTCACCGGTGGCGTCGTGGGTCTGCCGGGGGTGGAATCGATCGTTGTCCCGGCAGCCTCATTGACGAAACTGACGCCGGAACAGTTGGCGGTTACGGTCGCGAGGCGTTTGGAGGCGATCCGCAGTGGCAGTCGAACCCGGGGCATGTTGTTCGCGTTTGCGTGGGTGGTCGGCGGATTCGTTCTGTCGGCAATGCTGCCGGGCGCCGGCGTGGCCAGCGTTGGCGAGCTGACGATGACCTGTCTGGGATTCACCCTTTGGACATTCTTGGGACTGCTGACGTTACCGACGCTCAGCCGCCAAGCTGCCCACGCGATCGATCGCAAGGTGATTGACCGGGGGGCTTCGGCGGAGACGTTTGACGCGGCCGTGAAAACGTTGGACCTTCTTCAAGATGATGAGCCGCGGCGATCGGCATGGATCGAAACGATCTTCCACCCGGTACCGAGCGTCGACAATCGGCGGAAGCGATCAGCGGGCACGTTCCCGATCGCTTGGCACGTGGCGCGAATGACATTGTTTATGTCGTGGGCGTGCACGGGGATGCTGGTTCGAGCGGTTCACTGCAACGTCGGTCGTCCCGAATTGTGGGTCATGTTGCCCACGGATTGAGGTCGGCTGCTTCAAAAACCTGCGGCAAGGCCCGCGGCGAAGCGACACGCGGTCGATAAGTGTCGGATTTACAGTAGCGGATGCGCCAGACTTCCGACTGCGAAACATCGGATCGGAATTCTGGCGAATCCCGCCACGTCAGTTATATTCCACGTGTTGCCGGCGCCGTCGGCCCGCGACAGCGTGGTTTGTTCAGAACAACAACGCCTGCTGTTCCCTCACAAGGTTTGCGTCGGGCGTGGCCTCGGTTCTCAGCTGCCGCACGAATGCTTCGATTTCCCCGGTAAAGGAGAACCAGCGGGGCATCAAATTGGCGTCAGTCGTTGAAATCGACGCGTTACCTTGTCGGATGCGTTGCTGCATCGAACGGAACGTCTCCCGGTAGCGGCGTTCCAGTTCGAGCGCCTCTTTCTCGTCCATTGGCTGGACGTGTTCGATGGTCAATTCGAACGGACAGCCGCATTGCAATTCGCGTCGACGGCTGTCGACGGATTTCGATCGCCCGACCTTCAAGAATTTCGCGCCGAAGCATTCGCACGTGATGAAGTAAACCCCCGAATTTTCCAAGCCGACGTCTCCGATGTTCTCGACAAGATCCGGAAGCATTGTAACGACGGATTGGAATCCAACGGGCGACGTGGACGATTCTCTCGGCGCCGATCCGCCGAACTGGACAGCGTCACTTTCTGAGAAAGTGCCGTTCCTTCGCAAACCGAAGCGTGAGCGAGGCATTCTTCGTCACCCGTTTCCTCGCTGACGCTTCGGGTTACCATTGGCCGCCAAGTGACGCTGTCCGGCGAAGTCCATCGGCAAAACGGTGAGGGGGCCGGCTTCTTATGCACCGACGCGAAATCCCGCGGTCGAGACGACCGCCGCGAGAATGAAGAGCACGACCAGCATGACGGTCAGGCTGAGAAGGCGGGTACGACGCATCGTGAAGGCTCCTTGTCAGAGAGAAAAACGTTCGCCGTGGATCTGGGATTGCAGAACCCCCATGTCCAAGAGCGCGGATGTTACCGCGTCGGTCATGGGTGGTGGACCGCAAACATAGAAAGCGTTGTCCGTCGGCGCATGACAATGTTTTGCAATCAACTCACCATCGACAAAACCTTTCGGACCGTTCCAGGACTCGTCTGGATGACTGAGCACGTGGACGAGAGTCAGTTTCGGATGATCGCAGCGACTGATTTCGTCTAACTCCTTGCGAAAAACGATGTCACTCTGTGTGCGATTCGCATAGATTAAGAGAACGTGATTTGGGGAACCGGTGTCCCGCATGTGTCGAAGCATCGCCATTATCGGCGTAATACCGATGCCACCCGCGATCATGACGATGGAGTTCTCGCGTGGATGCAGCAGGTAGCTGAATCGGCCGTAGGGCCCCTGGACTTCCGCGGTGTCGCCGACTTTCAGCTTGGGAATTTTCGCAGTAAAATCACCCGACGCCTTGATCGTCGATGTGAGGAAGCCGTCTTCGGTCGGGCTTGAGGAAATTGTCCAGTGATGTTCCTCGGTCGGCACGTCCGCATGGTCGGCGTGGAAGGTGATGAAATGGAATTGCCCCGGCAAATAATCGAAGCGTTGCCTCTCCGACACGGGCGTTAGCTTGACGGTGGTGACGTCGTCATTCTCGCGGATCAGTTCGGTTACCCGATAGCGATTCCTTCGAAGCCAAAGGGGTCGAATCCATTTGTGGAATCCATAGACGCTTGCAATGACCACGCCGCCAAGCGGCCAAACGATACGCATGACGGGATGTTCCAGGTCTCTTCCGGCAACAATGCTGTGTAGGAACGCAAGCAGCAACAGCGACACCGCCAGTACGTTATGGCTCAACCGCCAAGATTGAAATTCGAACTTGATGCGTCGGCGGAACCAGGAAACGACGACGGTGACGATCAGTACCAAGAGGGCAGCCCGGCCGAGCCAGATGTACCACGGTTGGTTCCAACTCGACAGCAGCGTCCATCGACCGCTACCCCACGCTAATAGCACCGGATGAGCAAGGACGAGCAGCGATCCAAAAATCGCCATCGCTTTGTGAAAGCGGAGGAGCTGATCCAGGCCGAACGGTCGCTCGATCCAAAAAAGTCGCGCCGACAGCACGACTTGCAGGGCGAGAATGGTGATTCCGACCAATCCGGCATGCAGCCCCAGCGTGTAGGCAAATCCCATTGCGGATTGCGGACGAAGCGCGGTCACGATCAGGACAGGACTGAGCACCACGACAACGTACAAAACGATGCGAAAAGTTGCCCTCGCCAAATTCGGTCCGATCGGTCGCGGACTTTTCATTTGCTTCCCCATCCTTGCGAGAGGTGTTCTTCGGATTGGGTCGGCGACTCGTGAACGCTGGTGATGACAATGATCCGACCCGGCGCTTGTCGGGGCTTGCCGTCCAATCCGCCTGGTAGAAGATGTTCGGTGCATCGTCTGATGAAGAGTGTCGCCCCAATGACGTTAACGTCGAAGATCTTCCGCGCCACTTTGAGATCAACCTCAAGAATTTTCCGTCTCACCATGATGCCAGCATTGTTCACGACGAATCGATTGCCAGATGTTTGCATCAGCGATAGCAACTGATGCGCCACCGCCCCGCTTTGAGCTGCGTCCCCGACGATTTAGACCGAATCGAGAGTGCTGCGTGAGATAGCTCACTCAAGCGAGGAGTCGCGGACCGCTTGCGACAACACAACGCTGGTTTCGGGAGACGCAGCTTGGTATTTGATCGACCAGGCTTTCAAGCGGCCGCGATTTCATCCGGTCGGAAGTCATGGCATCCTCAGTTAGGGGACGTCGCTTGGGACCGGCTTTCTTCTTCCGAACAGCACCGGTCGGCACACCGGTTGCGGTGAGCGTGCGTTTACCCATGAAGTAAAGATTGAGACGGCACGATGGTTTGCAGTCATTCGCTTGTCGCTCGATAAGACTTTCACGAACATGTTATGGGCCTGATATGCAGCTGCTCTGGAACCGAATCACTGGGATGATCCTTGCCAACGTGCTGTCGCCAGCGATTTTCTTGGCCGGGGCTTTGAGTTCGTCCGGCGCGTTGGGCTCGGCGGTTTTAGACACGCCCGTGCAAAGCCCACCGGTCCCGGCGGCCGGTGGAACGACAAGTGACACGGCCGACTCGGCTGAAAGCTCTGCGCCCCCTCCGCAGCCAGCGGCAAGCGACGAGCCGCCTGTACCGGGCGCCAGCGATGGACCGCCAATGCCGGACGATCCAACGACATCGTCTTCAAGCGATGAAGAGTCGGCCGACGATTCGCTAGAACCAGCACCGGATTCATCGAATGCGCAGGCGGAGCCACAAGCCGAAGAAGAATCCAATCCTTCAGATGGCCGTCATGACCGGGCCGGTTCAAGCCGGTCGAGAGGCTTCTATGCCACACTGGTCCGCTGGCTCGGCAAGTTTCATCCGGCGACCGTCCACTTTCCGATTGCGTTGCTGTGGGCCGCTGCTTTGGCGGAACTCTCGTGGGCGGTCAGCGAACAACAACGCTTTCGTTTTGCTGCCCGATTCTGTCTTCTGCTGGGAGCCTTGGGAGCGTCGGGCACCGCGATTCTTGGCTGGTTTCTGGCAGGATTTCAGATCACTGACGCGACTTGGGTTCACACGCTTCACCGTTGGCTCGGCACCGGAACGGCCTTGTGGGCTGTACTGACCTTTGGCCTTAGCGAGCTAAGTCAGCTTCGAAACGAGGTGAAATGGGAGCGATCGTTTTGGGCAACCCTGTTCCTGGGCCCGCTCTTGGTTTTGATGACGGGTTTCTTCGGCGGCGGTATTGTCCGTGGCTTGAATCACTATCAGTGGCCCAGATCTCAATCGGACACCGGCAAGAAAGTAGCGGAAGCGACGGAGGTCGAAGCAGCCGTGACCGTGGAAATGAACGATGAATTCGTTTTCGACCCTGAGAAAGTCACGGTCAATGCCGGAGAAACCGTGACATGGCGAGGTGTCGGAAACTATCCGCACACGGTCACCGCTGACCCGGATAAAGCCAATGATGCCGACCATGTTCGCCTTCCTGAGGGCGCCACTGCCTTCGATTCCGGCCGCATCCAACCCGGTGAAACATTCTCCTACATCTTCGACGTCCCAGGCATGTACCGCTATTTTTGTATTCCGCACGAATCAGCCGGCATGATCGGCGAAGTGGAAGTGAAGGCAAATAGCGGCACCGAAAAGCAAGACTGAACAAGTTCGCAACGGTCCCGTCTCTTGCGTCGGCGGCGTGAATCGGCAACCCAAGACCGTCCGAAACAGATCGCGTGCACCCCGAAGCAGTCGTGTTCAATCGCCGTCGCTTTGTGGGACGGCTCACTTCAAAGAATGGCGATGATCGCAGCTTTTTCACAGCAATGAATAGCCTTCATGAATTTAGATTTATTGCTGACCTTTGAGCCTTTCATGCGGAACGGAACTTGCACTGCGGTGTTCACCAACCCCGGAAGGCAACCACACTCAGATGATGCGGCTGTTTCGTTTCATCGACGGGGCCGCCTGACGTTTCGATGAAGTGCGGGCATACGACCAATCCTCGTTACCGGAGAAGCAAAAATGTGTAGAAGTTATAACGTGTCTCGTTGCTTGATGCTGTTGCTCGGCGGATGTTTTGCAGTGGTTTTGGCGACCTGGTCGGTACCGACCGTGGCGCAGGAAAGCGGCGATGACGCCAAGGACCCGGCCTTTTCCCAGAAATTCTGGAACTACCTGCAGGAAGCTGACTACCAGGAGGAGTGGTCCAGATGGCCGGGGCAGAACGAAGAGTTCATCGAGGGCAGTTCGCCGCATGGCGCTTTTCTGAAAATCTATATCAATGACACCGTAAAAAACAACACGGAAGATCCGCCAGTGAAATCGTTAATCGTCAAAGAGAACTATAATAAAGACAAGGAGCTGGTTGCGATTACGCCGATGTACCGGGTCGGCAATGATTATGATCCAGACCACAACGATTGGTTCTGGGCGAAATACAAGCCGGACGGAACCCTATTCGAAATGGAAGGCATGAAGCTCAGCGGAAAGGTCGAGGGTTGCATCAACTGCCACAGTTCCGCCAAGGGAGGTGACTATCTTTTTACCAATGACGGGCAATAGTCGGACGTCAAAGCGGACTCTCCGAAGAAGCGGATTCTGAAACTCCGTCGTTGTTCAACGCAAACCATGCAGATATTTCGTACCGCAGAATTCATCGCTGGGCCACTCAGCTATGATGTTTTCTGCGGAAGGCGGATGGGGTGTGTCAGCATGAAGAGCAGCCGTGTACGGTGTTTCCGACGGAGGATCGTTGCCGACTTCACGGTATACATGCCGACCGATCTGATGAGTCGCTCGACCCCAGTGGTCCGCCAAACTGGCTTTTACCGCACTTCACGAGCCAGCAAGCGGCGATCTTCAAGCGATTCAACCGACAGCCGGCGATGACGAGTCCCTGGGAGGGCTCTCGTCGTAAGTCATTCTGTAAAACCGAATCAGCCGCCGCGTGCTACCGTCTGGTGACTCGAAACCGTGAGCTATCGCTCAACGGTTGATTAAATCTTGGCAAGACGCGATCAATAAGTGTCGGATTGACCGTAGCGGATGTCGCCAGACTTCCGACTCCGAAAGACTGGATCGGAATTCTGGCGAATCCCGCTACGTCAGTTATTTTCCGCGTGTTGCTTGGCTACCTGCCGGACAAGCCGGCATGGGGCGACCCATCAAACGTGAGCGAACGCTCGTCGGCGACACGGCCCACGCCGGTGCTGATCAAACTTTGGTTCGACTCGCGTGCTCTCGGCTTCGCGCGAACGGGGCGGGGTAAGACCGAATGGGGGCGACTTCGCAGAGGAACCCGCGCGGACGTTGGTCGGGCCGGTACATCGTGAAATCGAAATCAAGGGCGGTCATTGCTGGTGGATTTCTCCCGCATGCCGCAACGCATAGTAGGTGGCGATCGGGCCACCCAGTTCGAACACCACGGTCGTGCCGACGATGATCGATAAGACTTGTGAGCCGATATCGGGATGGCGTTCGGAAACCATGAGAGCCAATCCCAGCGCGACGCCTGCTTGCGGCAAAAGGCACAATCCTGCATGGGTGCGCACCACACGTTCGGCATTGCTGAGGAACCCTCCCAGATATCCACCGACAACTAAACCCAAAGTTCTGGCTAGTACATAAGCCACGCCCACCATACCGGCAGTCCATAGTTTGTTGATTTCAAAATCAAATCCGGCAAGCAAGAAGAATATAATTAGGAACGGCTGCTCGATTTCCTCGATTGCATGGAAAGGACGCTTGTGATGTTCGGCCAGATTCGAAACGGTGGCGCCCATCGCCATGCAGGCCAGGATGTAGGAAAGTTCAAAATGAATCGCGATCCCGCTGACAAAAAAGACAAAGCCCAGCGACTCCACGATCGTGAGATTGCCGCGGCGGATGCGACCGGTCAGAAAAGCCATCGGCAGTCCGGCGACGATTCCCAAAAGGATACCGCCGAAGACCTCACGGAATCCGTGCAGGATCACCGCCATAGAGCCGCCCTCGCCGGTGAAGAAGGCGGCGACGGCGAGCAGGATACTAAAGAGAATCACTCCCCAAGCGTCATCGACCGCAACCACCCCGAGCACTGTCTCGGAGACAGGCCCCTTGGCTCCGCTTTGTTGAATCACATCACAAGTCGCCGCCGGAGCACTCGCGGGCGCGACGGCGGCCAGGAGCAGGGCGAGTGTAAAGTCACATCCCAAGCCCCAGAGGACGAAAAAAACCAAGGCGGCGGTCAGCAACACTTCCGAGAGCGAAATGCTAAAGACAATCTTTCCGGTCTTGCGTAATTCTTTGCCGAGAAACCGCTCGCCGAGTTGAAAGCCGATGATGCTCAGGGCGACTTTTGCCGCTAGTGGAAAGTAGCCCGAGACGTCTTCTGAAACCAAATTCAAGACCGCCGGGCTGGCCAAAAATCCCAGCAACAGCAAGAGCGTGACTCGCGGCACATGGGAGCGACGCCCACAGACATGGGCCACGAATCCGGCTAGCAAAAAGAGGCCGACGACGATCAGGCTGTAAGCTTCAGCTTGCATGTCGCACCCGAAGTTTGGAGGAAAGGAGAAGCCCGGCCCCGTTTCTTTGCCGCAGCCAACGGGGTGCCGCGCTGACGCGATTGCCGAGGCATTCACGAACAAGGGACGGTGCCGATCGGCATTGCCTAGAATCGTTGCTTGGGAATCACAGGCGATGGGCCTGGAGAACCCCAAGAGGCCTGACCTCCTAGATTTCGACGAGACCCCTTTGATTTCAACAGGCCCGACTAACGCGACGGCTGCGGGCTGGACAGTCTGGCCAGCAGTTCGCGCACTTCCTGATCACTCGTTTGCGAAAAATCATCGTACCACGAGCCGACGGAGTAGAACGGCTTGGGCGTGTGAACACAAACGACCTCGTCGACCTGCTCTTGAAACTCGGCACAGGTTTCGGAAGCGGCGACGGGAACAGCGACGACAAGCTTTCGCGGCTGTTGCTGACGAACGGCGTTGACCGCGGCCAACATCGTCGAACCGGTCGCCAGACCGTCATCGACCAAGATCACCGAGTGGCCTTCGAGCTTGGGTGCAGGTCGATTGTCACGGTAGGCGTGCTCACGACGCTCCAGTTCCAACATTTCGTCGGCCACCGCCGCGTCGATCATCTGCTGAGGAATGTTCAACTGATCCACGACCCGCGGATTGAGCACACGAATGCCGCCGGTGGCGATCGCCCCCATCGCCAATTCCTGATGCCCCGGCACCCCTAGTTTTCGAACCACAAAGATGTCTAACGGCACATTCAATGCTTCGGCCACTTCGAAACCGATCGGCACGCCGCCGCGCGGTAGCGCGAGAACCAGTACATTCGGGTCACCCGCGTAGGCGGCCAGTTTGACTGCGAGCTGACGACCCGCGTCGGTACGATCTTGAAACAGCATCGTGTTTTCCTTTTGAAAAATTTGGTGAGTGTTTCGGAAGTCGGTGAAGCCATCTGGATTGCCAGGGAAATATTTTCACAGCCCCGAAGGATAGGTTTCCGGCAGATCTTGTTCCGGTTTTAGCCGAGCGACATGCAACGGGCGTAAGGCTTCGGACTGTTCGAGGTACAGCATCGCGTCGTAGCGGCGTGACAAAACTGTCGGCACGTAGTTCCCCAGGTGTTCGTGTTGCGGGTGGTAAACGACACCGATCGCTCGGTGTCCGCGTTCTTGGCTGTCGGGCCTTCCTTGGCTGTCGGGCCTTCCTTGGCTGTCGGGCCTTCC
>CAYVRC010000022.1:0-13964 GCA_964453205.1 uncultured Pirellulaceae bacterium | reverse complement strand
CTTCCTTGGCTGTCGGGCCTTCCTTGGCTGTCGGGCCTTCCTTGGCTGTCGGGCCATTGATCCATTATCAGCAGACTGTCGCCGCCGCATGCTTGATGCAGCACATCTTCCCAACTGCCGGGGCGAGCGGCGGGTACCCGCATTCGTTCCATCGGCGCTTCCCATTCGTCACCGGCGATGACGGTTCCGCGGTGCGTGGCGAATCCGACCAAAACCACGTCGTGGGCGTCATGCTGCTCTCGCACCAATTGACCGACGTTCACCATGCCATCGTCGGCCATGTCGGTAAAGCGGGCATCACCGATGTGAGTGTTGTGTTCCCAAACGATGACCTTGGATTCCGCGCCACGGTGTCGCATCAATCTCTCCAGCGTCTCCATCATGTGCCGGTCACGGACGTTCCAAGAAGCGGTCCCGCCCTGGACCATCGTCCGGTAATACCGCTCCGCGTTCTTGACGACCAAAGCATTCTGATCCGCATTGAATCGCGCTTCGCCGCCATCGACTGCCGAGACGTGGCTGTCACGACGAAACTTTGCCAACATGTCGACCACTTCGTCTTCACAATCTTTGTTCGCCCAAGCGGTGGCTCGCGCGTATTTCTGAGCGTTTTCGCCATAGGGCTCGAAGCACCGAAACGCTTGGCGTGCGACTGGCAGTGAGTCGGGATCGCGTTTCGCAACGTAGGAGAGGACTTGGTAGAGGGAGTCCCAAAGGCTGTAAACGTCAAGTCCGTAGAACCCCACTTGAAGCTGACTCGAAAGCGATTCGTTGTATTCGCGAAGCCACTCGGCCAGCTCGACCATTTCTTCGTTCGCCCACATCCAGGTCGGCCAGCGGTCGAACGCGTGCAGCACCTCACGCGCGTCGGCACCGGCATCTCCTTGACCCTTGATGTAGCGGTTGACGCGATAGCAATCGGGCCAATCCCCTTCGACGGCGATCAATGAAAACCCTTTTTCTTGAATCAACCGTCTGCTGATTTCGGCGCGCCATGTGTAGAACTCGTGCGTCCCATGAGAAGCTTCGCCCAACAACACGTAACGAGCATCACCGACGCGATCGATCAACGGGTCCAGATCCGCAGGCGATCGAAGCGGTTGTGCCAATGCCCGAACGTCGGTGATCAGTTCCGTGTCGACCGCCGGCTCGGATGTTGCCCGTCTTTTTCGGCGTACCATCTTTTCTTTCCTCGAATTTTGGATTCATGAAGCGTTCGTCGCCAAGCCCGCCGTCGGCGTCGGCTCTACCGTTTCGGCGTGAGATGGCGTGTGAACCAGGCGGCGGCCAATCTCGAAACCTCTTCCAGCTTGCCGGGCTCGGGAAAGAGGTGGGACGCTCCGGGAACGATCACCATTTCCTTGACCGGAGCACCCAATCGAGCCAGTGCGGAGCGATTCATGTCGATCACCGGCGTGTCGTCGCCGCCGACGATCAACAACGTCGCCGCTTGAACGATGGGCAACGCGTCGCCGGCCAAGTCGGGCCGACCTCCCCGCGAGACCACCGCGGTGATTCGGCCAAAACTCTTCGCCTGATCTTGGGTCCGCGAGGCAGCCACCAGCGCCGCACCGCCGCCGGTACTTGCGCCGAAGCAGCCGATCGGCAAATCGGCCGTCGAGGGTTGCTCGGCGAGCCAATCGCTCGCACCGACGAGTCGGTCCGCCAGCAAGCCGATATCGAATCGCAAATGGCCCGTGTGCCGGTCGACGGCTTCCTCCTGCTCACTGAGCAAGTCGACCAACAGCGTGGCCAAGCCGGCCGAGTTGAGGTCGGCTGCCACCTGGCGGTTGCGTGGGCTGTGACGTCCACTGCCCGACCCGTGTGCGAACAACACCACGCCTTGTGCCCCAGCCGGGACGCTCAAATCGCCTTGCAACGTGACCTCGCCGGCGGCCACCTGAACCGACCGCTCCGACGCCGTGGAAGCGGACTCGTCGTCGATCTGATACCGCATCGAATCATATCCTGTTTGCGAACATCGACGTTTCGGTCAGTGGAAGTCTTCGTTTCGCCACGCCACCGTGTCGAGCGAAAACAGCCTGCTACGCCTTGTCAGTCACAACGAGACTGCAATGCACGTTCCACTCGGCCGCCGTCCCGTTTTTTCGAGGAGCTCAGATTTTCGGGTGCAGGTCGTTCGGGCGATCCTGGCCTTGATACCGCACCAAGTACCAGCCTTTTCCGATCGATGCGGCGGATTGAAATTCATGAACGTCGCCCAGCCCGCCGACGAACGACTCGGGACGTCTGCCCGGTGGATGCCATTCCGCCCAGTCGCCGCCGTCGTTTCCTGTCAATTGCAGCTTGATCGCACCGTCGCCCGACCTTTCGACCGCGCTGACGTAAGCCGATCGACTGCTGACCCGCGGAGCTTGCAACAGCACCAACGTCGTCGGCCGCCCAAACGGATACGCCATGAACGGCCCGATGCCGGGGATTTCGCCATCACGCTCGGGCCAGTCCTCGCGGAGCGGAGCGGCGATGGCCTCGAGTTCGTCCACGCGAGCAACGAACCGCAGCCGTTTGCCGTGCCAGGCGATCGAATCTTGGTGAAACGCCATCGCTAGCCACGCGGCGACGATCGTGGTGATCGCCAACCATTGACGAATCGAACGCTCACGCGATTCCGACTTCGTCCATCCGACCGACCTGCAAACCGAAGCCGCCAAAGTGACCAAGCCGACGATCGACAGCACCGCGATTCCCCCCACGCGGACCCAACCGATCACGCCGGTCGCATCATCCAAAGATCGCGATCGAACCATGACGATGAATAGCGGATCGACCGCCGCCCAAGCGACGAACGAAATCAATGTCATGGCATGAACGGTCCAAAGTCGTTTCATCGACACGTCGGTTACTTGCAGTACCCCAAAGCCATCAGGGCAAAGCTGGTGGCGAGGTTCTTGTCATTTTCGAACCAGCGCCCGTTGTCGTTACTCCATGAACCGTCCGCGTTTTGACGCTCGGCGAGTTCGGCGATCAGGTCTTTTTTCCAGTCGTGCTCATTGCCATCGGAATCTTTCATCGTCTTGATGCCCGCCGCGTTCAGTCCCGCCGCAAAGGTGTGATAGTAGTAGTATAAACCGGCCGATCCCATTCCCGGATTGCTTTCGACGGTGTAATGATCGGCGATCCATTGCAAAGCCGCTTTGACTCGCGGATCCTCTTCGTTTAGCCCTGCGAAGATCATGCTTTTCAGCCCCGTGTATCCCATCGATCCGTAGCTACGCAGACCGCCGTTGGGTGTGTAACGTTCGTCCGAAGTGCTCGGATCGATCTTGGTCGTCGGGATTTCGTAATAGAAACCGCCATCATCAATCTTGTCCGCGAATTGCGTGTCGTTGAACTGAGCGTGCAGGTTTTGGCACCGAGAAACGAAGACCAGAGCCCGCCGGATCGCCGGATCCTCGGGCCCCGATTCGACCGCCCGCAACGCTTCGATCAGATAGCCGGTGTTGGATAAATCGGGCCGACCCGCACCGCCGTAACCGACACCGCCGTACCACGGATCCGACGGATCGCGCCGGGCTTGGTCGTACTGCATCCCGGTGACGAATTCCTTGGCCCGTCGCAGAATCGCATCGTACCGGCCGCCCCGATTGGCTTCGGCAAAGCACAACATGGCGACACAAGTTTCATAGTTTCGAAGTCGTCCGTTTCCGTAGATGCCACCGTCCGGTTTGACGAAGCTTTCCAGCGCCTCGAGGCCCTCTGCGACCATCGGATCGTCCGGCGTCTTCCCGTTGCGAAAGGCCGAGGTGACCGCCAGCGCCGTGACACCGGGGCCGACCCTATCGGAAAACGTGCCCGCCTCGGACTGGCCTTCTTTGGCAAGGTAGGCCAGTCCCTTGCCGACGATTTCGCGACGTTGCTTCTCCGTTTCGGAAATCGCTGTCGTCTCTTGGGCAAACGTCGAATCGCACGTCAGCAGGACAGCGATCGCGAGGACAAAAAACCGCCGCGCGCGGCGAAAATCCCATCGGTGTGGCATCAGAAAAGTCTCTACAGCTTTGTGAGTCAGCCGTTCGTTTCGGAACGATCGGCGGGGCATTTCGCAGTCCGCGGGCGGTTCGAAACGCAGGACGATCTCCCTACGATCCGACCGAACGTTTCGTCGTGATGCACAGCCCGTGCCATTGTCGATCGCCATCAGCGACCGCATCGACAGAAATCGGGTTACCCGTTTGGCGGGCGGCGGGGGGCGAGCCGGTCTCCGATCGAACCACGGAACGCACCTTCTTGATGAACCGCCGAATGATCCGAATCGAGCCGCGTCAACGACACTCGTTGCAGTGTCCGCGCAGCAAAATTTCGGTGACCTCGCCGACCTTTGCACTGGCCCGCTGACTGCCGGCGGTCAACTTGACATCATCCAGGCACGACACGGTGCCGCAGTCGACACACAGAAAATGGGGATGCCCGCTGTCGTGCTCGGCGGAGATGGCCTCGAATCGCCACACGTGATCCCCGACTTCGGTACGCCGGAGCAGGCCGACTTCGACCAAATCGTTCAGGTTACGAAACGCGGTGGCTTTATCGACCCCGGTCGCGGCAAGGTGATCAGCGACGACCGCATGAGTAAGCGGAGCGTCGGAGGCGCGGAGCAATTGCAACGTTGCCATTCGCGCCGGCGTGGCTCGCAGCCCTGCCTCGCGAATCGCCTGCTTGACCGGGTCAAGCGATTCGTCGTTCTTGGTCATTTCGGTGTCTTCTGAGCAAGTATGTTCTCAATCAACAGTTTAGACATTTGCAATAAATTTGCAAGTGGGGCTCTCTGCCGCCCCCAAACGACACCGCGCACCGGTCGCCGAAGTGGTCGCCGTGCGGATGGTGCAGGTGACCGTCGACGAGGGACCCCACGTGGTCACCAGAGTTGTATTCACGTGCTTTGTGCGACGCTAGTCGCCGATCCGCACAGGGTTCTTTGATGCCACCGTCCATTCTGTGGTTCGTCTGTTGCGTGTTCGTCGTCGTGGCTTCGCTGTCGGGCGGGCGGTTGACGTTGCTGTTGCGGATGACGCACTTGCGGACGCAGCTCTTGATGAGCGGTGTGGGTGGGCTGATGATCCGCATCGCCCTGGCGGACTTGATGATCGAAGTCGCTTTCCACGATCACCACCCCGGCAAATCACACTGAATACTCCGGTCACGAGGAGCACGACCATGATCGTCGATGCTTTCGCTTCCCGAAGCGGTCCACGTCAAAACGGCAGGATAGATTCGACATCGCTCCACCGCACCTGATCTTCAAAGGGCACAAGCCCACCTGACGCGACCGGCAATCCTTTTGCGGGATACCGACCGACACCGACGGCAAACCACTCGCACGACCGCGTACCTGGAATCCATGAAGCGATCCGCAGGCCCCCTGCCTTCCGAACACCTCGCGACTGATCAGTGTATCGAAGGCGGATCCCCACGCCTGTTCGACCATCGTGGGGCCGTCGTAAGCGAAGGTGTCAAAAGAAAAGTCAAATCGCCACTGCCGATCGTTTCGGTGACGACGCGGGTGAGCAATGAATTGTCGAATTCGATCTGCCCCCCAAGGTCAATGACGACACCGCCGATTGACAGCACCGACATGCTGCTCGGTTCGGGAACGGCGGAGACGCGCCACCGGCGGTGCCGGTAAAATCGCCAACCAGACGGCTTTGAGGGGCGGTACCGAAAGCAGTCGCAACGTTCAAATTCGTATCGTCAATCTGGAAACTCAACTGATCGCCGATGATCCTGAACGTACCGTCGTGAACCCCCGGCGTGGCATCCGCGTGATCTGGGCGGATGGACGCGGTCGTGGCAAGGTCGACGACGGTAGCCGCCGAGGCGTAAGACGACATGACGACGATGGTCGCCCCGCGTCCGAATCAAAGAAAGGGAAGCCCCGGCGTCGATGGGCACAGAGAGATCCGGCCGAGCGTCTATCGGTGATTCGCTCACGGCGTTGCCACCGTGTCGGGCAACAAACTGGACGTTGCGGCGGACGACTGAATGTCGGCCAGTCGGACGGCGCACAGTCTCGCCCGATGCAGATCGTCCCGGTCGAAAAAAAGATTGGCGATCCGCCGCAAACAGCATTCGCAGGTGATCTCGTCCAATCGCGATGGGATCGCCCGCTCCAGCACGGCAATCGCCTCGCATTGACGTCCCAGTCGAATCAACAGCGATGCCAATCCGATGCGAAAATGGATGTTGGCCGGATCAAGGTCAATCGCGTGCCGCATGAGCGCTTCGCTGACGCTAGCCGGATGCCCCGTCATTTGGGCGTAGTAGCCCATTTGGTAGTGGACCTCCGGCGTTTCGGGCGAGATTTTGCCGGCTTGGCGACAGGCTTCCATCGCCAGAATCGGTTCGTCGACCGCCTCCAGTGCGGCGGCAATGCGAAGCATCTCCGGCGCGGTGGCTTGTTTTGAGGTCGCGACCATCATCAACAGGTCTCGCGACAGCGATTTGCGTCCGACCGCCCCGTAAGCGATCGCCAACTCGACGCGACTTGCCGTATCGAGTGGTTGCAACACCGCCGCGTTTTCCAACGCGTCAATGGAGCCGATCCGATCGTGCAACTTCAGTAGCGAATGACCCAGGGTCAGCCAAGCGAAGGCGTCGTCGGGGTCCTCCGCCAAGGCGTATTGCGAAAATTTAACCGCGAGCAGGAACGCACCACGCTCGTACTCTCGTCGAGCGATCTTCAGATTGATTTTCATGGCTTGGGATAGGGTTGGGGTGTCAAAATGTCAAAAGGAGACAGGCAAAGCAGCAGCAGAGGGTTCACGGCGATCTCGATTCGGTGCGGACTTGGCTGGTAACCGCGTCGGGATCGGCCTAACCGAACCGGGGTAGGGGCCGATTTTCGTGTCGGCGCCCTTGCACCGCCTGTGAGCGGACAAACGTTCTCGGAAATAGATCGTCAACGTTCCAACAACGATGAAAGCCGCGAAGAATGCAACGATGATGGCAGCGTGCATCAACAACAGGGCAGAGCCACTCATCGCTCCTCCTCCCCGCCCAGTGCATTGATCGGTCGCGGTCCGCGAACTCCGTGCCGGCGAAGCCGCGCCGCGTGATACTCGCATCGTTTTGCCAGATCGGGTTGTCCTCGCCGATGCAGCAATGACGCGATCCGCGACAAGCAAGATTCGCAGGTCACCCGGTCCACATCCTCGTCCGCAAAGCCGTCCAGCGCGTTGATCGCTTCGTCATCGCGATCAAGCTGAACCAGCAGCGAAGCCAAACCGATGCGATAGTGCAGGTTCCCCGGATCGAGTTGCAAGGCGCGGTGCGTCAGTGCCTCGGTCAGGTACAACGCATTGCCGCTGCGTGCCGAATAAACCCCCATGTCGTAGTAGGCTTGTGCAACGTTTTCGTCACGCTCGGTGATCCATTCGCAAACCTGCATCGCCAACTGTGGCGAGTCGATCGCGTCGAGTCCCGCCGCCACTTGCAGCATCAAGTCAGGCGGCAACCGTCGGCTGAGTGCGAGTTGAAGGTAGAGCTCGCGCGCCAAATCGATGCGACGCAATTGGGCATACGACGACGCCAGTGCGATGCGAGCTTCGTCGGAAACCGGGACGACCAAGCTGGCCCGTTCGATCGCATCCGCCGCATCGAAGGGACGCCCCGAGCCTTGGAAAACTAAGCCCAGCAGTTCGAGAGATGGGCCCTGAGCGGGCGAGGGCAAACCGTCTGGTTCGAGTCGCCGCGTTAACGGTTCAAGCAGCGACAAGGCCGAATCCAAATCGCCCTGTCGATAGTGACGCCGAGCGTCATCAAAAACATCCATTGCAGTTCACCCGCCGGAAAGAGAGGTTTCGAACCACCTCGGTACGGAGGCAACGACCTCCGACGAACCGAAATGGAGCAACCTGGGCGTGGCGGGCTGAGGCTCCCGGCGGGCAAAAGTCGCCCGCTCGAGTCCGATCGCTAGCTGCGTCGCCAGAGCATGCTATTGAGAATCACTCTCAACAGCCTACCGGCCGAGGGTGTCTTGTCAACAACTGGCAAAACAAAATTCGGATCGGGCGGGCCGTCCGCCGCCCCGGACGCCACCGGATCGACGCAAACGCGTCACCGAAGGATCCCTGAAACAATCTCTGGAGTAGCCAAACTCGTCACGAGTTCCGGTCTCCCCGGGGAAAGAAAAACCGTGAAGACGCTGGCTACGCCCAAAGACGACATTTGCTGGTTCGGCCGCCCTTGCCCTTTGGTTCTTTCGCGATCAGCCACTTTTGTGCCATCCTCCGAACCTTCCTGTACTTGCATACGTCTTGCATGTGCGTTACTTTTGCTGCTTTGGGTTCCTTTCGGAGGATTTCACGTGTTTCGCATTGTCCTGTTTCTCGCCGTGTTCACTTTTCCGAGTGCCCTCCAGTCGCGGTCAGCGGTTGCGGACGATCCGCCCGTTGCCGTCATCGCCGTTTCGGATTGGCGGGCCGCTTCGTGGCTTGCCGATCCGCTACCCACGGCGACGACCAAAGTCCTGCTGCAAAGCGACGGTGAAGACTACGGAACCGTCAACGCTCGGGCGCTCGCGATTCGACACGCGACCCATGTGATCTACCTCGGTGGTGACGAGTCGTTGCTGTCTCGAATGTTTCGCGAACGTTTGGTGATGCAAGGTGCCCGCCCGATCGATTTGCGCACCATGCAACCGCCTCGCTCGCGATCGGTGAATGACCATCATCCACTCAACCAGAATCCTTCTTTCATTGCCCTCTTCAACCGACCGTGAAAATGTTCCAGCCCGATCAATCGAAACGACTGCCCGTCACCGTCCTCTCCGGCTTCCTGGGTGCGGGCAAGACGACGCTGTTGAACCACATTTTGACCAACCGCGACGGATTGCGCGTCGCCGTGATCGTCAACGACATGAGCGAAGTGAACATCGACGCGGCGTTGGTGAAAGCCGGCGATGCGAATCTGTCTCGCACCGAAGAACAACTCGTCGAGATGTCCAACGGATGCATCTGCTGCACGCTCCGAGAAGACTTGCTCGTCGAAGTCCGTCGGCTCGCTCGTGACGGGCGATTCGACTACCTGTTGATCGAATCGACCGGTATTTCCGAGCCGATGCCTGTCGCCGAAACGTTCACCTTCGAAGACGAGCAAGGCGATAGTCTGTCGCTCGTCGCCGAGCTGGACACGATGGTCACGGTGGTCGATGCGGGCAATTTCATGAACGATTTCGGCTCCTGGGATGACCTGACCGATCGTAGGCTGGGGCTCGGCGAGGACGACACGCGAAACGTTGTTGATCTGCTCGTCGATCAAGTCGAGTTCGCCGACGTGATCATCGTGAATAAGACCGACTTGATTTCGCCATACGAACTCGAACAGCTCAACCGGATCCTGAGTCGGCTCAACGAGGATGCGAAAATCCTCAACACGACCGAAAGCCGCGTGGAGCTGTCCGAGATCATGGGCACGGGACTGTTTTCACTCGACGAAGCCGAATCACGCCCCGGTTGGTTGGCGGTGCCTCGCGGTGAAGAGGAAACGGAAACGGAGGAGTACGGCATCTCAAATTTCGTCTATCGCCGCGAGCGCCCGTTTCATCCCAAGCGATTGACCGATGCCCTCGATGCGGACAGGGAGGACGGACTATTCTGCGGAGTGCTACGCAGCAAAGGTTTGATGTGGATCGCTTCGCGGCACGATTGGGCTTACGACTGGTCCCAAGCCGGTTGTTCGATCCGCATGAATCCGGCCGGTTTTTGGTGGGCGGCGGCACCGGACGACCAGTGGCCCGACGATGAGGAAATGGCCGCGGAGATTCAGTCCGAGTTCACCGGCGAGCACGGCGACCGTCACCAGGAATTGGTGTTCATCGGCAACGCGATGGACCAGCAGCGCATCATCGACATCCTTGATGGTTGCCTGCTGACCGATCTGGAATACGTGCAAGGCCCGCAAGCATGGACAAACTTTGAAGACACGCTGCCGCCTATCCAGTTGGGAAGTGAAGACGAGATGATAGCCGGATGAGTGATTATCGAAAACTTATGCATCATCGACCGGCATCGTGTCGGCGCGACGTTTGATCGTTGGCCTGCCGAAACACGATTCATCACGCCGTCGTTTCCTACTAACTCGATCGGCATGTTGGACCTCAATTCGGTCGCGATCGGCGTGTCACCCGCATTCAGCTTGGAAGTCGAGCATCCGACGGGGCAGGAGTACGCGTCGCACTTGCGCGGTGTCGCTGAGTTCTTTGAACTGCCGGTGCAAGAGGGAGTCGATGTACTATGCGTCGCCAAGATCGGTGACGAATTCCGAGTGGACACGGCTGGGCAGACCTTGCGAGCCAAACACGTGATCTGGGCTGCCGGCGAATTTCAATATCCCAAACTGACCGGCATTCTTGGGATCGAGCATTGCATCCACACTGCGACGGTTCGCAGCTATGAAGATCTTTCCGGCGATGATTTCATCGTCATCGGCGGCTACGAAAGTTCCGATCCCAGCGTGTCCGTGTCGACGTATTCGCTCGAACGGATGCGCGAAGACGGATTCCCGCTCCTGAATCAAGACGACGAGTCGACCGTGGTTCCCGGCGTGTTTCTGTGTGGCCCGGCGGTCCGCCACGACCAACACGTCTTCTGTTTCATTTACAAATACCGCCAACGTTATGCCGTGGTCGCCAAAGCCATCGCCACTTCCCTCGGGCTGCCCGCCGAGGAATTGGAAACGTATCGCAAATGGGGCATGTATTTGGACGACCTTTCGTGTTGTGGTGAGGAGTGCATGTGTTGAGTCGTGAAATTTCTAGCAATCCGATTTCTGCGTCCGCTATGAACCGGCGAACCGCGATGACGCTGTCGTGGTTCGGACAAACCGTGGCCAGTGCGTGTTGGATTGCCAGCGTGTTCGCGTCCGGCGTCTCGTCGATCGGCGACGCGCTGCAGCTTGCCGCCGCCACGGCGTGGATGACCGCCAACCCGGCGGCGCTGCGAGAATCGACGGCATGATCGACGAGCACTGCATCACCCGTCAACAATGGGCCGCCGATTTGCTGAGCCAACAGGTTTGGTGCTGGGGTCAAGACGTCAAACGGCCCGACGGGAATTGGTTGACCGAGACCGGATTCCTGCGGAAGAAGCCGCCCGAAAATCGCAAGGATTGTTCGAGCGTTTACACGCTGGAAATCAGTACCACCACCCGAATCGTTTTGCGAGGGTTCGGCGTTTTCATTGGCGACGATTCGACGGGTGGTTTGTTCGTCGAGCGATACGGTTTCACCCCAAAGTTTTCGACAAAGACAAAATTGGACTGTCCGCCGTGGTCGGATAAAGACATGCCGCTGTTCGAGCGACCTTTGCCGGACCAGCGATACGGATGCATGCTCTTGTTGCTGCGACTGTTGGATTGGATTCGCCAGTATGAAACCGATGTCGCGACCAAGCTGGGCATTGACTATCGACGCCAGACGCTCATCCAGTGGAATAACGGAAAACGACGATTCATCCCTGCGGAACAAATCGGTTCGGCTTGGCGACGGCTTTCGCACATGATCGCCGCCGACCCGCTGACATGGCTCGGCCGTCGCGTGCCGACGAATGACACTGTACAGTGAACTGGAAAACATGATGCGATCGTATTTTCTTCAGGCAGTGCTCGTCCGGATCGTCTGTTGCTCGGTCGGTTGCAGTCCGACGCCCAGCAACGATCCCGATTCATCAATGGACGAACCGTCTCTTCAAGTCATCGGCGGATCGCAGTTGCCCGGCTTCGTCCGCGACAGCGAGTTGCCGGTGCTGGTCGAGTTCGGCGTCGACTACAACTGCCCCCGCTGCGAGCAAACCAAATCGGACGTGGCGGAACTCGGCGACCGCCTGGACGATCGAGTCAAGGTCGTTCGTGTCGACTTCAATTCGAACGTGGCGATGGTCAGCCAACTGGGCGGGGGCGTCTGTCCGACGTATGTGTTGTTTGACGATGGAGAGCCCATTTTGACCCGCAGCTTTCCGCTATCCATCGACCTTCTAGAAAGCGAGATCGAATGGCACGTCGCCGATCGATGAAACGACGCCCCCATCGAGCCCCAGATCGTGTAGAAAACGCCGACGCCGAGAATCAGTACGGCGCGGATGTAGCCCCACGGCAACTTTGCCAATCAGCTGTCCTCGCGAATCAGGTTGCCGCCGAATCGTTGCAGCAACATGCCAACACTCGTCAGCGACGTGGCAATGCCGGCGGCAAACAGGCCGATGACCGCGTAGGCGGCGACGGGCGAACCGGTCGACGTGCCGGTGAGGGAAGCGGCCAACGCACCTCGCCCCCCGTCGGCTTGCCCGACAGGTGCGGAAGTTTGACGACTTAGATCGCAAGTCCGGAGGAATCGCTCCCCTCGCCGGCTTGTCCGGCAGGTAGCAAAGTCTCGAGCAGACTTGCCTTCCGGTTGGGCGAGCCAACCGGGGAGGCGATCGCGTGGTGCCGTTTGGCTAATTGCCAAACGTATGCTCCTGCTGGGCAAGCCAGCAGGGGGCACTGTTGTTGAACCAACGTAGCCGTATCGAATGCAGTGTCGCAGCGTTGACCTTACGGTTCCGTTGCGGGCTCATCCGGCACGTCCGGTTCCGTCAGCCGAAAGACAGATGCCGATTCGAACACCCGACGGTAAGGACGTACGGCTTTCAGAAACGCGAATGTTTGACCCAATCCATACTGTCCTCGTGACGTTGACGCGTCGACATTCGAGTTGATGGTAGGAGTATCGAAGGTGTAACCCGTCGGGAGATCAGAAAGCGAGATCGCGGAATCGTCGGCTTCGATAGGTGTTTGCGAGAGAATCTGGCCGTCTGCATCTCGTTCTACCTCAAGGTTCAACATCGAACCAGGTTGGGAAGGGTAAAAGATGACGATTCGATAACGGTTTTGATCAATGTGCGACACTGCAACCGGTCCGACCCAATCGTCCGATACCGGCGTATCTCCCAGTGAAACGTTGAATGCGCGATCAATTCCCTTTGCGATTGGAGGATCTGTATTCTTCAACAGGGGGATCAAAACAGTTTGCATTCCATTCATATTCTTGACGACGGCTCCCGGATACCGAAACAGGTCCAGATCTGGATCGTAAATGAAGCTACCGAGAAGCATTCGGTTGATCTCAGGTAAGCTCGCATGAGCGTCTGAATCGTAGTATTCCGCACGACTTAAAATCAATTGTGTTTCGTCGTACAGACCCTCGTTGAGCAATGCGTCGTAGACGGCTCGCGTTCGTTCTGCCGGCCCATCAGCGGAATCGACAATGGTTGTCAGCAACCGCTCATGCTCATCCAATACCCGCCCCGCACTCTCCGCGGCGATATTGTTTTGGAACGATCCCAAGCCCATCACGATGAGACCGAGAAATCCGGCTAGCATCGCCGTCAGCACGAAGCTGATGATCGCGAACTCGACCAATGCTTGGCCGCGGCGAAGGCTTGCCGATTCAGCTCTCGTGATTCTCTTCATTTCAATAACCCGAAATCGTCACGCCCCTCCAAATGCAAACAAGTTGCATTCTAGTCGTGACGGCTCGGGGTCGCAATCAGCGAGAGGGATGGAACGTCGCCGGCGCGGCAATCTCGCCCGTCACCGGGGCGACCACTGATTCGATCGTCGGGTGCGGTTCGGATGCGAGATGCTGCAGAACCGGACCGCCGACCGAAATGCTCGGATCGCGGCGTTGGGCCTCGGCAAGCATCGATCTGGCCGCTTCGACTTCGCCGGCTCGCAAACGCAGCATCCCGACGTTGTGCAGCGCCGCGGCCGGGCCGATCGCTCGAGTGAATAAGTCCTCGGCCTCGTCGTAACGCCCTCGGCTGCCGACGACGAGCGCCAAGTTGATCGTCGCTTGCGGATGCTCGGGTTGCAATCGAAGGGCCTCCCGCAAGCTCGCTTCGGAACGCTCGGTCGCGCCGGTCGAGTACAGGAAGTAGCCGTAGTCGCAATGCAAGTCGGCGTCGGCCGGGCTTTCTTCG
>CAYVRC010000021.1:0-48307 GCA_964453205.1 uncultured Pirellulaceae bacterium | reverse complement strand
TCACCGCTTTCCCGTGCAAACCGCCCTCGTCCTCGGATCGACCCATGCCACCGTCAAGCATGACAGCTTGAACGGACGCAAATTGGTCGTCCTGCAACCGCTCGACGGTGCGGATCAAGCCGACGGACCGCCGCTGTTGGTGATCGACGCGTTGGGTTGTCGCAAAGGCGATCGCGTCATCATCACCAGCGACGGGAGTTACACCCGCGAGGTCACCGGAAACGCGAAAACACCGGCAAGATGGACGGTGATGGGGATCCAAGATGACTGAATCCCCGATCACGAAACCGCAGGCCTACCTCGTCGACGAAGACTTCATCCGCCGCGTCGCCGCCTTGGTCATCCGGCGACTGAGGTCAATGCCCGCGACCGGCGAAACACGACCGACCGGCGAAACACGACCGGCCGTCGAAGCCGAGCGAATCGTTTGCGAAGAAACAATCCTGAACCGTCCCGTCGGCACGACCTTGCTGATCCGCCGCGATGCCCTGGTCACCCCGTTGGCCAAAGACACCGCCAAGGATCGCCGCATCACCATCGTCCGCCAGTCCACCTGATCCGACCGCCGCAACAGGCATCATGAAAATCGCACGCACGATCGGCACCGTCACGCTGTCACGATTTCATCCGGCGATGAAGTCGTCCACGCTTCGCTGCGTGGAGATCGTCGAATCGGCCGGCGACATCGACAAACAGCCCCTCGGCGGCGACACGATCGTCGCTTGGGACCTTTGCGGTTGCGGCGTCGGTGACTTGGTCGCCCTGGCCGAAGGCCCGGAATCGGCCCAGCCCTTTCGACCCGACGTGAAGCCGCTGGACGCTTCGATCGTCGCGATCCTGGACAAAGTCGATTTGTAATTCAACCCACACGACACCTCCGCCCTCCTTCCTCCGTTTTCAGTGCTTTTCCCATGCAAAACATCCACAAGATCAAACAAGACATGTGCGACATCGGACGTCGCATTTACAACCGCCAGTTCGCCGCGGCCAACGACGGCAACATCACCGTTCGCATCAGCGACAACGAAGTCTTGTGTACGCCGACGCTGCACTGCAAGGGCTTTCTGAAACCCGACGACATTTCGGTGGTGGACATGACGGGCAAGCAGATCGCCGGTCGCAAGAAACGTTCCAGCGAAGCGTTGTTGCACTTGGAAATCTACAAACAGCGTGACGACATCAAGAGCGTCGTTCACTGTCACCCGCCGCACGCGACGGCTTTCGCGATCGCCCGCGAACCGATCCCGCAGTGCATCTTGCCCGAAGTCGAAGTCTTTCTCGGGGACGTCCCGATCACCAAATACGAAACCCCCGGCGGCCAAGAGTTCGCCGACACGATCATTCCCTTCGTCAAGAAAACGAACGTGATGATCTTGGCCAATCACGGCACCGTCAGTTATGGCGAGTCGGTCGAACAAGCCTATTGGTGGACGGAGATTTTGGATTCGTATTGCCGCATGCTGATGCTGGCCAAACAGCTCGGCAACGTCTCGTTCTTGACCGCCGGAAAGTCCCAAGAACTGCTGGACCTGAAGGACAAATGGGGGTTCAAAGATCCGCGGAACACCGACGATTACAAAGACTGTGACATCTGCGCCAACGACATCTTCCGCGACTCCTGGGAAGAAGCCGGTGTGGAGCGTCGCGCGTTTCCGGCTCCTCCGCCGATCAAGGAAGCGGCCGCGAGCGTCGCCGCGGCGGGCGGAATCAGCGAAGAACAGCTGGTCAAGCTGATCACGGACGAAGTCGTCCGGCAGATGAACGCTTAGTCTCGCCTCTCCTCATCCCCCCATTCATCCTCCGAATCGACGAACATCCATGAAAGTTTCCATCATCGGCGGCGGCGGCCTGGTCGGGTCCTGTGCCGCGTACGCTTTGCAGTGTGGCGGACTGGCCCGCGAAATCGCCTTGCTCGACGTCAACCAAGAACTGGCCGTCGGTCAGGCGCTGGATCTGCAACACGGCGGACCGAGCGTCGCCGACCAAAAGATCATCGGCGGCGGTTACGAACACATTCCCGACACCGACATCATCTGCATCACGGCGGGCCTGCGGCGGAAACCGGACGAATCGCGGCTGGATTTGATCAATCGCAACACCGATTTGTTTGTGCAGATCTTGCGAGACGTGAAAGCCGCCGGACCGAAGCCTTCGGCGATCGTGCTCGTGGTCAGCAATCCGGTGGACATCTTGACCTACGTCGCCGCCAAATTCCTCGGGCTTCCCGAGAAACAAGTCATCGGCCTGGGAACGCAACTCGATACGATCCGGTTCTGCAGTCTGATCGCCGCCGAACTCGCCGCGCCGCCGACGCAAACCAAGGCGTTGATCTTGGGCGAACACGGGGATTCGATGGTGCCGATTTGGAGCAGCGCGACGGTCGCCGGACTGCCGCTGGACAAGTACCCGGGCTGGACCCCCATGATGGCCAGCCAGCTGTTCACCCGGACTCGCGGCAGCGGTGCCGAAGTCATTAAACGCAAAGGTGGCGCGGGGTTTGCGGTAGGAATTGCGATTCGCGATTGTGTCGATGCGGTTCTTTTGGACCAACGACGCGTCCTTCCCATAAGCAGCATTCAAAACGGTTGTTTCGGCGTCCGCGACGTGGCGTTGTCGGTCCCGACGGTGTTGGGTCGGGGGGGCGTTTTGAAGCAGATGGAGATTGATTTGTGGCCCAAAGAGGTCCAAGGCATGCGACAAAGTGGTGCATCGCTGCGAAAGACTTTGGATATTGTGTTGCCAAGGGTTTCTTGAGAACAAATGTAAGCTAGTATTCAGAACAACAGTCGTGCCTCGAGATGGGGTGCACAGGAGTCGAGCGGAAGCACTTAACGGCTGCGTCCTCAATTCGTTCCTGGCACTCCCTCTCGCGGGCACGTCTTGTTGACTTAGTCAGCCGCAACGCGCCGGCGTCCGGTTTCACTCCGGTAACCGTGGGCTAACGCCCGTCGGCTGATTGTCAAAATTCGAAAACGAGTTAGGACAACAAGCCGCCAAGCGTTTCGGTCCCGGATGGGATCGTCGAAAGCCTTGGCGGCTTCCGCTACGACCTTGGCGATGGCCGGATCTAGATCTGGTTGTCGCTGGTCGGCGCGATGTCGACGCCGGGGAATTGAGAGGCACTGGCTGTCTCCTCAACTCTCTCACGCAACTTTACAAAAGCGTCGCCGGCTGCCGTGAATCTTTTTTCCCCAATTTGCGTTTTCAGGGGTTGCTGCCACCGCTGGACAGCCAAAGAATGATTCCGGATCGAGAGATCGACGATTCCATGCATTTCAAGAGGGATAGCTCGGTGTGGAACTGCATAACTGAAGCGATGCCGGAGATGGACATCAGTGTTCGTCAGATTCATGGGCATCTCGCGGAGCGATTATCAGCCGCTCGCATGCCAACGGATTGGTTCGCATGCCAACGGATTGGTTCGCATGCCACTCCTAGCTTGAAGGTGGAGAGGTCTCCTTTCTTTGCGAATCGATCGCTCGGGCGATTTCTGGTTGTCGCTCCGTCCGAAGCCATGCGAATTGTGCTGATCTGCTGCGCTTTTGGTCTTCTCGCGTTCGCCTCTGTTGCGGCTAAAGACCCGTCTCTTGAACTCAAAGATGCTCCCGCAAGTGACTTTCGCTTGGTGATGGACGTTCCCGTTGGCGGTGACGGTGACATTCATCTTTCCCGGACGGTGAACCTCGGCGAGCTTGACCCAACGGATTCCGGAACGGTTGTGATGCACCTGATCAACCAAACAAAGCGGACTTGGGAAATTACCAGAGCAGAGAGTACTTGCTCCTGCACGGTGGTTGAGGTGACCTCCGGGACGGTCGAGCCGGGGCAGAAGATCACCGTGCGTACGAAGCTCTCACCACGTTCTCAATCGATGCAGATCGACCAATACGCAACCGTTACTCTTTTTGATTCAAGGGCGAATCCTTTCACGATTCAAATGCGCTATCGCCTGAAGAACTGGGTGGCGTTTACCCAGGGAACACATGCCTTGCGAATGGTTGGCAGCAACGAAGCGCGTCAACCGTTCGAGCTTCAATTTTTCGTGACTCCCCCTCGTAGACCGTCGCAGGTCGAAGTTGTTTCTCGAGACAATGTTCATTTCTCGGACATTCGACCCATCCGAGGGGTTCCCCACAAATACTCGGTCACAGGTTTCGTTCAACCATCTCAAGAAAAGATTCGAGATAGTTGCCTGGTAACTCTCAACCAAGATGGTCAAGTCTTGTCTGAGGCAATCGTCATGTTCGCAATGGTACGCCCCGTTAGAATTACCCCTCGAACTTTAAGGTTTTTGCCAGAGAAGGACTCCGCTAGTCGCCTCGAAGCAAACTGCATTTTGGTCATCGAGGGTAAATCTTCTAATCCTGCAGATCGTGCCGCAACGGTCGATTTTCCTGATCAAGCAACAGTGACAGCTAGCTACCAAGGGCGACGGCTGAGGACGAAATGCACTCCATTAGCCAAGGGTCGGTTTCGCGTGAAGTTGTCCGTCTCTTCGGACGTGCTAACTGAAAAATCTCAAGAGCCGGTCGCCGAGGACGAGAAAATGATCGTATTCGATGTGGTCGCCGGGTCGGTCTCTGACAGACTCGAGGCACCTATCTCACTTATCCAGTCACGTCTGTTGTCAGTTCCTTGATTTTGGAGAATTACGATGGTCTACCGTTACGTCTGCTCTTTTGTGATGATGATCGCACTAGCTCCCGTTTGTCACGCCGATCCGTTCGAGGGATGTCAAGTTTTTGATGATGACCACTCATGTGGTGGGACCGTCATTTGGCAAATCTGCGAAGTGCTCGAACCGGATTGCGGAATGCTGACGAGGGTCACGACTAACACTTACACTTTGCCTAGGCCAGCCCATCTGGGAGAGGCCGGTAGGTTCAACCCGTCACAGACTTCAGGGCTGGACGTGGTCTGCGAGGAGGCCAAGAGTTGCGACCAACAGGTTGATGAAGGTGAAGTCACTTGCGTCGATGGCGGCATTTCTCCCTACGTCTATATCAATGCATGGACGGATCAAGGTGCCTGCACTGGGGACGGCGGATACCCAGGCTAAGTGAATGCTGCTCAGCAGGATATAGGTTTACGTTCCAGGAGATGAGTTAGCTTTCTTGTCATGATTGTTCCGACATGCCTTCTTTGGGACGCGGGGTGTTTCGTTATTGGAAACATGCCCTAGAACCAACTGGGTTGGTTTCGCTAGGATTTCGAAGATTCCGAAAAACACCTTGACGGTTGGCCAGTAAGAGTCGCGTCGCCTTTATAGGATCCGCAAATGCGATATCAAACAACCTTTCCTTTTTTTTTCTTATGGTTGATCGCCCAAGCCCTTAGCGAGGCAGGTGCTCAGGATCGCCAGATCAACACTTCGATCGATGCGTCTGGTCTGTTTGATGCCCAGATTAGTAACATGGAGGCGATCGAGGCATACGACCTATTGTACCGCAACGAGCGGTCGATCTTGGAGGATGGGCAGTCTGCTTTCTCATTGACCGAGACTGTCCGGATTCTCGATTCCCCGAGATCGGACTTCGCACTCATGGTCCGATTGGTGGAGGTTGACGGAGCTACAATTATCGCGGAGAGCGAGTACCGAAACGATGTCTCACAGATTTCGTCATGGAATCGAATCCCCAGCCTGACAGTGCACCTGTACCACAGTGGGCGGTCGATGAACTGGAGGGTTGGAATGAGTCGTCAAGAGTACGTTGCGAAGACGCATGAAGAATTTAGACGACTGGGGCACGCTATTGATTTACGGTTCACAGGGATCAGTTCGTTTCCACGAATGACCAGCGTTTCTAAGTCGCACGCAGAAAAAGTTTTCCTGAAATTGCGGACCGCTGTCACGGGTGCAAAAATCCAACAGGATGCCGCAGGGGAAAAAGTCACTGTCGCCCGAGAAATCCCATTGAATGTCGAATTCTTTGGCAAACAGAAGTTGGCTACAGCCTTCGATATTCGCAGTAATCTGATTCTTGAGCATCGTCAGCATCTAATGATGCGTAGTCCTCGGTATCGGCCGACTCTTGTGGAAGCAATCGAGTGGGGAAATGTCAATGGAATTTTTGTTCCTACGCGTGTTTCTGGCGAGAAAATGACAAGCAAGTGGAACGACGAGGAGATTGACTCGGAGATTTACGAGTTCGACTTGAAGTGGGTGTCGGTCAACGAGTCGGTCGAAGCGGAATCGGTGCCGTTCTATCGTCACCCCACGTATGAAAATCTTTTGAAACTCGTAGCGTTTGACCAGTACGAGACCACTGCAATCGCGATATCACGTTGACAAAACGGCGTGTTCTTCAATTGTTCTCGGGTGGTGCCAGATCCTAGTGTTCACCTTGCGATATGCACATTGAACACCATGCTTGAACGGAAAAAGCAATCAAGCGGGCCCGCGCGATCTAAATCTGGTTGTCACTGGTCGGGGCGATATCGACGCCTTGTTTGGCCGGGGTGATTTTGGCGCGGGGTTTTTCGGTGACCGTGCCCGGGACCAGCCAAGGCCCCGAGGCGTTTTCCTTGATCAGCCGCATCAATTCGTCGTTGTCGATCGATTCGACCTCCAGCAACCGTTGCGTGACCGCTTCGAGGACTTCGCGACGTTGTTCCAGGATGTCTCGGGTTTGGGCCAACGCGTCCTCGACGATGCGGGAGACTTCCTTGTCGATTTGTTTGGCCATTTCCTCGCTGTGCGAGCTTTGCTGGCCGTCGCCACCGCTGCTGGCCAAGAATGGTGACCGCGTGCTGCGGCGGAGGTTGATCCGACCGAGCCGGCTCATGCCGTAATCCATCACCATGCCGCGGGCGATCTCGGTACAACGTTCCAGGTCGTTTTGCGCGCCGGTGCTGATGTCTTGGAAAATCATTTCCTCGGTCAGCGTCCCGGCCAACAGGATCCGCATCTGGCTTTCCAGTTCGCTCTTGGTCATCAAGTAACGTTCGGATTCGGGGCGCTGCATGGTGTAGCCCAGTGCCGCCAAGCCGCGGGGGATGATACTGACTTTGTGGACCGGGTCGGTGTTGGGCAATGCCGTGGCGACCAGGGCGTGGCCGGCTTCGTGATAGGCGACGCGGATTTTTTCGTCTTCGTTCATCACCCGCTTTTTCTTTTCCAGTCCGGCGGTGACGCGTTCGACGGCTTCGTTGAATTCTTGCAAGCCGACGGACTTCTTCTCGGCGCGGGCGGCCAGCAGGGCGGCTTCGTTGACCAAGTTTGCCAAGTCCGCACCGACGAATCCCGGTGTGATCGAAGCGATGTCTTTCAGTTCGATCTGGTCGTCCAGTTTCACCGATTTGACGTGGACTTTCAGGATTTCTTCGCGGCCGCCGACGTCGGGCCGATCGACCAAGACGTGGCGGTCGAAACGTCCGGGGCGCAGCAGCGCGGAGTCCAAGGTTTCCGGGCGGTTGGTCGCCGCGACGACGATCACCCCGCTGTTGGAATCGAAGCCGTCCATCTCGACCAGCAACGCGTTGAGCGTCTGTTCGCGTTCGTCGTGCCCTCCGACGACGTTGCCGCTACGGCTTTTTCCCAGGGCGTCCAGTTCGTCGATGAAGATGATGCAGGGCGCGCGGTTGACGGCTTGTTGGAACATGTCGCGAACGCGGGCCGCGCCGACGCCGACGTACATCTCGACAAAATCGCTGCCCGAAAGGCTGAAGAACGGCACGCCGGCTTCGCCGGCGATAGCGCGGGCCAGCAAGGTTTTGCCGGTCCCGGGGGGACCGACCAGCAACACGCCTTTGGGGATTCGGCCTCCCAAGACTTGGTACTTTTCGCTGTTTTTCAGAAAGTCGACGACCTCGCGGACCTCTTCGACCGCTTCGTCGATGCCGGCGACGTCGTCAAAGGAGATCGGCAGCTCTTCCTCGCCGTACAGCTTGCCTTTGCTGCGTGAAAACTGCATCGGCGACCCGACGCCGGTGATTCGCCGCAGCATCATCACGCCCATCAAGATCAGGACGCCGATGATCAACAGTTGCGGCCACTGCGTCTCCAGGAACCGGCTGGGCCGATCGGTCGTCCAGACCACGCCGCTGCTCTCCAGGGCCTCGACCAGCCGCGACTCCTCGGCTTGGTTGTCGATGGTGCGGTAGGTCACGAATTCGACATTTTTCGCCACCTTGCCGGACGCTTCGCCGCTGACGCCCAAGGATCGGTAGCGGACCAGTCCGGTGATTTCGTCGTCGGCGACGTTGATGTTTCGCGGCTGGCTGTATTCGACCAGCGTGCCCTGGTTGGTCTTGACGACGACTTTTGCGGTTTGGCCGGCGCTGGGGTCCTGCTTGGCCAGCAGTTCCAACAAATCCGGGTAGCTCAGTTGATGCCGCGAATTGCTGAACAGAAACGCGCTCAGCAGCACCGCACCGGTGACGGCCAGCAAGACCAGCCAGATGTTCGAGGTCGATTTCTTTTCGTTATTTTTTCGGCGGTTGTCATCAGTCATGGCGGTCGCGTGAAATCCAGGGGATCGGAAACGGACGATGGGCCGATCGGACGGAAGCGGGCGAGCCGATCGAGACGCCCGGGGCGTGCATCATCGCATGGCATTCTTTGCGGCGGGCTGCTCGGCGACAAGTCACCGCGTCGGCGACGCTTTCCCGGGGCGGTCGTAGCGGTGGTGGCGATCGTTCATCATGCTGGCACCTGTCCGCCTGCGTTTCCCGACGCAGAAATCCCGGTTTTATCCCTCGAACGTCTTTCGCCATGGCATCGTTCCGTGATCCCGCCGTCGCATCCGCCCCGGCTCGTCCGTTGCGGCGGGTCGCCGTGCTGGGAGCGACCGGCAGCATCGGGACCGCCACGGCCGAAGTCATCCGGCACCTGCAATCGGCCGACCCGGATTACGACTGGCGGCTGTGGTCGGCCTCGGGGCATCGGAACCTGGAACTGCTGGCAAAGATCGCCGCCGAGGCGACGCATTGTCCGCGGAGCTTGATCGCGTCGGCGGCGCGGGCGGGTTCGCCCCGCGCGGTGACCGGTTTCGCCGGGACGATCGCCCACGGTCCCGAGGCCCTGGTCACGGCCGCCACCGACGACGACGTCGACGTGGTCGTCGCCGCGATCGTCGGGCGGGCTGGACTGGAAAGCACCCTGGCCGCCGTCCAGAGCGGCAAACGCGTGGCCTTGGCGAATAAGGAGACCTTGGTGGTCGCCGGCCCGATCGTCAGCCAGCAGTGCCGGCAGTCGGGCGCGGAGTTGCTGCCCGTCGATAGCGAACATTCGGCTCTGTTCCAGTGCATCGGGGACCGCGCCGGCGACGTCGAACGGCTGATTCTGACGGCCAGCGGCGGGCCGTTCCGGACCTGGTCGCGGTCGCAGATGGACCAGGCCACCGTCGAATCCGCTTTGAATCATCCGACCTGGGACATGGGAGCCAAAATCACGATCGACTCGGCCACGATGATGAACAAGGCTCTGGAAATCATCGAAGCCCGCTGGCTTTTCGACGTGCCCGCCGATCGCATCGAAGTCGTCATCCATCCCCAGTCGATCGTGCATTCGCTGGTGGAATTCTGCGACCACAGCGTGATCAGCCAGTGGAGTCCGCCGGACATGCGGCTGCCGATCCAGTACGCCCTGACGTACCCGCGACGGCTGCCCGGGATCGCCAAACGTTGGGACCGCACCCGGCCCAGCAGCCTGGAAATGATCCCCGCCGACCGGGATCGATTCCCGGCCCTGGACCTGGGTTTCGAAGTCGCCGGTTGCGGGGGAACCGCCGGGGCGGTCCTCAACGCGGCCAACGAAGTCGCGGTCGGTCTATTCTTGGGCGGCCAAATTCGGTTTACTGAGATCGTACCGATCTGCCGCAAAGTCCTGGAAAGCCATACTTTCGACGCCAGTCCGACGCTCAGCGACCTCGTTCGCTTGGACGACTGGGCTCGCGAAGAGGCTCGCCGGGCCGGCAAACCGAACTGACCCTCGGACCGTAATGCCGTTGCCGGAATCGCGGTCATTGCCCGACCCTCAGAGCTCCTCCCGTTCATCCCCCCAGGCGTCACCTTGTTCGACCACGATTTTCTTTCCGTGTTGCTGCTGTCCGCCGGCGAGGAACCCGGTTTCCTGATCGGCCTGCTCTCGCAAGTCTGGCTGTGGGTCAAAGTCGCCATCGGCATCGGACTGGTGATCTTCGTCCATGAACTCGGGCATTTCCTGGCCGCCAAGTTTTTCGGCGTCAAATGCGAAAAGTTCTACGTCGGTTTCGACGTTCCGATTCAGCTCGGACCGATCAAGTTGCCGCGGACCTTGGGGAAATTCCAGTACGGCGAAACCGAGTACGGGATCGGAATTTTGCCGCTCGGCGGTTACGTCAAAATGCTGGGGCAAGATGACGATCCACGGAATGCCGAGAAGGAAGCCGAGCGGATCAAGGTCGACGAAGGCGATCGAGACGCGCCGCCGCAGTACGACCCACGCAGCTTTCCCGCCAAGCCGGTCTGGCAACGCATGATCATCATCAGCGCCGGCGTCGTGGTGAACGTGATCACGGGCATGCTTTTCGCGGCCATCGCTTACGGATTCGGCGTTCCCTACACCCCCGCGGTCGTCGGCGGCGTCACGCCGGGCGGGTCCGCATGGCAGGCCGGAATCCGACCGGGCGGCGAAGTCGTCGCGGTCGCCGAACTGGAATCCGAGGACCAACTTCATTTCACCGAGATGAAGTTGGAAATCATGGAACAGTCGCTGGACAATCCCGCACTGCCCGTCGACGTTCGCATCCGGTACGACGGCACCGTCAACGAATACAAGCTCTTGCCGCAGCCGCATCCCGAAGAACCGGACTTGCGAATGATCGGCATCACCAACGCGATGGCCGCCAAATTGCAACCGATGATGCCCGCCTTTCCGGGAACCGTCGCCGCCGAGGCGCTCGGCGACGAATGGGCCGGGGCCACGATCGTCTCGGTCGATGGAAAGAAGATCGACGTGACGGGCGTGGCCCCGGCGATTCCCTTGCAAACCACGTTCGTCACCGCCGCCGACCGGGACATTCAACTCACGCTTCAACCGATCGGCCCGGACGCCAAGGTCCAGTCCGTCACGATCCCGCCGCAACCGATGCGGACGCTGGGATTGGCGTTCGCGCCGGGTCCGATCACCGCCGTCATGTCGGGCAGTCCCGCCGAGGAGGCGGGCATTCGCGTCGGCGACGTGATCACCGCGGTCGACGGAAACCCCGAGGTCGACGCCTACCGGCTGGTGTTGCGGTCTTCCCTGGCCTCGTCGGGCGAAACGCCGATCGCCATGACGCTGCGTCGCGGCGAAGCCGAGGATTCCGAGTCGATCGAAGTCTCGCTCAAGCCGAACACGGAAATGGCGGGAATGATTCCGATTTCCCCGATGTCCAATGAGATTGCCAGCGGTCCGCTCGGTATCGCGTTCGCACCACTGCCGATCGTATCCCGTGGTCCCGCGGCCGGGGACCACAAGATCGCCGCGGGCGACGAAATCAAAAGCGTTCGCGTCTTGTGGGACGCTGACCAGGCCCCCGATGCCGTGGCTGAGGAACTGTCCGATGCCGCGTTGGAGAAGCTCACCGACGGGTGGGAATTCGACGCGACCAGTTCGCTGAATTCCTTCGTTTCGCTTGTGCAGCTGTTGCCCGAAGGCACCCGGTTCGAAGTGTTGGCCCGACGTGACCGGGACAACCGCGTGCTCGAAGAAAACCTCACGACGGTCGCCGACGAAGTCTTTTGGTACGAACGCGGATTGGCCTTGCAAGCCACCTCCGAAACTCAGACCGCTGATTCCGTCGGTCAAGCGTTGGTTCTGGGCATCCGCGAAGGCGGTCGAAGGCTCAACGACGTGTTCGGTTTCCTGGGCTTATTGGTCCAAGGCAAGGTCAAAGCCAAATTCGTCGGAGGCCCGATCCGAATCGTTCAGATGGCGGGCATGCAAGCCGAGCAAGGCATCTCGAAACAGTTGCTGTTTTTGACGATGTTGAGCATGAACTTGGCGATCTTGAACTTTTTGCCCATCCCGGCGCTCGACGGTGGACACATGATGTTCTTGACGGCCGAGCTGATTCGCGGAAAACGCGTCGACGAGCAACTGGAAATGAAGCTGACCTTGGCCGGCGTGTTGGCGATTCTCGCGCTGATGGTCTTTGTCTTCGCCAACGACATCATCCATAGCTAGTTCCAGGAATCGTTTACCCGGCAGACGTCGCTTTTTCTGCTCAGTCGCTGCCAAAGTCGCTCGAAGATCATCCGATGAATACCCTCCGAATCACCTGTCTGTTGGCCGTTGTTGTCGTCGCCGAAACCGCCGCCTCCGGCGAGTTCAATCGGGTTCTGAACGTTGGCGACGCTGCACCGATTTGGCAAGACCTCCCCGGTGTCGACGGTCAGGCACATTCCCTCGGGGACCTTTCGGACAAGGATGCCGTTGTCGTCGTCTTCACATGCAACAGTTGTCCTTACGCTGTCGACATCGAAGACCGTTTGATCGAACTGAGCCGGGAATACCGAGACCGGAACGTCGCGGTCGTCGCCATCAATGTCAATCTGGTCCGGGAAGACTTGTTGCCGGCGATGAAGCAAAGAGCGGCCGAGAAGCAGTTCCCCTTTGCGTATTTGTTTGACGAGTCTCAGCAAATCGCCAAGGACTTCGGTGCCAAACGAACTCCAGAGTGTTTCGTTTTGGACGGCGATCGAAAAGTGGTTTACATGGGGGCTTTCGATGACAGTCCCGACGGCAAAGCGATCACGAAAACGTACACACGCGACGCGATCGAAGCCGTGCTCGATGGTCAAGAGACGACTGTCGCCGAGACCAATCCGATCGGCTGTCTGATCCGCATCAAGCGTGCCCGGGGCGGCCGCTAGCATTCGCGTCCCGACTGCATCATCCTGCCCCACCTGCCCCAAACAGTGCCACCCACGAACGGCACAGTCGTTTCCCCCGGCGACCGCCGCCGTTCCCTTGAGGATGCAGCACCCGAAAGCGAACCAGAAGGTGGGCGAACCAGAAGGTGGGTGGCAACAAATAGGCTCGGACGCCGCCAAGTTTCTGCGGACCTTTCAAGTCAACGCCGAACAACTTCAGGAGTTGATGGATCAAATGCGAGACCCGGATTCCGATCCGGAGATCATCGCACGGCGGTGGATCGAATCCAACTCCGACGTCGTTTCGAGGCGGCTGGAGAAAGGCGACCGGTGAAATCACACGCTCAGGAAATACAAACCGAACGTGCCGCTCGACTCGCTAATCGCCCTTGCCGATTTCACCTCGCACGGCACGCAGGTTGCACCGGCTTGCCCATAGCAGTGCACAAGACCGCTTGGGATGAACAATGGTGGATGACAAGCAAATCTTCGTAGTCGGACTCGAGGATTTTAACAAAAAGCTGCTCGAGTCGGTGCGCGAGGCAGACCGTTATGTCTTTCATGGACTGTTGGACCACGGCGAAATCGTTGCCGCGGGAAGCTTTGACATGGAGCGTCTGCTCGACAAAGCCCGCCGGACCTTGCGAAACTTCTCCGGGTCGGTCGATGCCATCGTCGGGTATTGGGATTTTCCCACCACACTGATGATGGCGATCTTGCGTCGCGAGTTCGGCCTCCGCGGCCCGACTCTGGAGAGCGTCTTGAAGTGCGAACACAAGTATTGGGCTCGCTTGGAGCAGCAGAAAGTGGTTCCCGACGAGGTCCCGGATTTTGCCTGGTTCGATCCGTTTGACGGCGAATCCGGCACGCACCTACCACTCGCATTTCCGTTCTGGCTAAAGCCCGTCAAATCCCACTCGTCAAAGTTCGGTTACCGCATTGAAAATCGCGGCCAATATCAGCACGCTTTGGAGCAAATCCGTAACGGCATCCATTACTTTGCCGACCCTTTCAACGTCATTCTCGGCTACGCCGAGTTGCCCGACCACATCCGCTCGATCGACGGATCAAAGTGCATCGCCGAGGAAATTATTTCCAGGGGACGCCAGTGCACACTCGAAGGATTCTCGTTCCAAGGCGATGTGGTCGTCTATGGAATCGTCGACTCGATCCGAGGTCCCAATCGGTCCAGCTTCGAACGCTATGAATATCCGTCCAGTCTGCCGGGACCGGTGAAAGAGCGGATGTGCAAGTCTGCACAACGTGTCATCACCGCGGTGGGCTTGGATGACTCACCTTTTAATATCGAATTCTTTTACGACCAGGCGGGAGACAGAATTCTCCTATTGGAAGTCAACGCGCGGATTTCCAAGTCTCACAGTCCGCTTTTCGACAAAGTGGAGGGCGTACCGCACAAGGAGGTCATGATCGACGTTGCGTTGGGACAACGCCCCAACTATCCCGCGCGACAGGGGCAGTTTCGATACGCTGCGAAGTTCATGCCTCGACTTTACGGTGACCACGAACACGAACACGTTGCCAGCGTGCCGAGCGAAAGTCGAATACGTGAGATCGAAGCGATTTTCCCTGGGGCAGAGATACAGCTACACGTTCAAGAAGGGCTCAAATTGGCCGACTCTCGGCACCGCGATGCCTACAGCACTGAACTGGGATCGATTTTTGTCGGCGCCGATAGCCGCCCGACGCTAACACGGATGTACCGATCGATCATGGACGAACTTGACCTAAAGTTCACCAGCGCTCACCGAGAAACCGCATGAGTGATCGCCTTCGAAGCCGATCGGATTTTCCCTGTTCGATACGCCACGTCGAGAACATCTGGATTCCGATGCGCGACGGGAAGAAGCTAGCGGGCCGCCTCTGGTTACCAGACACAGCCCAAGAACAACCGGTTCCCGCTATCTTGGAGTACATTCCCTATCGCAAGCGTGACTTCACCCGGATTCGCGATTCGATGATGCACCCCTATGTAGCCGGGCATGGCTTTGCATGCGTGCGAGTCGACTTGCGCGGAAGCGGAGACTCGGACGGAGTGCTGACCGACGAATACCTGCCACAGGAGCTCGAAGACGGCTGCGCAGTGATTGCGTGGCTGGCTGAGCAGCCGTGGTGCAACGGCAAGGTCGGCATGATCGGGATCTCCTGGGGCGGATTCAACGGACTGCAAATCGCGGCGATGCGGCCCCAAGCATTGCGGGCCGTGATCAGCGTTTGCTCGACCGACGATCGCTATTCCGATGACATCCATCACATGGGCGGTTGCTTGCTGGGCGATAACCTTTCCTGGGCCTCGGTCATGTTCTCATACAACTCGTTGCCGCCCGACCCGCTGATCGTCGGAGACCGTTGGCGCGAAATGTGGCATCAACGCCTTAACGGCAGCGGCTTGTGGTTGGAAACCTGGATGCGTCATCAGCGTCGTGATGAGTACTGGCGACATGGATCAATTTGCGAAGACTACAGCGCAATTGAGTGTCCGGTGATGGCGGTCAGCGGCTGGGCCGACGGCTACTCCAACGCCGTGTTTCGTCTGCTGGAACACTTACGAGTACCGCGCAAAGGGTTGATCGGTCCCTGGAGCCACAAGTATCCGCACATCGCCGCGCCGGGTCCGGCGATCGGCTTCCTTCAGGAGTCCCTGCGGTGGTGGGACACCTGGCTAAAAGAGAAAGATCGCGGAGTGCTTCAAGAGCCGATGTTCCGAGTCTGGATGCAAGACAGTGTACCGCCGACGTCCAGCTACGAAGTGCGCCCGGGACGCTGGGTTGCCGAACCCGAGTGGCCATCCCCGAACATCCGTGCAACTCGCTTCGTTCTGGCCCAGGGTGGTCTCCGGCCGCTCGGAGAACAAGTCGCTGAAACTGAGATTTCGATTCAATCGCCGCTGACGGTCGGCTTGTTTGCTGGAAAATGGTGTTCCTATGCGGCAGGCCCTGACTTGGCTCACGACCAACGACAAGAAGACGGTGGCGCGTTGGTGTTCGACAGCGAACCACTCAACGAGTCGCTGGAAATCTTGGGTTCCGTCAAGGTGGATTTGGATCTCTCGTCAAACGAACCGCTCGCGATGATCGCTCTCCGCTTGTCGGATGTCGCAGCCGATGGGAAAGCGACTCGGGTGACCTACGGCCTGGCGAACCTTACCCACCGATGTTCGGCCGAACATCCCGATCAACTGGAACGCGGTCAGTCGTATCGCGTCAGTGTTGCCCTCAACCACGTGGCACAAGTCTTGCCGGCAGGTCACCGAATCCGCATTGCCTTGTCCACTTCCTACTGGCCATTGGCCTGGCCGCCGCCCAAACCTGTCGAACTGACCATTCAAACGGGAAACTTTGTTGTCGAGTTGCCCGTTCGCCAGCGCCGACCCGAGGATGCGGAGTTGCGGCCATTTGAGCGACCCGAAAGTGCGGTCCCGGACGCAAGCACAATCCTTGAGCCCGAACATCACAATTGGCTGGTTCATCGAGATCTCGCCGACGACGTTTCCACATTAGAGGTGATCAACGATAAGGGGTTGATCATCCTGGAAGACATCAACCTGGAAGTCGAGAATCGCGTTTTCGAAACCTATTCTTCCCGGGCCGACGACTTCACCTCGGTACGCGGCGAAACCAAGGCGATCCGAAGACTACGACGCGGCGATTGGGAGATCAAGACGGTCGCCCAAACCATCTTGACTTGCAGCGAAACACATTTTCGTATCGATGCCGATCTTGATGCCTACGAAGCCGACTCGCGAGTGTTTTGCCGGAGTTGGCAAATCAACATTCCCCGAGACTACGTATAGAACGCCTGCCTTGCCCCGCGCGGAGTTCCAGCAGGCCATCGAAGATGAGGACGATTTCGAGTGCACAAGTTGCGGTCGGCGGTTCCGTCGCCACACGCATGTGACCAAGGTCTATCGGCTGTTTGCTGAGACGCTTGCTAAGCCTAACAGCGCGTTGATTTTCGACGGCAAGCTCGAGAAGGTCGCCGAACCTTTCTATCAAAAGACCGGACGCAAAGGCCTGCCCAGCTGGATGGTGCCACCCCACGACTGTTGCAGGTGCAGGGGGACCGACAAAGTTTGCGGTAGATCCGATTTCCCACCCGGTAAGCGTGTCGGTCCTCAGCTCCACAAGTCTTGCGCCGAACGATCGTCCGCCTTTCCTCGGGGACATAGAAAATAGGTGGCACTAAATGGACTGTTTGCTTCTCGTTGCGGGTCGACGGGACGTAACAATGAGCCGAAGGATGCTTTGCCCCGTTTCATCGCCACAAAATTGAAAGTTCAATGGACGTTGAGATTCTCAGCCGGTTGCAGTTTGCCGGGACGATCATGTTCCATTATCTGTTCCCACCGCTTTCGATCGGCCTTGGCTTGCAACTGTTTCTTTGTGAGTTGGCCTATTTCCGCACCCGAAAAACGGAATGGGAGGCCGCCGCAAGGTTCTGGACGCGCGTTTTCGCCGTCAACTTTGCCATGGGGGTGGCGACCGGCATCGTCATGGAATTCGAGTTCGGGACAAACTGGGCGGCCTATTCGCGTTTCGTCGGCGACGTGTTCGGTTCGGCACTCGCCGCCGAGGGCATCTTTGCCTTCTTCCTCGAAAGCGGATTCCTTGCCGTGCTCGTGTTCGGCTGGGATCGTGTCGGGCCGAAAATGCATCTGTTCAGCACTTTGATGGTGTTCCTCGGTTCGATGTTCAGCGCCGTCTGGATCGTCGTGGCGAACAGTTGGCAGCAGACGCCCGCGGGCTACCACATCGTTTGGCAGGACGTCCAAGGCGAACAGGTACCGCGAGCGGAAGTCACCAGCTTCTGGGAAATGGTATTCAATCCGTCATCAGTCGATCGACTGACTCACACCCTGGTCGGCGCGCTGGTGCTCGGAGCGTTTTTCGTCGCATCCGTTTGTTCCTATTATCTGCTGAAGAATCGACACGAGTTGGTCGCGCGGCGGTGCCTTTCGATCGCTCTGCCGACGTCGCTGGTCTTTACCCTGCTGGCTGCGATCTCGGGGCATGATTCGGCCCAAAAATTGGTCGAAACCCAGCCCGCAAAACTTGCCGCCATGGAAGCTCATTTTCGATCCACCGACGAGCCGACCGGTTTGACGTTGTTCGGCTGGCCGGACGCGAAGAATCAGACCGTGCACTTCGGCGTGAAGATCCCGTACCTGCTGAGCCTGATGGTTTACAACGATGCGACCAAACCCGTGCCGGCAATGGACCAAATCCCCGAGGATGAACGCCCGCCGGTTTGGTTGCCCTTTCAAACTTTCCACCTGATGGTCGCGTTGGGCACGTTGATGATCGTTTTCTCCGCGCTGGCATGTTGGTCTTGGTATCGAAGCACCTACGGCCAGCGACGGTGGCTGCTGTGGGCCATCGTGCTGATGCCCGTCGCGGCCATGACAGCCAACCAAGCGGGATGGGTCACCGCCGAGGTCGGCCGGCAACCTTGGATCGTCCATCCCTCGGTCCAAGACGGCGTCGAAATGATGGGCCTGAGAACCGCTGACGGCTTGAGTGAATCGGTCACCGCGGAACAGGTGCTCAGCAGCATCATCTTGTTCGGCATCATCTACTCGTTGCTGTTCGCCGTTTGGGTGTTCGTCCTGAACAACAAGATTCAACACGGTCCCGAGTCGGTCGAAGAGTTAGAAGAGTACAAACGCCAACTCGAACGGGATTCCATGGCCGACAAGTTCGGACGAAGCGGCAGATCGCTCGGCGGTGACATGATGGAAGAGGGAACGCGATGAGCTACGATCTGTTGACATTCGTCTGGTTCGTTCTGTTGGGTGTGCTGCTGGTCGGCTACGCCATCCTCGACGGATTCGATCTGGGTGTCGGAATTCTGCACCCGTTCATCGCCAAGGACGACCGGGAACGCCGTCTGGTAATGAACTCCATCGGTCCGCTTTGGGACGGCAACGAAGTCTGGTTGGTCACGTTCGGTGGCGCACTGTTCGCGGCATTCCCGGTCGCCTACGCGACGGTGTTCAGCAGCTTCTACACCGCGTTTTTTCTGTTGCTCGCTTGCCTGATCGGTCGAGCCGTCAGCCTGGAATTCCGCTCGAAGGTCCATTCCTCGACCTGGCGAAAAATCTGGGACTTCGGCTTTTTCTGCTCGTCATTGACAGCCGCGTTTCTGCTCGGCGTCGCCGGCGGCAACGTCATGGCGGGCATGGAGCTGGGGGCGCGATACACCTACCAAGGCAATCTGCTGAGCCAAGTCAACTGGTACGCGCTGCTGGTCGGTTGCCTGACCGTGTCGCTGTTCGCGTTGCACGGCGCGATCTATCTGTACCTGAAAACCGAGCACGAATTGCAAGCCCGCGTTCGTCGCTCCATCAACGGCTTGTTCTACGCGTTCGCCACTTTGTACGTCGTCGTCTCGATCGCGACGTGGTGGCACGTTCCCCACGCCACCGAGAACATCGCAGCCTACCCGGTGTTGTGGATCGTGCCGGTGTTGAACGCATTGGCGGTTCTGAACATTCCTCGCGCGATGCATCTGGAAAAACCAGGGTACGCGTTCTTCACCTCGTCGATGGTCATCTTGGCCCTCGCTTCGCTTTTTAGCGTCGCGATCTTTCCGAATTTCGTGCTTTCGACCATCGATCCGGCCTACAACGTCACGCTGGAAAACGCGCGCAGCAGCGCCGCGACGCTGCAAACGATGCTGATCATCGCGGTGATCGGCATGCCGTGCGTGCTCAGTTACACGGTCGTCATCTATTGGATCTTTCGCGGCAAAGTGACGCTCGAGAAAAACAGCTACTGATTGCCCAGGGTTGCTTTGGCGTCGGCGTGGTTCTGTTAAAACGTGGCACAGCCAACGCCATCGGGTCGTTTGGAACCCAGCCCTTCGGAAACCGACAAAGCCGCGCCGACATGAAAACCATCGTTCAAATCTCACTCGACGTCACCAGTATTCCCGAAGCCGTCGAACTGGCCGAGTCGGCGATGCGTGCCGGCGTCGATTGGTTGGAAGCCGGCACGCCCTTGATCATTGCCGAAGGCATGCACGGCGTCCGTGCCCTGCGGGAGCGTTTCCCCGAGACGCCGATCGTGGCCGATCTGAAAACCATGGACGGCGGTTGGTTGGAAGCCGAATTGATGGCCAAGGCCGGCGCGACGCATGTCGTCGTCATGTCTCAGGCTCACGACGAAACCATCAAGCGTGTCGTTCAAGCCGGCAAAGACTTTGGCATCGGTGTGATGGGGGACAATTTGGCTGCCACCGACATGGTCGACGCGGCAAAGCGTCTTGCCGATTTGGGGTGCGGCTACGTCATTCACCACATCGGTTTCGACGAACGCAACGGCATCGCCGCCTCGGGACAACGGGCTCCGCATCCGATGGACCAGCTTCGCGAGATCGTGCGGGCCGTGCCGGTTCCCGTGCAAGCCGTCGGCGGGCTGACCATCGGGCAAGCCATCGAAACGCCCAAGTACGGCGCGCCGCTGGTCGTCCTGGGGGCACCGCTGACCATCGACGCCAACAGTTTCAAGGCCGCCAGCGGCGACGTCGAAGGGGCGCTTCGAGAAATCTGTCGACAAGTCCACGACTACGGTGACGTCGGACCGAAATAGTTTTCAGGCGAATCGACATCTCGAACAGCCGAACCGGGCCGCCGAGTCGTTGGAGCCCAGCTTTCACGCACGATCCTCTGAGTCCGGGCACGATTGCCGACACGATTCGACCCTGCGGGCGTCGCCGTCACCGGGAAACAGCTCGCCGCCGCCTCGGCGACGTTACAATCGTCTGCACTTGTGCCTTCATCAGCTGGGTTCTTGCGGGAGAGATTTCTCATGAGTGCGATCAACCGACGTCGTTTCTTAGCATCCGGTGCCGCCGCGGCCACCATCGTCCCCCGACACGTCTTGGGCGGCCCCGGCCATGTCGCCCCGAGTGACCGCGTGAACGTCGCGCTGATCGGTGCCGGCGGGCGGGGACAGCGGAACGCGCGTGAGTTGATGAAATTGAATGACGTGCGGATCACGACGGTGATCGATCCGGCGGAGCGATGGAGCCTGGACGCGTTCTACTATCGTGGAGTGGCAGGTCGCTTGCCCGCGGTCGAAGAAATCGAAAAACACTATGCGGCGCAGGAACCGAATTTCAAAGTCCGCCAAGCCGCCGATTATCGACAAGTGCTTTCGGGCAGTGAAGGCGACGACATCGATGCGGTGTTGATCGCGACACCGGATCACCTGCACGCCCTGATTTCGTTGGCCGCGATGAACGCCGGCAAGGGCGTGTACTGTGAAAAACCTTTGACGCACAACATCGCCGAAGCCCGCTTGGTCGCGAGGGTCGCCGAACAAACCGGCGTCGCGACACAGATGGGCAATCAGGGACATTCACGCGACGAGATTCGCGAGACGATCGAGTTGCTCCGGAGCGGCACGATCGGCAAAGTCCGGCAAGTTCACGCCTGGGTGCCCGCGACACGCTGGAACAAATCGCTGATCGCCCCGCCGACCGATCGGCAACCGCTGCCGCCAGGCTTGAACTGGGATCTGTGGTGCGGCCCCCGCGCGGTCGTGCCGTTTCATTCGGCCTATGCACCGGTGTCTTGGCGGGACTTTTGGCAGTTCGGACTCGGCGCCATGGGCGACTTCGGCTGTCACGACTTGGACAGCGCCGTGTGGGGACTGGAACTGGACACGCCCGAGCGGATCGAGATGCACCCGGCCGGCCAACTCGATCCGGCGATGATCCCGTTCGGCGAAGCCGGCGTGTTCGACTTTGCCAACAGCCGCCAAGGGACGCCGATCAAGATGAACTGGTACAGCGGCGGCCTGCAACCGCGACGGCCGGAACAGCTGCCGGCTGACGAAAAACTGCCCAATCGCGGCGTGATGTTCGTCGGCGATCTGGGCGTGATGGTCTGCGGTGGCGCCGGCGGCAAACCGACCGTGTACGCCGACGCGGCCGGGACCGAGTTACCCAAACCCGAAGCGACGTTGAAACGCAGCAACGGCCACCACCGGGATTGGATCGACGCGGTCAAAGGCGGACCGGCCGCGAGCAGCGATTTTCAGTACGCGGCCAAGCTGACCGAGATCACGCTGCTGGGCGTTCTCGCCCTTCGATGTGGCGAAGTCATCCACTGGGACGCGGATCAAATGAAAGCCGTCGGTGTCGATCAGGCCGATCCGATCATTCACGGCGACTATCGGGACGGTTGGAAGCTGCCGGGCTAGTCCGCTATAGTTCCGGCATCTTTTCTTCCAACACGATCAGGAAACGGACGGAGAACGTAGCATGAGCCAATATTTAGAAAACGTGAAAAAGTACGTCGCATCGCCCAACGAAGACGCGATCGACGCGTTGGTCGGTCATTTGGGGATCGCCTTGGACAATCGCGATTCGTCCCTCGTCGCGGCCGGTGATCCGAAAGAACTAGAACTGATCAAGAACGGCTACTGCAGCAAGAATTTGGATCTGGACGATGAGGAAGCCGACAAAGCGATCGCGGCCGTCTGCCAAAAGATGCAAAGCGACCACGCCAAGTGCCGCGTCACCTTTTACTATTTGTTGGCCGAAGAATCCGGCACGATGAATCGCTTGGCGGGTTAGCCGACCGACGCGTCAATCGTGTCAAAATGTTCGATCACGTCAGGCCGGAGTCGACTGACGTTGTTGTGGTCGTGCCGATCGTCCGGCTTCAAATGCAAATGCTCGGTCTGATCCGCGTCTCGAACGAAAAACCAACGCGGTGTCGTCAAACAGAGCTCTGCTTGATTCGAACGAGTTTCGATCATCGGCAAGTATTCCTGACCGCCGTCACCGGCCCAATCGACCGGATCGATCAAGGGCATTTCAACGGAACTCGCTCGGCGAATGATCGTCTTGATCTCTGTCGAACCGACGGGATCTCGCCAGCGAATCGGCCCGCTTTGAAAACTGCCGTCCGGCGGACGGACGATCAGCGGCAAATCGATCCGACAACTTCGAAGCGGTCCGATCGCGTGACCGATCCAACCGTTTTGCCCCAACGAAAAACCGCTGGTGCCGAACACGATCAGCGTCGACTCGGTTTCTTCGGCGACTTCGATCAAGCGGTCCAGGATGCGATCGATCAGGCGGACTTGGCATCCGTAGGTACGCATCTGGGCCATCACCAAGTCGACCGAATCGGCCTTGTCACAACGGTGTTGAGGCGGAAGGACGGTCGAGAAAATCGGCTCACATGTTTCGCCCGCCGACGTGAACGCCGGGTCGCCCGGTCCATCCTCCTGAAACGATTCGTCGTCGAAGGGTTCCGCGTCCATTTCATCGTCGATCGGAAACAAGTCCCGCGGAGCGTCCCAACGCCGCGTCAGGAAACGGCTGTGTAGCCAAGCGTTGCCGCCGGCGGCACGACCGAAGTGTTCCAAAAAGCGGTCGACCAGCTTCGCGAAATGGGTTTCGTCCGCGTCGGAGCACGCTTCCTCCGTCGGCGACGGTTCGGGGCAGTCGATCCGAACGAAGTCGGATTCCGCGCGGTCCGACTCCGGACGGTCCGACGGCCGGCAATTCGCATCGTCGGTCATCAAAAAATCGCGGGCGTCACGGGCCGTCAAGGCATCCCGCAAGACTTCGCCGGCCCGGTCATCGCGCGCGACGACGCGATCCCAAAGCAATCCGTCGGCGGCCAACGAATCGAATCCGGGCGTGCGATTCCACGACGATCCGTAACACGAAAGCGCATCGATCGCAAAACCTTCGAGCGAAAGAACGATTTGACGGCTCAAGTGACGGACCTAACGCGAAACAAGGGGTACACGAAAAGACCGACATGATCGCTGTCATCGGAACAATCGGCAAGCCTTGCCGCGTTTCCCCGTCACAGCTTGGTCGACCACGGCAACTGTACGGGCCGGGGGCAATCGGTGTGACGTAGGGTTTCCTGCCGTCCGTGTCGTCTCCGCTTGGAAGTCCTTGTCATGTTTGCTTCGTTGCCGCCTCATTCGTCCAGCTTTGCCACTCCAGGAACCAGCGTTTCGGGCATCTCGGCACCACCGGTCCCTGTCTTGACGCCTGCCGATCCCACACCGGAATCTCCGGCAAATCAAGCCCAACCGACGGCCAGAAAAAAGCCGATTCGTCGCGAGGTTTGGGGTGTCCCGTTCGATAGCGTGACGTCGGACGAATCAATGGACCAAATCGATCAGCTGATCCAGGCGCGGCTTCCGAGCTATGTGATCACGGCGAACGTGAACTACGTGATGCTGCACGCCGAGTCACCCGAACTAAGAACGGTGACTCGCGAGGCGGCTTTGATCGTCGCCGACGGCCAGCCGATCGTCTGGCGAAGTCGCATGGCGAAAGGCGGGTTGCCCGAACGTGTCGCCGGTAGCGAAATGATTTACAAGTTGGCCGAACGGGCCGCGAAGCAATCTTGGCGGATCTATTTTCTGGGCGGTGAACCTGGCGTCGCACTGGCTTGCGCGAATCGTTTGGAGATGCGGTATCCCGGATTGCAAATCGCCGGCGTCGAATCGCCGCCGTTTCGAAAGTTGTCCGAACAAGAACAACGCGATCAAGACCGACGGATCCGTGAGGCCGAGCCGGACATCCTGTTGGTCGCGTTCGGTCAACCGAAGGGCGAAAAATGGATCCATGCCAATCACCAGCGATTAGGCGTCCCGGTCAGTATTCAGTTGGGGGCGTCGTTCGATTTCGTCGCCGGTGTCGTTCCGCGTGCCCCGGCGATCTACCAACGCTGCGGGATGGAATGGCTTTATCGCTTGGCAGGCGATCCGATCCGCTTGGTACCACGCTACGCCGCCAACGCGATTTTTCTGTCCAAGTCGTTGTTGAATGACTGGCGGAATCAAGTCGGCCGCTGGGGCATGTGGGACTCTCGTTCGCATCAACGTGTCGCCGCGAAACGAAGCGTCGGCCGTTGATGTCGGCCGGCATCGGAAGTTCAACCGCGTTCGCTTCGGGGGTGGTTGCGACGACCAACGGCTTGGCCGACACTCCACCGGATCATGCCCGAACCGCCAACACCTCCCGACTTCGACGCGGATTCCCAGCCGGCCGATCGCGATGTCATCGCCAGTTGCCTGACCGGCGCGGGACGATCCGCGGTCGCCGTGGTTTCGCTGCAAGGGCCTGACGCCGACGAGACGTTGAGCGAGTTCTTTGTCCCCGTTTCTCCGTCAGCCTTTCTGGCCGGCCAGATTCGTTACGGACGATGGCATCGCGGTGGATGTCGGAGCCGTCCGACCGACAACCCGAGTCAAGTTTTCGAAACCGTTGTCGTGACACCGATCGATGACGGGCATTTCGAAGTCCATTGCCACGGCGGGCGGGCGGCGGTTGACGGCATCCTGGCGGACTTGGCAAGTCGCGGCGCTACGGTGGTGTCGCCGGACAGATTGCCGGCGGCCGAGACCGATGCGTTGATCCGCGAAGCCCGTCAGGTCTTGATCGGATGTCAGACGCGACGCTTGGCGGCTGTCGCAATGTCCCAAGTCCGCGGCGGGTTGCGATCTTGGGCCGACCGTTGGTTGCAAACACTCGACACGGCGTCACCGAACGCCCCCCTGTCGGACGAACAGTCGGCTTTGCTGCGAAAACAGATCCGCCGCATGCTGACTTTGTCGGGCTTCACGATGCGAATGACCGAGCCACTGGACGTTGTTTTTTTCGGGGCGACCAACGTCGGCAAAAGCAGTTTGGTCAACGCACTTCTCGGCTACGAACGAAGCATTACGTTCGACGCGCCCGGGACGACCCGCGATGTTCTGGAAGCAGCGACTGTGATCGACGGTTTGCCGATTCGATTCGCCGATACCGCTGGCATCCGCCGAATCAACAACAAGGACATCGGTTCGACGATCGAAACCACGGGAATGGCCAAAGCGAGACGGACGATCGCCAAGGCCGATCTGGTGGTTCACGTTTCCGATGTCAAGGATTGGACCGACCGACACCAAGATTGGTTCGACAAGACGGGCATCCCCTCGCCGCCTGCCTTGCGAGTCTTGAAAGTTGTCAACAAGATCGACACGGCCGACCTGTTACTCGAACCCGGAAAGATCGTCGACGGCTACTTGGCGGTTTCAGCCCTCACCGGTGCCGGCATCCGATCGCTCGGCCGGTCCATCGTCGATGCAATCGTTCCCGACTTTCCCGATCCCGACGAACCGCTGGTCTTGAACCAACGCCAGTTCGATTGTCTGACCCGAATCCCGCAGCGCCCATCGACGAACGTGTTGAGGACATCTTTGACACGTCTGATCACTTCAGCGGCGGGCGTTGATGATGCGCGCGAACCCGGTTGACGAAATCCAACGCCGGGTGATGACTGCCAAGAAAGCGGACGAGTGAACTGGTCGAGACCGCCCACGCGGCGGCCACCAGACTCGGTTGTCCGCCGGCGGCCCACAAGTCGTCAAGCAGCATCGCCATGACGGCCGGTCGGTCCGCGTTGCTTTCGGCCAGCCGCATCGGCGACCGCTTGTATTGCGTGCGCAATCGACTTTCTTCCGCTTCGCAGCGACGCGTCGGATCGGCCAGCGGTGACGCGGTGCGCACAACAACGGCCAGTTTCAAACGCAATCGATCGAGGGCGACAGAACGGTTTTGCGCTTGACTGCGTCGCTCGGTGGCTTCACCGAGATGCCCGCTCGGTCGATGCTCCAAAAAAACCCCCGAACTGGTCTTGTTGCGATGCTGCCCGCCGGGCCCGCCGCGGCGCTGCGTCCGCAAATCGCACTGCTGCAACAAACGATCAGGCGGTAGCGTCGCCGGATGCGGCGGTTCGGCCAACGGGATGGAAAGCAACGTCGTTGCGTCGGGCCATTGAGCTTCTTGAGTCATTCGATCCAGCGTATCAGCGCATCTTTGGCACGATCAAACAGTGACCGCCTCGGCAGATGAACCACCGCCCGGCACGTCGCGCCCAAGTCGGCCATCAGATCGGCATCGGTAAATTCGGGCAATGGGCAAACCATTTGAAAGACCGCCGCCGGCGCCAACGATGACGTGTCGTTCCGGTCCGCGGCGGATACTTGGCCGATTCGAGTGCGGATCGCTCGACCCGAACGTGTCCGCCACGAAACCGTGACCGGGTATCCGGCGGTCACGACGTCTCGCTGCTCGGCATTGATCGTCAAGACTGCCACCATCCGCTGGTCGCGAGCCAACCGGCACCAACCGGATTCCGGTGCGATCGAGCGTCCCCGTTGATCGCGAAGCCGATAACCGACGGTGCGAGTCTGGTCAGCCAGCTTCATCGAACGCCGGTCCAGCTTTGCCGAAACCGGAATCAACCATCCGTCGTGCGGCGCGACCACGCGACGTTTTTCGATGTCCGCTTGTGCGGCTTGCAACTCGGACCGTGCGGCTTGCTGTTTCGACTGCGCCAGCAGCCAACGCTGACGCGCCGCGCCGTGTCGTGATGACGAAGTGCGGTTCGCCTCGGCTTCTAGATCGGCGACCGCCAATACGGTTCGGCATCGAATCATTTCCAGGCGGGCTGCGGTGTCGTCCACGCTGGCCAACCACTGCCCCGCTGCGATCGGATCTCCGATTTCCGCACCGACGTCGATCAACCGAGACTCGGCCGGCAGATAAATCGTCGTGGCGTCGGCCGCATCGACGAAGCCCGTTGCGTGTTGATAAGCGGGCAGCGGATAAAACAAGATCGCCGAAAGCAAAATCGACCCACATCCCGAAACGGCATAACGACGAATCGCGGGAACACGATCCCAGGGCGCCCGGCCCAGGACCACGCCGGCGATTCGTCGCAGTCGACCGACGCCGATTCGCATCGCGACCGCCGCGATCACCGCGACGCCCAAACCGCCGACGCCGATTCGGTCGAATAACCAAAGAACCACGCCCGCGATCGCGAACATGACGGTCAAGCGATAAGCCGAGGAAGCGAGATGGTAGACGGCCAACCATGCCGACCTGGCGGTGCAACGGGTTCGTGCCGACGGCCTACCGAAACTCATCAACGCCATCACCTGTTCACGAAACGCCGTCGCCGATTCTTGTCGGAGGTTCGCGCTGTCGATCAAGTCCGACAAAACGTAGTAGCCGTCGTACCGCATCAACGGGTTGGCGTTGAACAGGATCGTGCTGACGCTGCAGACCACAATGACGTTGACGGCGTGCATTTGCAGAACCGCCGCTTCGCTGACGCACCAGAGCCCTACCGCCAAAGAAGCGATGACCAATTCGACGTAGATGCCGGCCACCATCACCGCGGCACGTTTGATCGACGACGACTCCCGCCAAATGTCCGTCACGTCACAGTAAGGGCACGGGATGCCGCAAAACAGGAACACGCCGACGCGTCCCGGCCTTGCCCCCGCCCGGTGACACATCATCGCGTGCCCGAGTTCGTGAGCGATTTTCGTCGACACGAAACAGATCAGCAACACCGACGGATCAGAACGGCTCAGGAATTCCGGCAGTCGCGCGAGATCCGCGGCCAGCGCCCGCATCTGGATCAGCAGGGTCAAGGCGGCGACCGAGATGGCGGCGATCCAAAACATCACCGCCGTGGGCGAAAACAGCCACCACGCAAGGGCATCGCACCGCGCGGCGAACCGTCCGATGTCCGCCAGCGGAATCTGAACCGCCAACGGGGAGAATCCTGCCCGGCGTTTCGGATCACGCGTGCGAGTCCAACCGGCGGCACGGGCGAGAGACCAATCTTGCGTGTCGGCCACGCGTCGCCCGAACGAGGACCAGACCTTGGCCGTCGTGCGAGTGAAGGTCTGGCTGATGTCGCACGCGATGATCCGATACCGTGACGAAAGATCGTCGGCCCCCAAAACATTCAAATCGCGGCGAAGCACCCGAGTCGCGTCGAGGTCAGTGGGATTCGGCGAACGATTCATCGCGAAAAACTCTGGGCGTCCGGCCTCAGATCGGCCCGCCACGACCTTTCGATCGCGGCTCGCGACGGCGTGCGGCCGGATCGCTGGGAATTCGACACGTCCTTCCCACGCGTGGCGATTTCCAATCGGACGTCGGTGCCGGGATACAGCTCCCAACGGGTTTGTCGCCCGTCGTCCGTGGTGACCAAGCGATTCTGGATGCTCCCGCGCACCCTGACGAATCCTCCGGGCAGACGAACCGGATCCACGGAAACGATCCGACCGGGCAAATGACGTTGCATGCCGCTTGCCGGGTCTTCCCAGCGAACGTTGAAGGATTGATCGACGAGTTCGTTCGGGTCCCTTTGCCGGACCGACACCAAAGCGTCGACGTTCAACAGGTCGACGGTAACGAGACGAGCGATCGTGTCTCCCGCCGTGACCCATTCGCCGGCGGCCTTGTGAAGCTCGATCACCAAGCCGTCGGTCGGCGCACACACTCGCAATTCGCTGATCTGCTGTTTGATCGTCCCCAGTTCGGCTTCGCCAATCTGGACGGCGGTCGCTGCACGCAAACGGTCTTGGCGGGCTCGCTTCTCCAATAGTCGCAGTCGCTGCGTCGACGCCGGTGACGTGCCCGCGGAACGATGATTTTGCTCGGCTTCCTTCAGCATGGTCGTGGCGATTTGCACTTCGGTGTCGTCCTCCGCGTCTTGCTTGGCGGCTTGAAGCCGTAGTTCCGCGATCCGTCGCCGCATCTGTAGGTCCCGATCGTCTTGCAGAATCAAGCAGTCACCGGCGGCGATTCGCTGGTTCAACTGGACGACGACTTTGTCGATCAAGCCGCTGCGGATGGCGGGCACGTCGACGTCACTACCGAAGGAGACGACGCAATCGTCGACTTCGATCCATTGTTCACCCGGGGTCGCCGCCGTCACCGGACCCGCCGTGACGGCAAAACCCGCAACGACGACTACAGCGAAGGCCAACCGCCACAACCGCGCGTCTTTCCCGACGTTGGACGTCAGAGAGAGAAGAGACAGGAAACCGTCGATGAATCCGTTCACGGCGTCATCTCCTGTTCAAGCGTTTGGTGATTCCCCAAATGAAGCCCGACGAAATCCCGAACGGCGTTGACCGCATCTTGGGTCAGTACGTAAGCGAGCGGGGCACGATCGCAGCGGAACAGGACACGCAGGGGCATGCCCTCGTGGAACGATTCGGACGAAAACCGTTGGACGTCCGAGGGAATCGACAAACTGACCAAGGTCGTTTCGGTCGCTTCGTCACGGACGATCGTCGGCCCGATTCGTTCGACCGCGGCCTCCCATCGTTGCTCGCGCGCGGCGGTCGGGCTGACCGTGACGCCAAGCGATTGCGCTGCCCTCGCACGGCGGATGCCGGCCAATCGGTGCTGTGGGACTTCCGCTTCGACGAACCAAGACGAATCCTTTCGGATGACCTTCATCAGCGGTTCGCCGAATCGAACGGGCCGCTCGGAAAGCCGATCGCGGAGTTCCCAAGAATCGACGTAGCCGTCGTGCCGGGCGGTGATCCTCAAGGAAGCTTGCACCAAGCGGAGATGCTCGATCTGTTTCGCGATGCCTTCCAAACGTAGTTCTGACACCCGTCGGAGCGAATTCGTGTGGCTGCGCTCCTGATTTTCGCGGCCGTCCAAGCGGATCAAATTCTCGGTTTGAGCGGCGAGTTCCGCCTGCAATCGCAGTTGATCGCCCTGCAGAGATGTGATTTGATGCTGCAGTTGGGAATCTTCCAGCGTGATCAGCGGGTCGCCGCGGCGGACGAACTGTTGATGCGCAACGTGGACGGCGGCGACGACCGCGTTTCGCGGAGCACAAACGGCCTGCCAATCACGCGGCCGAAGCACCGCCGACGAGGTCACCGTCATGCGAACGGGCAAGAACGCCACGATCAACAGCAAAATCGTCCCGATGATTGCGATCCTCCGCCGCGTCTTCGCCCGCCCGGTTTGACTCATCGATGCACCGGAGCCGACGCGAAGCCGGCCCAGTCCGAACGGACCGGCTTGCCACCTCGCGACGCCCATCGCTTGCCCGGCAACCTTGGCGACTCGGGTCACTTGAGTTCGCAAACCGTCATCGATCGCTTCGTCCGATTGCCGAACCAAGCCCAACAGTTTGTAAGATTCGGCGTCGTCGATCGGTTCCAGGACTTCCAAGCGTAGATCGTCGTCGGAATCCTCGACGGGCTGCTCGGAAACCGTCGCGTCGGCTCCGTCTTCGCTGGCCCGGATCAGCCACTTCACCCCGGCGGATTGATGATCGATCTGTTCGACATGACTGACCGCGACGACCCGCGGCGGCGCGCCGTTTTCCACCAGAGCGACACGGGCGAACGGAAAGGTTTCGGCCGTGAAGTCTGTCACCGCTTCGGCGATGCTGCGAGGGTCGGTCAGGGGTCGGATTCGCTCGGCGAAGCGATCGATCTGCGACGTCAATGAAGCATCGCGGCGCAGCGTCTGCATCAACCGGTTACGCAGAAATTCGCCTGCCAGGTCGGCCATCTGCGCGACGAATCGGAGGTAGCCCCGTTGGGCCGTCGTGCCGCCGCCGGGTTCCAGAAAAACTTCGATCAAGTAGTCGGCACTGTCTTCCTCCGCTTCCCCCTCGGGGCCCGTCGTCGGCACCACGACCACGCCGACCAGCGCCGCGGGAAACTCGCTGGGGTTGGCCGGGATGTCAGGATCGGTCGCTCCCGGTGTCGAAGGCACCACACTGGGGCCGGCGCCGTCGGCGATTTCTTGCAGCAGTCTTCGGTGGGCGTTGATCGAATTCGGCGGCAGCGTCTGATCGGTACACCGCCCCAAACGCGCAACGACGCGAAAATCATGCGGCGACGTTTGATGCCAGATCACCACACCTTCGGCGGCCATGACCCGCAGGATGCGATCGGTCAGGAACATCCAGTACTGGGATTCTGTACGACCGGAGCGGCTCGCCCCGGCGACTTCGCGGACGATTTCGCCGATCTCTCGTTCGGTCTGGCGGACCAACAGGTCCGGAGTTCCCGATCGCCGGGCCCGTGCGTCACCATCGCCGCCGGCGGATGCCACGGACTGAAAAACGAACGGCTGATCGGCGGTCGCCGGTTTCACGACTGGCCTGGGTGTGCGGACGCGAGCGGTAAGCCATGGTTCGGTTCGGCAGCGATTCGGGATCCTCAGCGGTGATCCGGAATCGGCCCGGCAAACCGAGTCATCAGCGTCGGGACTAGCAAACGCAGACGCCACCGGGCAAGAGGAATGGCGGAACCCGGACCGCCTCGGCGGGATCCGTCTGGCCCGCTCGATCGGCCCGCTCGCTCCGCCCGATCGATCGGACGGGCCGATCGATTTCAAGTCCTTTCGGTCGGCAAGGACACGGGTCTTCGATTCGTCCACTGGTAAAAACCTGTCCGAAGACGATCATGAGTTTTTCGTTCGCTCCCCACAGCACTCAGGCCGAGTCTCGTCATGCCCATCACCACCCGTTCCGTGACCGTCGATGCCGGGCAAATCGGACGGGTGGATTTGGTCGTCCGTCGAGTCACCGATTCGTCGCGCAGCCAAGCGGCCGGCATGATCGACCACGGCTGTGTTTCGATCAACGGAGTCCGGTGCGATTCGACCGGCAAGACCGTCGCGATCGGCGATGTCGTTGCGGTTTGCTACAACACCGATCAGCGATACAAGGAAAAGAAAAGGAGTTGGGACGATCGGACGTTTCGCGTCGTGTTCGAAGACAGTTACTTGATCGTCGTCGACAAGTCCGCCGGCACTCTGACGGTTCCGACGGAGAACAACGAACGCAATTCACTGGTCGATCGTGTCTCGGTGTACCTCAGCCATTCCCGGGGCAATCGCGACGCTTGGGTGGTGCATCGTTTGGACCGCGTCGTCAGCGGTTTGTTGGTCTTCGGCAAAGAAGAAATTTACGCCAAGCAGTTGATCGAGCAGTTCAAGCACCAAAAGCCCGAGCGACGGTACATCGCGATCGTCGCCGGCGTCGTGAGCGAAGACGAAGGAACGTTTCGTGACCACTTGGCGACCGGGAACAACTTAGATCGCTACGTCACCGCGCCGTCCAAGGGCACTGAAGTCGCCGTGACGCATTACAAGGTGCTCAAGCGGATGTCGGATACGACGCTCGTCGAAATCCGCTTGGAAACCGGCAAGCGTAACCAGATCCGTGTGCAGTTCGCCCAGGCCGGGCATCCCGTCATCGGCGACCCGAGGTACAAGAAAGATCAAGCGACGCATCGGCACTGGGTGCGTTCGCGGATCGCGCTGCACGCGAATTTGCTGAGCTTTCGTCATCCCGTTACCGGTGAACCGATGACGTTCGAATCGCCGGTTCCCCCGGCGATGGAAAAATTCGGCAAGCACGCCGGTTAACGCGGGACGATGCCGGCAACGGAGAAAGTCACCGGTCGGAGCTCAAGACGTGGCAGCCGGTTGAGGACGTTTTTTCGGTTTGAAAATTTCCGTGGCGGTGCCGAAGTGGATCTCGCCGGCGTTCATCAGCGTTTCGGACAGCGTCGGGTGCGGGTGAATGCTGTCGGTGATGTCGTGGACTTCGCACCCCATTTCGATCGCCAAAACGGCTTCGGCGATCAATTCCCCTGCCCCCGATCCGACGATCCCGCAACCGAGGACGCGATGCGTTTCCGGGTCGATGATCCATTTGGTCATGCCGTCGGTGATGCCCAACGCCTGGGCACGACCGCTGGCCGCCCAAGGATAGACTTCGACGTCGACCTTTTTGTTGGCCGCGGCGGCTTCCTGTTCGGTGATGCCCGCCCAAGCGATCTCGGGGTCGGTGAACACGACGGCGGGGATGGCCATCTTATCGAACGCCGCGTTCTTGCCCGCGATGACTTCCGCGGCGATGCGGCCTTCGTGGGTGGCTTTGTGCGCCAGCATCGGATCGCCCGCGACGTCGCCGATCGCAAAGATCTTCGGGTCGGCCGTTCGCTGCGACGCGTCGCACTGGATGAATCCCCGATCGGTCACGACGACTTGGGTATTTTCCAGCCCCAGCCCTTGTGTGACGGGGCGTCGACCGATGCTGATCAGGACCCGGTCGAAACGTTCGTTGCCGAAATGCGCCGGACCTTCGAACGTCACGGCGACTTGGTCGTCGACCTCGGCCAACGATCCGACCTTGGTGTGCAAAAGCACACGTCCTTCGCACATCTTTTCCATCCGTTTCGCCAACGGCTTGACCAGGTCCGGATCGGCACCGGGCAGAAGGCTTTCGGCCAGTTCGACGATCGTGACTTTGCTGCCCAATTGGGCGTAGACGCTACCCATTTCCAAACCGATGTAGCCGCCACCGACGACCAGCAACGTCTCCGGGATGTCTTTCAAGTTCAGGGCGCCGGTACTGTCCATCACCCGGTCGCTGCCGATGTCGAAAGCCGCCGGCATGGCCGGGACGCTGCCGGTCGCGACGATGCAATGATCGAACGTCAGTTGACCGCCCTCGGGAATCGTCTCGTGATCGCCTTGCAGTTTCAGCGTGCCCGAATCGATGAACGATCCGCGGGCCTGGATGATTTTGACGTTGCGTCGTTTGGCCAAGCCGGCGAGGCCGCCGGTCAAGGTGTCGATGACCTTATCCTTGCGGGCACGCACTTTGTCCAAGTCGATTTCAGGGCGACTGTCGTAGACGACGCCCCAATCTTCGCGAAGCTCGTCGACTTCTTGAATGATCTTGGCGACGTGCAGCAAGGCTTTGCTGGGGATGCAACCGCGTAACAAACACGTCCCGCCCAACCGCGATTCGGCTTCGACGATCGTCACGTCGAAGCCTTCATCGGCGGCCAAGAACGCTGCCGCGTAACCACCGGGACCACCACCTAAAACAACAACGGGAGCGTGCATGGGTCAATGAGCTAACGGTAAGAGAACAAAAAAGGCATCTCCGTCATTGTGCCGGCCGGAACAGTGTCCCAGAGGGCACGCGAAGATACCTTTGTCGAATGGAGATATCCTAGTCGATCAGCGAGACAGGAATTCGACCACGCTGTTGGCGTCCACCGGCAAGCTGATGTCGCTGGCCCCGGGCAAGCCCAACACGTTCGCGGTCAAGTTTTCGCTGTCGAACGTGACCCAGTCCAAAGCGTCGGGGGCCGAGTTGGCGATCACCCCGCGGTACAAGTTTTTCAAGTTCTCGCGACCACGGACCTCGATCAAGTCGCCGGGACGAAGCAGGTAACCGGGCTTGGTCACCTTGACGCCGTTGACGCGAAAGTGACCGTGCGTGATCCCCTGACGGGCTTGGGGCCGCGTCTTGGTGAAACCGACGCGGCGGACCACGTTGTCCAAGCGTCGTTCGCACATCAACAGCAGCATTTCACCGGTGTTGCCCGTCTTGCGGCTGACGTCGGCAAAGTAGCGTCGCAGCTGTCGTTCGCCCAAGCCGTAATAATGTTTGATCTTTTGTTTTTCCTGCAGCGCGGCACCGTAGTTACTGGGGCGACGGCCGCGGACGTGCATCCCGGGCGGTGAATCGCGACGGTCCAGGGCCCTGGCCGCACCGGCCGTTTCGTAAATCAGGGTTCCGAGTCGTCGGTTCACTCGGGCTTTGGGGCCGGTATAACGTGCCATCTTTTGCGTGCCTTTCAGGGACAAAACAGGGAAAGCCATCGTCGACCCGAATGACTTCATCCGGCATCGAAATGGGACACGATCCCTTTTCACAAGAATTCGAACGAGACGCGGCATACCGTCGCGACGAAAGATTCTCCACCCGCCGAACAACGGCGGACCCAGGGTCGTGTTTTCAATTTTCAAAAAACCACGCGGCGGAACGGCTTTGCAAAACCGTTTCTCCGCCGACGAGGGCCACGAAGTGTCGCCGGAGTCGAAGATTTTGGCAAGAGGAGCCGATGCGTTTGGCAGAATTGCGTTCGGCCCACTCTTGGAGAGTTTGACAAACGACGGGGAACAGCGACGGACGCACACGGCCGTTGCCCGCTGCCGAGTCACGTGCGATCGGCCGGGGGAACGCATTCGCCAGTGGGGGGCGAGCTTGCCAGTTCGGCGTCGCTTTCTAACATATGGCTTTCATAGTCGCGTCAGACGCCTGCGGGGTGCCATGAATCACCATTCGGATCCGAACGTTATGACCGATCACCGGCACGCCCCCAGTCCCGACGAGACTTTCGGCGACGACGACGTGGACTTCGGGCGGCCGACCTGGGCGTCCCTTTGGCGGGAAAATCACGGCAATTTCCTGGTCTTTTTCGTGACCGTGATCTTTGCCGCCGGAAGCGGGATCCTGGCCTGCCGCCAGTTGCGTTTTGTGCCGCCGCGATTTCCCGAAAGCAGTGCGATTGCCCCTCCCGTCGAAGAGGATCCGGAATCCGAGGACGTCGAGGCGGACGAACCTGCCTCGGTCGACCCCGTGGACACCTCACCGCCCGCGGACGACGTTTCCGACGCGGCAGAAATCCTCCTGGAAGCCTTGGGAGCGGTCAACGATGACGGGGTGATGATGTTCGCCGTGTATCAATCCGCGGACGGTTTCAATCAACCCGAACAAGCCGTGATGCGTCAAAAGATCCCGATCACAGAGGGCAGGGCGACGCTCCGGTTGCCGGTCGACGACTTGCCGGGCCGGTTCGCGGTCGCGGTCTTTCACGACGAAAATGCCGACGGCGAGCTGAACCGCAACGTGCTGGGCATTCCCAGCGAACGTTACGGTTTTTCCAACAACGCGCGGTCGATGAGCGGTCCCCCGGCTTTCGAAGAAGCTTTAGTCGACCGACCGACCCCGGGGACGCCGCTGCGTGTGTCGATCCGCTGACCTGCCGACGGATTTCGCGACGATCGAACCCGCACCGATGCAACCCGCACCGATCCGATCCGGGTCGAACGGGAAATCGCTGTCGCCCTTTCAGTCTTCGACGACGTCGACGACCAAGTTGTCGCGGTGCACGACGCTGTCGTAAGGTCGGTGCCCCAGGATTTGGCTGATCTGGTCGCTGGAGCGGCCCAGGATGCGGAGGATTTCGCTGCTGCGGTAGTTGCACAAGCCACGGCCGACGATCTTTTCATCGGGCCCCAGGATCGCGACGACGCTGCCGCGGGGGAACGACCCGAGCACCTTGACGATGCCGATCGCCAGCAGGCTGGAATCGCGATCGACGAGCGCCCGGACCGCTCCGGCGTCGACCACGATTTTTCCGCTGACGTTGGCGGCGCCACCGATCCAGCGACGGCGGCCACGGATGGCTTTGGTTTTGGGCATGATGATCGTGCCGATTTCTTCGCCGGCCATGACGCGGTCCAGCACATCGTCTTGACGGCCTGGACCGATGATCGACGGGTGTCCGTGCGAAGCGGCGATCTGGGCGGCCTTCAGTTTGCTCCGCATGCCGCCCTTGCTGACGCTGTTGGTCGCGTCGTCGGCCAACCCCAGCACCTCGTCATCCAGCCGCCGCACCAGGCCGATCGGGTGACTGTCGGGACGATCCGGGTGACCGTCGTAAAGACCTTCGATGTCCGACAAGATCACCAGCAAGGCGTCCTCCAACAGCCCGGCGACGTGAGCGGCCAAGCGGTCGTTGTCGCCGAACGTCGTCCGCAACTCCGCCACCGCGACCGAATCGTTTTCGTTGACGATGGCGATCGCACCGAGCGAGTGAATGCCGTTGAGCGCGTTGCGAACGTGCAGATAACCGCTCCGCCGGCGGAGATCGACTTTCGTCAACAAGACCTGGGCGGCGTGTCGGCCGTGGCGGGCCAACGCCCTTTCGTAAGTCTGAATCAGGTTGGTTTGGCCGATCGCCGCGACGGCTTGCAACTGGGCCAGTTCCCTCGGCCGTCCCGGCAGACCCAGCTTGGCGACCCCCGCGCCGACCGCGCCGCTGCTGACCATGATCGTCTGGCGACCGGAATCCGCGATCCGGCAAAGCTGTGTCGACAAGATCTGCACGCGTTCGACGTCCAGCTTTCCATCGGGGGTCGTCAGCACGCGGGTACCGACTTTGACGACCACCGATCTGGCGTTGTCGATGACCGCCTGCCGCAACAGCGCTTCGGTCCCGGGGACCTCCGGCATGGCAAAGTCGGGCGTTTGATCGTGTCGTTCGGTCTCGCTCAATGGAATCTCGGCGAATCGGGGCCAATCTTTTCACGGCGTCGTTCACAACACCGCCACGGGAAAATATTCTCTGCCGCCGCGTTCCGGAACAGTCCACTTGACCCGTCTTCGGTCCAAAAGCGTACAGAAAACACTCCGTCGGACGGTCCGCCGGACGGCCCATCCTGCGGCCGACGTTCCGCGTTTCGTTTCTTGCGGCCTGACCGTCGACCGTTAAGATGGACTCCGTGCACCGCGGCACCGCGTGCACGGAAGCCTTCCGCGTTGCCCTCTCGAACCTTCCTCACGGCGATCCCAACATTTTCATGGCCGACCTGAATCACGAGTGCGGTGTCGCGGCGATCTATCATCTGTCCGGCCGCGGCCGCAGCCCGATGTGTACCGAGCACGGCCCACGCCAGATTTCCCGGTTGCTGCCCCGGATGTTGCTGGACATCCAGAACCGCGGCCAACTTGCCGCCGGCATGACCACCTTCGACGCGGATCGTTCGTCGCTGCTGTTGAACCGAAAAGACGTCGGAACCGTCACGGAGGTCTTTCGGCTGAACCATCGCGAGAAAGCCGAATCGCTGATGAAAAGCTTGGCCGGACGCGCCGCGATCGGGCACACCCGCTATGCGACGTGCGGCCAAGACGACCGGGAATACGCCCAGCCTTTCGAACGCACGCACATTCACAAACGCAAATGGTTCAGCTTCTGTTTCAACGGCCAGCTTTCCAACTACGGCCTGTTGAAAGAACGCTTGCTGGCCAACGGTGACCATCACCTGCGACTGGACACCGACACCGAAATCATCATGCATGAACTCGGTCGAATCCTGTCTCGCAGCACCGGCCCGGTCGATTGGGTCGAAGTGCTCCGCGAAGCCTGCGGGAACTTCGACGGCGCGTACAGCTTGGCGGTCCTGACCGCCGAAGGAGAAATGGTCGTCGCGCGAGACCCGTTGGGGATCAAACCGATGTGCTACGTTCACGAAGGCCCGCTGTTCGCCGCGGCCAGCGAAAGCGTCGCCCTGTTGAACTTGGGTTTCGAAAACGAACAGATCAAGTCGCTGGCTCCCGGCCACGCCATCCTGATCGATCCCGAAAACGGCTTGCGGGTCGAAAGTTTCGCCGATTCCGACAAAACGGCGCACTGTTTTTTCGAATGGATTTACTTCGCCAACGTCGCCAGCACTCTGGACGATCGCAGTGTCTACCTGTCACGGACCAACCTCGGGAAAGAATTGGCCGAGGCCGAAAGGGCGTTCGGTAAAGTCGACCTGAACCCGGCCGATACGATCATCGTGCCCGTTCCGGATACCAGCAAAGCCGCCGCCGACTCGATGGCGTATGAACTGGCGATCCCGTCCCGCGAAGGCTTGATCCGCAACCGTTACGCCGGCCGTACCTTCATCGAAGGCGGCGGCAATCGGAAAGCCAAAGCGGCCACCAAGTACACGCCGCTCCGCGAAGTCCTGCAGGGAAAACGCGTCATCCTGGTCGAAGATTCGATCGTCCGCAGCACGACCATGAACGTCCTGCTCGATCGCCTCCGCGACGTCGGAGGGGCGAAGGAAATTCACGTCCGGGTGGCCTGTCCGCCGATCGTCGCCCCCTGTTTCTATGGCATCGACATGTCGACGATCGACCAACTGATCGCGCCGAAATATTTCACGACCGGCGAAGAGTTGACGGACGAAGCGCAACAAAAACTCGCCGACGATCTGGGGGCCGATACCCTGCGTTACTTGCCGGTCGCCGCGATCGCCCGCGCCGTGGGACTCCAAAGCGCACAACTCTGCCAAGCCTGCGTGACCGGAAAATATCCGACGCCTTGCGGCCAACATCTGTATCAGATCGCGCTGGACAACCGTGGCGCGATAGTCGACAGCCAGCGAACGTACGAAAAATTGGCCGCCGCCATCGCCGACGACTGACGCCTGCGAGACGGTCCGCCCGGCGGGGCTCATTCCGCTCCGAGGGGAACCACCGTCACGTTTCCGAAGGTGACCTCGGAGTGATGGGCCAACAACAGGACTGACCCACGGGGCACGTCCTCCTCGGCCTCGATACGAACAAGGTCCCATCGCTCGGGCTCCGGTTCGCCGGCCGGCCACAGCTTCGCCTGGTACCGCGACGTTCCGTCGGACAACGTTTCCACGCGATGCTTCACGTCGTATCGCGTTTCCAACTGAAGCGAACGACGACGATCCGATTCGACGGAAAAACGTTTCTGGCCGTCGAAAATCCTCCAACGGCACTCCTGCAACTCGCCGCCCAAACGAAATTCCGCGGTCGCCCCCAAAGGATGCCATTTGACGGTCGGCTGATTGCCGTCGGCGTCATGACCCGGCCAACGCAACGCGATCGCCGCGTGCGTGACGCGAGTGGTATTGGGATCCGTCTTGGGCGGCGTCAACGCGTGAACGGTGATCGACGTCGACACTTCATAGTCCGTCCAAGTGGCGTCGCCAAACGCGAAGGCGCGGTCGTAGTATCGCTGGACACTCCGGATGCCGTCGGCAGTCAGCTCCCATTTTCCGTCGGTCACTTGCGTGACATCTTCGATCCGTTTGACCGTGGACCAATCGATCGTGTAGGGAAGTGGCCAAGCATCGGCCCCGGCGTCGTAGTCGACACGAACTTCATGACGGGCGACCGCGCCGCTCCGATCGACCGCTTCGAGAACGACTCGGTTGTCGCCGTCGCGCAGATCGCTTCGCAAAATCTCCACATTGAAATCGCCGTCACGAGCCAATCGTTTTTTGTCTTCGGCGAACGACAGCGGTTGCGGTCGGCCGCCGTTCAAACGATAGGTCAACGTCTGAATCTCGCCGGCCGCCGCGACGTGCCCGAGCACGTTGATCCAACGTTGCGGATGCCCCCCCAAGTGCCCGAAACGCTGGTGGTCGCCGTACCAAATGTCGAACCGAGGCTCCTCGGCCGACGCGGTCGTGATCGACCACAAGACGGCCAACAAAAACCAAACGCCCGCCCCAATGCGATGCTTTGCCATGTGCTTTCCAGCCTCCGGGTGTCTTCTAGAATCGGGGATTCAATTCGTAGCGGCCGAACGATCGAGAAAGGTGCCCGATGCCGAACTGGGAATCCAAAGCGACGCAGTGGATTTTGGTCATCTTACAATTCACCACGGCGGCCGTGCCGGTCCTGTCGACGCCGTGGCCGCCGGATTCCTCCTGGCCGGAGACGCTGATCGGCGCGGCATTGATCGTTGCCGGGACCCTGCTGGGCGTCTGGGCCTGGCGGACCATCGGGCTGACGCGAATCTCGGTGCTTCCCGCCGTTGGCCACCAAGCCGCCTTGGTGACCGACGGGCCGTACCGCTTGATGGCCCACCCGATGTACGTCGCGGTCGTCCTTTTTTGTGGCGGTTTTCTGTTCCTGTCGATCGACCGGTGGCGGTTGTCGGCCTGGGTGATTTTGATCGTCGTGGTCACGATCAAGGCCAAAATGGAAGAACGTTTCCTCGCGTCACGCTTCGCCGAGTACCCGGACTACCGGCAACGGACCTGGTGAGGGACGAACCGGATTCCTGTTGCGAATTATTCTCAACAAGGATTGCAGGACGACCCGGATTCGTTCAGAATGGTGGCTCGTCGCACCGGCGAAACCGCTAAGACGTTTCCATGAATAGACTTATGTCACTTCCCGAGCCCAGCCAGCCCAGCGATCCGCCGAAGCCCGACACCCCGTCATGCACGTGGAGCAGCAGCATCGCCCCGAAAATCGTCAGCTTCAAGGATTTGGCTCGCTGTGGCGAGGAAATTTGGATCGAGCACGAGGGGAAGCTGTATCGCTTGCAAAGCACGCGACAAGGGAAACTCGTCCTGACGAAATGACCTCCGGACGAGCGGTCGAGTCGGCGTCCGCGTGACCCGCGGACCACGCGGCGTTTTTTTCGCTTTCGGGGTCTAGCTTTCCAGCACGGCCAACAGGTCCCCCGCCTCGACCTGGGTCCCCGGCGGCGTCTGGACGGACTTGATCACACCGTCGGTCGGCGCGTTGATGGTGGTTTCCATCTTCATCGCCTCGAGCACGATCAGTTTTTGCCCGGCTTTGACCTTGTCGCCCTCCGAAACGGCCACCGTGATCACCATCCCGGGCATCGACGCGGCCACGTGGGACGGGTTTCTCGGGTCGGCCTTCGCGGCGGCTTTGGTTTCGGGCTCCAAGGAATGATCGATGACGGTGACTTCTCGGGGCTGGCCGTTGAGTTCGAAGAACACGGTTCGCGAGCCGTTGGGAAGCGGATCGCCGGTCGTCAGGTATTTGATGATCAGACGCTTGCCGCGTTCGATGTCCACGGCAATTTCTTCGGCCGCGTCCTGTCCGTAAAAGAAGTTCGGCGTGGGCAACACGGCGACGTCACTGAACTTGGTCTGGTGGGCGGCGAAGTCTTCGAAGACTTTCGGATACAGCAACCAAGTCACCGCGTCGCGATCGTTTTCGGCGTGCCCGGTCAACCCGGACGCCATGGCCCGCGCCCCGGCGATGTCGGCGTCGGGCATCATTGCGCCCGGCCGCTCCAGCACGGGTTCTTGATCGCCCAAGATTTTCTGCATGACCTCGGCGGGAAAGCCTCCGGGCGGTTGCCCCATTTTGCCGCCGATCAGATCCAACACGCTGCCGGGAAACGCCAACGCCTTGTCACTGTTTAGAACTTCGTCGGCGGACATTTCGTTGGCGACCAAGAACAAAGCCATGTCGCCGACGGCCTTGCTGGTCGGCGTGACCTTGACGATGTCGCCGAACAAGCGATTGACGCCCGCGTAGGCTTTGCAGACTTCGGCCCAGCGGTCGGACAGACCCAACGCGCGGGCTTGTTGAAACAGGTTCGTGTATTGACCGCCGGGCATTTCGTGTTCGTACAAGTCGCCGGTCGCGGGAAGCACGCTGCTTTCGAAGGGGACGTAGAACTCACGCGCGGCTTGCCAATACGTCGCCAACTGCGTCAGCACTTCGGTCGACAATTCGCTCTGCCGGGGCGTGTAGCGGAGCGCTTCGACCAGCGTGTTCAAATTCACTTGGCTGGTGCCGCCGGACATCGGCGCGAGCGCCGCGTCGGCGATCTGCAGGCCTTCCCCGGCGGCCGCCAAGATCGTCGACGCTTGGATGCCCGCCGTGTCGTGCGTGTGCAAGTGAATGGGGATACCGACTTCGGCTTTCAAGGCCTTGACCAACGTGACCGCGGCGGCCGGCTTCAACAGCCCCGCCATGTCCTTGATGGCCAGCAAGTGGGCTCCCATCTTTTCCAGTTGCTTGGCCAAATCGACGTAGTATTTCAAGTCGTACTTCGTGCGATTGGGGTCTTGTAAGTCTCCGGTGTAACAAAGGGAGGCTTCGCAAATGCCGCCTTCTTCGATCACCGCTTCCATGGCGACCTTCATGTTCTCTTGCCAGTTCAACGCGTCAAAAACGCGAAACACGTCCATGCCACATTGAACCGCTTCACGGACGAACAGCCGCACGACGTTGTCGGGATAGTTCGTGTAACCGACCGCGTTGCTCGCGCGGAGCAACATCTGCGTCAAGATGTTCGGCATCGCTTCACGCAGGTCCGCCAGCCGCTGCCAGGGCGACTCTTTCAAAAACCGCATGCTGGTGTCGAACGTGGCGCCGCCCCACATTTCGATCGAGAACAATTGCGGTGCCAAATGCGAATACGCCGACGCGATCGCCTTCATGTCAAACGTGCGGACACGCGTGGCGAGCAGCGACTGATGGGCGTCCCGCATCGTGGTGTCGGTCAGCAGCAAACCCTTTTGGTCGCCGATCCACTTCACCAAACCCTCGATGCCTTCGTCGCGATAGATGTCTTTGGTTCCCCGCGGCGGCGTGGCGAGGTGCGGGATCGCGGGAACCGGCGCCGCGGCGCGACGAAAGGCGACCGGGCGATCTTTCACCAAAGGATTTCCGTTGACGATCGTTTCGGCCAAGAATTTCAGCAACTTCGTCGCGCGGTCTTGCCGCTTGGGCAACTCGAACAGTTCGGGCGTCGTGTCGATCAGCCGCGTCGTCGCCTGTCCGGCCAAGAACGTCGGGTGATTGACCATGCGAATCAAGAACGGAATGTTCGTCTTCACACCCCGGATCCGGAACTCTTGCAAGCAACGGTCCATCCGCGCCGCGGCGTTTGCCAACGTGCGCCCCCGCGCGGTGACTTTGACCAACATGGAATCGTAAAACGGATTGACCACCGCCCCGCTGAACGCGCTGCCGGCGTCCAAACGAATGCCCAAACCGGCGGCCGATCGGTAATGGCTGACGCGGCCGTAATCGGGACGAAACTGGTTCGCCGGATCTTCGGTCGTCACCCGACATTGCAGGGCGAAACCGCTGGTGCGAATGTCGTCTTGGCTGGCCAAGCCGACCTCGGGGCTGCCCAACGGATAACCTTGGGCGACGCGAATCTGGCTGCACACGATATCGATGCCGGTGACTTCTTCGGTCACGGTGTGTTCGACCTGGATTCGCGGATTGACTTCGATGAAAAAGAATTCCTCGGCGTCCACGTCGTACAAAAACTCGACGGTACCGGCGTTCTCGTAGTTGCCTCGGCCGGCGGCATCGGCGGAGACTTCTCCGACGGCTTTGCCGATCTTGATGGCCGCCCCGCAAAGCGCGTCGCGGATCTCCGGTGCAAGATTGGGTGCCGGTGCGATCTCGACGACCTTTTGGTGTCGGCGCTGGACGCTGCAGTCACGTTCATATAGATGCACGAGGTTCCCGCATCGATCTCCCAACAGTTGGACTTCGATGTGCCGGGCGTTTCGGATGAAGCGTTCGACGAAGACCTCGTCGCTGCCGAACGCGGTTTTGGCTTCGCGCCGGGCGGCTTCCAACGCGGGTGTCAATTCGTCGGGCGACATCACCACCCGCATGCCACGGCCGCCACCGCCCTTGGAGGCTTTCAGAATGATCGGGTAACCGATTTCTTCGGCGATCTGCTCCGCTTCGGCGGCGTCACGAACGGCCCGGTTGGTTCCGCCCAAGATCGGCACGCCGGCCCCTTCGGCCAAGCGTCGCGCCGACGTCTTGTCGCCCAACTGTTCCAACGACCGCACGCTGGGGCCGACGAACAGCACGCCGGCATCCTCGAGCGCTCGCGCGAATTCGGGGTTCTCCGACAAGAAACCATAGCCCGGGTGAACCGCGTCGACGTCGTGCTGTTTGCACAAGCCGACGATGGCTTCGATGTTCAGGTAACAGCGGATCGGCTCGCCGGGGGTTCCGACCTGATAGGCCTCGTCGGCCTTGAAGCGGTGCAGGGCATAGCGGTCTTCGTGCGAATAAATGGCGACGGTTCGAATCCCAAGTTCCGTCGCGCTGCGAAAGACTCGGGTAGCAATTTCACTGCGATTGGCGACTAACAGTTTTCGGATCGGGCGGATGTTCATGGAGTGATGCGTGTAAACCGGACGGGCCGGCAAGAGCGGGGGGAGCGGGGAAGACCGTTCCCTAATCTAGAGGCTGCCGCAGCGGAGAAAAACAGGACTGAATCGGCGATCTAGTGGCGGATCGGGTGACGTTGCCGCGAGCGCGACCCACTTGGTCCCCCGTCGCAACCGAATCAGTCGCTGCGAACCGATCAATCCGTTCGGCCTGGCTTGTCCGAGAACCTTTCCAGATCCCGCGGGTCAGCGGACGAAGAAAAGCCTTAGCGATCGAAACAGGTTCCCAGGCTTACCGACCGGCCACGCATTCCGAGCGACTTCGGCCCTCAGGTCGAGTCGTCCCTTCCGGCATGCCGCCACCCCGCCGACTTTCACGGTTCCCAGGTGGACCGAGACCGGTCGATCGCTCGACAGTTCCTTCCCCCGTACGCCGTCCGTCTTTCCAAACCGTGTTCCCATGAAAATGACACGCAATCGATATTTTTTATTGGGCGTTTTGTTGATCCTGCTGGGCATTCAGTTCCGCATGATCGAATCGTTCGTGCTCAACGAGCCGGCGACGCGAACGCTGGCCAAGGTCACCAAGCAGGCCGACCCTCAACAGTTCGACACCATGCAGTCGTTCTTGATGCAAGTGCATCCCAAGCCGACCAAGCGGGTCGAACCGCCTCGCTGGCTCGGTCTCGCGATGATCACCGTCGGCGCCGTGGTCAGTTTGCATGCGATGGCCATTCCACGACACTAGACGGACCGGCCAAAAGGCAATCCCTCCCTACCTTTTGAACGGTGACTGATGATGTTGTTGATTTTCGTGTTGCTGGTTTGGGCGAAGAAGCCGATGCGTTTTTCGCGAGGTTGGAAAAAAACCTTGGTCGTCGCAGCGACGGTTTCGGCGGCCTGGTTGCCGGGCTGGATGCTCGATACCGCGTCGACGCGGTCCCGCGCCGCCGCGCAAGACGGTTCGTCGCCGACGAGGTCCGTGGCCGGCCAAGGCATCGACGACGCGGGCGGCTACCCCGGCGCCGGCCGAGGGTTTCCGCGTTCCGGCGATTTGACGTCCACCTACGGGCGAAATTCCAGCGATCCGATTTCCTCGTCCGACGCCGCGCGTCGATTTCGCGAAGGCACGCTGATCCCCCCCACGATCGGACGCATCGCCATGATGGGCCGCCGCTGGGTATTCATCCCCGACGAGGCTGCGGGCGACGCGGCGGCTCAGACGGACGATGCGGCGACCACCACCGCGTCCTCGTGGAGCTTCCAGACCGAGACTCGGATCAGTCCGTTCCGGTCGACCGGAAACGGTGTTTTGACTCGCACCAGGGAATCCGCGACAACGTCGACGCAGGCACCAGGCGCATCCCGGATGCCCCGCCTGCCCCAGATTCTGGTCGTCGAAAACCTGATGCTCCAACGTTTGGTCGAAGCGATTCGCGAAGACGCCGGGGACGATCACTGGTCGATCACCGGCGAAATCACCGAATTCGACGGGGAAAACCGCTTGATCCTTCGATCCGCCAAGCAAGCCGGCGAATGACACGCCGCGCGCGCCGCGGCGCCCCGTCGCATCGCTCCAGATAATGCCGCCGGAGCGTTGTGGGTCCGGCCGATTTGCGTTATGCTTTTCCGGTTAAAGTTGCAAAAAACCTATCTGACGGTCCGCCGCATGTTCGAATCCGACTTGATCAGCGTCAGTCCGGGCAAGGATCGCCAGACAGTCTCCTTCGCCCCGGATGCGTTGAATCGAAGTGCGGTTTCGACGGTTTTGGGGAAAGCCCTGCAAGTCGTCAAAGAAGACACTTCGCGGCGGCTGGTCTGCATCGACCTCGGGCAAACGAAATGGATCGGAAGCTCCGGGCTCAGCCAGCTGATCCGGATCCATCGCCACGTCCGTGGGCTCGGTGGGCACGTCATCTTGGACAACGTCGGGGAACCGGTCCGCGAAACGCTTCGGCTGACGCGTCTGGAGCGGTTATTCGGGGCCGACGGTTCGGCCGGTGATTTCGGTTCGGCGGGGACCGCTTGAACGTCGGAGCGGTTCCCCCCAAAAGCCCGTCCGGAATGCACGAAGAGCTTCGAATCGAATCTCAAGGACCGATGGCATGGAAAATCTCGACTCGAGCGTCTGGAGGTTGCACCGCCGCATCCCGTCGGACACGTCGATCGGAAGTTCATTGGCCGTCGAATTGATCGAGGCGATGGCCCGCAAGGGCTGGCCGGAAGACGACCGCTTCCGAGTCCGATTGGCCTACGAAGAGGCGATCGTGAACGCCATCCGGCACGGCAATCAATGCTCTGTCGAGAAAACCGTCGATGTCCGCCTGGAATGCGATGGACGCCGTGTCCGGATCGAAATCGCGGATCAAGGCGACGGCTTTGACCTCGCCACGGTCCCGGATCCCCGCCGCGAGGATTTGTTGGAGGTGCCCGGCGGCCGCGGCGTTCTGCTGATCGGCGAAATCATGAACGAAGTCCGGTACAGCAAATCGGGCAACCGGATCACGATGATCAAAACCCGTTCCGAGACCCCGCCGGCGGCGTCCGACCGGTCGAACCGCGAGCGATAGGGGCCGAACGCACAGGGGACAAAGGTCGCGCGGCCGGAGGGAACACGCAAAAGATCTTCAAAGCTATCTTGAACAAGTCGGATTCAGGCTCTAGGATCCGCCTGTCTGATCAAGGACAGCGAACGGCCGACAAACCCGAAGTGTCGAATCAACACGTGCTTGATCAAACGATCCCCTGTAGCTCAGTTGGTAGAGCAGGCGGCTGTTAACCGCCTTGTCGCAGGTTCGAGTCCTGCCGGGGGAGCCTTCGTGGACAGTAGCGAAATGCTGCTGCCCACCATTGAACGCCAAAGGCCGATGCACCCGCATCGGCCTTTTTGCGTTGGTGCCGGCAGTTTGCGGCACTTTCTAGCCACCGCTGGCCTTCCCTGTTCGCTCTCGTCCGGTTCGGTGAGACAACCGGAAAGCATCTTTCCGGCCCGCTGTCCCGACACCAACCGCCGAATCTCTCGGACTCTCTCGGTTAACATTCACGCCCCAGTTAACGCAAACCGGCCACCAGAGAAAGACTCAGAGACTTCTGACTG
>CAYVRC010000020.1:0-48500 GCA_964453205.1 uncultured Pirellulaceae bacterium | reverse complement strand
TGTCCCGTGGGACGCGACAACACCATCGCATTTATATCCTGTCCGTCCAAGACTCGATCGACGGCATCGACGGCGGCACCGGCGGCCAGCTTTGCGACGTCGAGCGATCGCGGACTGACCCGCGTGTCTTCGTCCATCCATCCGCCGCCGCGTCCGGCCATCGAATCGATCGAGCGGACGTAATCCGGATCGTGAACACGTGCGACTTGATCATCGGTCGCCGCCTGCCATGCCGGCCGGCCACACATCGAATCCAACCCGACGAAGTGCAGATGCTTCACGACGGATTGCAATCGTCCGGGATTCTCGGGGTGCTGCCCGGTCCGGTGTTCCATGAAAACCGGGTCGTAATAAAGCAGAGTCATGAATCGGGTTTCCTGGATCGGGGGTGCAGCCACAATCTATCAGAAATCCCGATCGATCGATTCAGCGTCCCGATTCGAACAGTCGTCGGTACACGTCGCCGACACCTTGGGCCATGGCGTGATCGGAAAACTGGGTCGCGTGCCGTGACTCGGCGGCGGTCGACAGGGATTGCCAGTCGACCTTGCCGGTGACGAGATCGGTGATCTTGTCGGCCAGGCTTTCCGCGTCGCGGGGCAAGGCCAGCAAACCCTCCACGCCGTCGGTGACGGCTTCCGGTGTGCCTTCGACCGCCGTGGCGATGACCGGAACCGCGGCAGCCATCGCCTCCAGGACCACCATCGGCAAACCTTCGCCGAACAGACTGGGCAACACCATCGCATCGAGTCGTGACAAGGCTTGCGGGACGTCGTCGGTAAAGCCTTGCCACTGGACGAGGTCTTGTAGCCCAAGGCTTTCCACTTGCCGAAGGATCTGGCGTTGGTACGCATCCGTTTCGAACGGACCGATGCATCGGAGATGAACGTCCAGTCGTCGAGTTTTCAAAATCGAAAGCGCACCGAGTGCGACCTCCAGTCCCTTGCGAGGCCGCATCAAGGCGATCATGCCGATCGTCCAGCGTCCGCCGACCACCGGGGTCGATTCACGAGGCGGACAGATGCCGGGGACGCCGTTGTGAACGACCGTGACTTTGTCGGCCGGTGTTCCGACGGCCAAGCAATCTTGACGAAGGCTTTCGGAGACTGTGATCAGATGATCGGCGGTCCGCAGCGACAGCTTTTCGATCCACGCGTTGATGCGATTGACCACGACACGATCCGAATCTCGCGAGGCGGGACTGTGGACGTGGTAGATCCAGCGGAGACGCATCCGCTTGGCAACCAACGCCGCGATCATCGCCGTCCTGGGCGTGTGAGCGTGCAGCAAATCGTAGCCGTGTCGACGGACCAGATCACCGATCGCTCCGGCGACCCGGAGGTCCAAGCGGCCCTTCATCTCGGTACGAAATCCTTTCCCCCAGGCCCCGGCGTGTTGATCGAGCATGTCGGCGAACTTGCCCGGCTTGACGCATGCGAAATCCGCGGTCACCCCTCGATCGGGCAGGCAACGGCCCAAATGAGACTGGACGCGTTCGGCGCCGGAAAAGTGTTCGCCGTTGACCAAGTGCAACACGCCGAGCGTGTCGGCCGGCGTGGGACGCTTGGTGCGACGGCCGACCAGGGGCACCGAGCCGATCTTCGTGTCGGCGATCGTCGCCGAATCAAGCGTGACCGGACCGAACGTGGCTTCGATGCTGGAGGGAAAGAGCGGTGAGGACATGTCGGATTCGGGGCAAACGAGAACGGACGGCACGGACGCCAAAGTCTTGCTCGCCGACGGCCTCTCGGCCGAGGCCGAATCGCCAAGCCGTTGCGGCGTGTTTTCGTGTCGGGCCGAGAGATCGGGTCGTGACGATTTTTCGGCGCACCGGTGGGGCGGTCGTCGGCGCGCGAGTCGTCCGCTGTGGCGAAACTGCCGTGTCGTTTAAGCTGTCCGTCCCTCACGACCGACCCTCCAACCCGTTTTGATGACCTTGAAAGCTAACCTTGTCCTGTTGCCCGGTGACGGCATCGGCCCCGAAATCGTCGAAATTGCCAAGTCCGTCTTGGAAACGGTCGCGGCAAAGTTTGATCATCAGTTTCAATTCACGTCGCATTTGATCGGCGGCACCGCGATCGACGAAACCGGCGACCCGTTGCCCCAACCGACGATCGATGCGTGTCGCGCCAGCCGAGCGATCCTGTTGGGCGCGGTCGGCGGCCCCAAGTGGGACGATCCGTCGGCGAAAACACGACCCGAAGCCGGGCTGCTCCAAATCCGCAAGGAACTCGGGCTGTTCGCCAACTTGCGGCCGATCAAAATGTTCGACCAACTCGCCGACGCCTCGCCGCTTCGCCGCGAGATCATCACGGGAACCGACATTTTGTTTTTCCGCGAACTGACCGGCGGCATCTATTTCGGCCAGTCGGGACGCAGCGGAAGCGGTCCCGACGAATCCGCGTTCCAGTCCATGGTGTACAGCGTTCACGAAGTCGAACGCATCGTCCGCTTGGCGGCGGAAGCGGCGCGGGGACGCGACAACCGACTGACCAGCGTCGACAAAGCCAACGTGTTGGAACCGAGTCGATTGTGGCGACAAACGGCGGCCCGCGTGATGGCGGAAGAATTTCCCGACGTCCAGTACGACGTCGTGTTGGTCGATGCGATGGCGATGCACTTGATCAACCGTCCGGCCGACTTCGACGTCGTCGTGACGGGAAACATGTTCGGGGACATTTTGACCGACGAAGCGTCCATGTTGCCCGGATCGCTGGGCATGTTACCGAGCGCCTCTTTGGGCGACGGTGGTCCGGGTCTTTACGAACCGATCCACGGAAGCGCGCCGGACATCGCCGGGAAAGGCATCGCCAATCCGCTGGCCACGATCCTGGCGTCGGCGATGATGCTGCGTCATTCGTTGGACTTGGCGGACGAAGCCGATGCCATCGAATCGGCCGTCCAAGACGTCTTGGCCGACGGACGACGAACGGCGGATATCGCACGTGGCGGCGCGTCGGTTTCGACGACGGAGATGGGTGATGCCGTCACGGCCAAACTACGATAGGGTTCGCGATGCCGATTGATTCAGCCGCCGCCGACGAGGCGTTGCAGCAGGCGGCCACGCAAGCGGTGAGCGGTCAAACGCAGGTGCAAATGGCACCGACGTATTGGCTGCTGGCCCTGATCCTGGTCGCCCTGGGGATCGCGACGGTCGTCGGCTGGTTCTTGTCGCGACGCGAAAAATTGGGCGTCGAAACGACTTTGATCGGTCGCTTCAACCGAAAAATCCGCGTGTGGTGGATGATGCTGGCGATCTTTGCGATCGGCCTGTTGCTTCACCGCGTCGGCGTGGTCGTGTTGTTTTTCTTGGTCTCTTTCTGGGCGATGCGTGAATTCATCACGATGACGCCGACACGTCGCGGCGATCACCGAACGCTGTTTTGGATCTTCTTCATCTTCACGCCGCTGCAGTACTTGCTGATCGGTTTGGGCAGTCAGTATTACGACTACTACAGCATCGTGATCCCGGTTTATGCGAGCCTTTTTATTCCGGCCCGCGCCGCGATCGCGGGCGACTACAAACGGTTTTTGGAACGCAGCGCCAAAATTCAGTCGGGCCTTTTGATTTGTGTTTATTCGCTCAGTCACGCTCCGGCTTTGTTGGATTTGGTTTTGGTGCGTACCGCGCCGGCCGCCGGCGCGGCGCGTCCGCTGTGGGAAGGCAACAACCTGAGCCTGATGATCTTTTTCGTTCTGATCGCGCAGCTGTCCTTGGTATTCGAGCGGGCATGGAGCGTGCTGGCGGGCCGGCACGTGATCGCCGAAAAGATCAACGCGTCGCGAACCTGGGAAGGCGTCTTGGGTTCGATCGTTTCGACCGGCCTGATCGCCGCGGTGCTGTCTTGGGCCACGCCGTTTTATCCCTGGGAAGCCGGCGTGATCGGCGGCGTCGTGACGATCATGGCCAACGCGGGCACGCTGACGATGAGCGCCATCAAACGTGATCGGGGCGTGACCGACACGGGAACGCTGGTGCAAGGTCACGCCGGGGTGCTGGACCAGATCGACAACATCTGTTTCGCCGCGCCGATTTTTTATCACGTCACCCGATTCTTTTTTACAGCTTGATTCATGTCGCTGGAACTGTTCGACACCCACGCTCATCTGAACACAGACGCCTTTGCCGGCGACGTCGACGCGGTCGTCCAGCGGGCCCAAGCCGCCGGCGTTGTCGGCGTCGCCGTGATCGGAATCGACTTGGCCACCAGCCGACGTGCGATCGAACTGGCCGCGGAGTTTCCCGATTACCTGCACGCCGTTGTCGGCATCCAACCGAACTCGATCGCCACGGCTGCCGAGAGTGATTGGGCCGCGATCGAAGAACTCGCGGGCAGTCCCGGTGTGCGAGCGATCGGCGAGACCGGGCTGGATTGTTACTGGGACGACACGCCGTTGGCGGATCAACACGATTACTTCGACCGACACATGACGCTGTGCCGTCAAACCGGACTGCCGATGGTGATCCACATGCGAGAAAGCTGTGACCTGATTCTGGAACAGCTTGACAAACAATCGTCGGTCCCGCCGGGCGTCATGCACTCGTTCACCGGCCACGTCGACCAAGCGAAATCGTGTTTGGATCACGGACTTTTCATCAGCTTCGCCGGCATGTTGACGTTTAAGAAAAGCGACGATCTGCGCGCGGTGGCGAAAATCGTTCCCGAGGACCGGTTGCTGGTCGAAACCGATTCACCTTATCTCAGCCCGGAACCTTTCCGCGGCAAACGTCCCAACGAACCGGCCAGGGTACAGCACACGCTGCGTTGCCTAGCAGACGTCCGCGGCGTGACGCCGGATCACTTGGCGAGTGTCACAACCGCCAATGCGAAACGCCTGTTCCAACTGCGTTAGTGCCCGTCCCCGATAACTCGCGTCCCCGTTCCGTACCGCCAGTTCTTCAGGTAGCTGATCAAGTCGGCCATCTGATCGACCGAAATCGATTGTTCGAAGCCGTCGGGCATCAAGGAAACGCCTGGCATCGAGCGTTCTTCGATCGTGTCGCGATTGATGATGATTCGCTTGCCGCCTTTTTGCAAAAGGGTGATCGTCGATGTCGATTCGTCGACCAACAATCCGTCCAGCAGCCGACCGTCGTCGGTCAACACGATCGTTTGCACGAACGCGGCGTCGATCGCGGCATTCGGATCCAAAATCGCGGTCAACAGATATTCGGGGGTCTTGGAACGAGAATCACTGATGTCAGGCCCGACGTTGGTCCCTTCGCTGTCGATCCGGTGGCACCCCGCACAGTGCTGCGAAAACAGTTTCTTGCCCGCCACGGGATCGCCACTGCCCAACCGAATGCCACGGATGTCCGTCACCGTTTCGTCCAACGCTTCCCGATACTGGTCGAGCACGGCCGAGCGATTCGGGTCCGAGGCGAAGACGTCTCGTGCCCGTCCGCGGAGCGATGTGTCGGAATGTTGCTGCCATCGTTTGGCCAAATCCGGACCGATCATCGACTTTGCGATTCGCCCGGTTTCGATCGCGTCGAGCAGCCAGTCGATCCCGTCGTCCCGCCCCGCCGTCGCCTTAACGAAGGCTTCACCGCCGGCAAAAGAAAACGCCGCAGGATCCTTTTCAAAAGTCGACCGCATCCGAACGGAATCGTTTCGCGCCAAACATCGCAGCAGGGCCGATTCGATCGTCACAGGTTGTTCCGTCATCAATAATCGGTGCAGCGGTGCGGGATCCGCTTCGACGATCCCGCGTCCGGCCAATTCGTCCAACATCTCGATCGCCTCCACTCGCCGGGCGGTTGCGGTGCTTTCGTCGCCGGCGATCCGAGTCATGGTCGCAGCGATCTCGGGACGTCCCAAGGGCTGCCGGAAATCGGCCCATCCGCCGGATCGCATTTCGGGCGACGCTCGGGCACCGTCCCACCACGCCGCGATCCAGGCGATCGTCTCGGCCGACACGTCGTCCTCGGTCGCGAAGATTTGTCGAAGCGTCCCGTGCGGGTCCGAGCGTGCGGAGCGTCGCAACCATTGCCGCAGCAACCGGTCGTCGATCGACCGTCGCGAAGAAGCCTCCAGGCCGATCCGCAGCCCCGTCGCCAAGCAACGCGACTCGATCGCGCCGAGACTCTTTTGCAAGATCGCGTCCTCGGGAAACCGTCGGCTGAACTTGATGAAAGTCTTGACCACCTCGATCATCGCGTCGGGTCGCGATCCGGCGAGTGAGTCCAAAAAGTCGGAACTTCCCAGCACCATCGCCCACTGCGTTGCGACGCCGGCGTCCGTTTCGTCGCTCGCCTGATTCATCGCATCGACGATCCATTGATAACCCTCGGTCGCTCGCACCGCGCTGCCGATCAGCAACGTTCTGATCCGTGGGTCCTGATCCGCCAGGCCGGCCCTGAAATCCGATCGCGTCATGGCATCGATCGCAAACAGCAGGGCCGCGGCGCGGCCGCGGGTGGGCGGGGACTTTGCGTCGTCGCGAAAGATCGTTCGCAACCGGGCGACGGTTCGCGATCGGTCCTCCGCCGCCGGATCGCCGCGAAGACTTTCGTACAGTGTCCGAGACGCGCCGGCACGTCGCCAAGGATCATCGGAAGAAAGACCGTCCCAAACGTCGGCCGTCGGCTGACCGGTTCCGCTTGCCGCGGGCGTTCCGACACGACTGACCTGCCAGATGCGTCCCAAGTCTTCGCCGTACCAGGTGTCTGGGCGATTTTTCAGTTCCACCGGCACCCAATCCGGATGTTCGATCACGGCCCGCGCCATGTCGGTGATGAAAACGGACTGAGCGGGGCCGAGCGTTAGATCCACGGGACGAAACCAGTCGTCACTGGAGGCAACGAATTCGGCTTCGAAAGGTTCCCGGGCGGCAACGAAGCGACCGTCCCGCCGCCACAAGCCTTGTCGCTGCACCAACGAACCGGTCGGCTCGCACACCAGCAACCACTCCGGTGCATCCGCCGGTTCGCCGGCATCGTGCCGTGTCAGGCCGGCCGCCAGCACACCACAGGCGGCGCTGAACTGTCCGGCGTGCAAGTTGCTGGTCGTCCAAGCGTCGGAGATCGGATGGACCGACGATTGATCGGCGGCCAAAGCCACGTCGCCGATGGCGTCCCTCGGCGTCAACCAGGGATCACGGTTGATGCAGTCTGCGTCGAGCATGGCGATCTTGGCAGGATTGCGGTTGCTGCAACCGAGACGACGTCCGAAGTCGTCAATCGTCAAGCCGTACTGACTGTCGCCCGCGATCGCCCTCCACAGGCCGCCTTCGGGATCAAAGCAGAAATCGTGGCGTGTCAGATCGATCGGCTGCTCTTTCGCACCGAAACGCGGATCCACCGCACGGACTTTTCCGCCACGCAGCCCGCCGGCGACGTAAACAAGACCGTCGGGTCCCAACAGCGGATGATTCGCGCGAAGCTGTTCGTTCTCGGTGGCGAAACCTTCGAACAAGACGTTGGTTTCGTCCGCGATTCCGTCCCGGTCGTGATCAATCAGCTCAATGATCTGGCCCGCGACGGTCACAAAGGCTCCGTTCCGATACGGCTGGACCCCGGTGGGGAACATCAATCCGTCGGCAAACAGCGTCGCCCGGTCGAACACGCCGTCGGCGTCGTCGTCGATCAAACGCTTGATGCGACCGGCGGGCGGTTTTCCGTCTCGGGGACCGCTGGGATAATCCGGCATCTCGACCACCCACAACACACCGTCGCGATCCAAGCGAACCGAAACCGGGTCGATCACCAGCGGTTCCGAGGCGACCAAGCGAATCCGGTAACCGTCACGGACGGCCAAGGATCGCTCGGCACGCTGGACCGAATGATCCTCGTCGGGGGACGCCAAGATATCGGCCGCCGTCGACACCGTCGGCGGCATCGATAAACAAAGGGTCAACCAGAATGCCGCCTTGGGGCTGTTCCACCGGACACGCCGTCGAGTCTTCGGACAAAAAACCATCGTCTGCACCGTGTTCAGTTTTGACCAGCGGTCGCCTGCTTGCTGGGAAAGACCGCGAAACAGATCGCGACCATCACCACGGCGATCGCGATCGGCGGCGGGGCGACGACAAAGAAGCAGACGCCCACCGCAGCCAACCAAAATACCGGATTTGTCAACCAAGCGGACATGCGGCGGCGATAAGGCCAAGCGAACACCAGAGCCGCCGCCGTGACGAACAAGACCAAAACGTTCCTCAAGATCCATCGCAGGTCCGAATCGCGAGCCGTCGCCGCGGCCACTTCGCGACGAAGCAACACCGGATCGAATCCGGTCGGGTCCGCCGAAATCGGATCGGCGGGCGAAACGACCTGAACAAGCCCGAAACCCGGCAAGGCTTCGGTCGACATTTGCCGTGTCTTGATGTCCTCCGTCGTCAGACCGACGCGGGTCAACAGCGTCTGGAGTTGCCGATCAAGCAGCGTCCATTTCTCGCGATTTTCTGTCGACAAAACGATCGCGCCGGCCATCGCCGCGGCACGAATCTCGGCATACTCTCGCGCCCAATCGGACATCCAACTGGCCATCTCGGCGGCCGGCCGTTCGGCGATCAACTCTCCCGTTGCTTCCAGGGTCGTCAAGATTCTCTCGGCCAGCTCGAGACGACGCTCGCCGGCCGTCGCGGAGGATCGGGACGTCCGATTGGCCAACGAGATGCTCAACCAAGTCGGCGGCGGTGCTTCCGCGGACGTCGCCCGGCCGGATCGTCGGACTGATGGGATCAGTGTCGTGACTTGGTCGGCCGACAACGTCAAACTGCTGGTCGGGTATTGCACCAGCAGTTCAACCAACTGCGGCAAACGACTGTACGCCAAGTCGATGCTGATTCGTCCTCCCGTGGTCGACGTGGCGGGCGTCAGGCTCCAAGTCGCCGGACGACCGGCTGCGCCGGCGCGAACAAACGTGGCGCCCTCGGGAAGGTTCACTTCCAACGTTCGCCCCGACCCCGGCACCACCAAGTACTTGGTCGACATCAAAGTCGCTTCGGTGCGAACGAAGGCACGGGCGTCGCGGGCCAACACTTTCAGCGGCGACCCACTCGGTGGCGCCGAGACCAGATCGATCGACCAATTCTTGTTCCGAACCTGCATCAAATGTTCGTCGCCGTCATCGTTGAGCGTCTCGACGCCCGACGATCTCCATCGCACCGTGTCGTTTCCGATTCGCGTCGGCACCGACAACTTTTCGATTCGCTTTCCCGTCGCCGGGAAACGGATTTTGGGGACGGCCACCGGCCCGCGGTCGGCCGTGATCAAGCGTCCCGTGACGGAGTAAACCCGGACACCCGGATCCGATTCCGTTTCCCGCGTCGCCGGCTTACGGATCCGCAACCACTGAGAAGCCGCATCGGGGGAAGGCTGCTGCAACCACGTCGACGCGCCGGCGACGGACAAGTCGGCTGACCAAGACGTGGGAACGGCGAGGTCGAAGTATTCCGGCGGCTCGCCGGCAAATTCGACACGGAAACGGAACTGCCATCGTCCGTCGACCCGAGTGATCTCCGTCAGCAAATCGCAATCCGGGCTGTCGCCGGTCAGCTGCGTCCCGAGGGGTTTCCGCGTAAACTCCGGTGCTTGCGTTTGTTCACTTTCTTTCCATGCGGCGACCTGAATCCAACCGCGGTCGGTCAATTCGCTGGAACCGAAACCGCTCCACCGAAACGCGCGCGGGGTTTGATTCCGAATCGCGTCGAAATCATGTGGGCGAAGGTGAACTCTCGGATCTCGGGTCAACACCATCGAGCGAGAGTTCTCCACCAACCGCTCGCGACCGCCCAGTTGTTCGGACCGCCCCGGCCACAGCGTCACCCGCGGCCATGCAAACGATTCGCCCGGCGAGATCACCTTGACGGCCGTTAAGGAGACGCGTGTCAACCGACGCCCGAGTGCCAAGGGGTCGGGCCGATCTTCACCCGAGTCGTCCGAGAGCGTTGCGGAAGGTTCGACTTGAAGGACTCGTTTCAAGTCGACCAGATAGACCGCGGCGTCGTCCGGACGCCGCAACAGCGACGCCTCGGCGAAGCGATCACCGACCGTCATCACGCGGGGCAGGAAACCGTCGGGCATTTCCAAAGTGATTTCGGCGATGGAATCGAATCGCGAAACGTCCAACACCGCCTCGTAACGCAATTGCAGTTCGATGCCGGCCCGCGATCGTCGACGACGATCATTGCCGGTCGAACCGGCCACGGACGCCGGTCCCACGATTTCTGTCGTGCCCAAATGCAGATGCTGCACCTGATCGCGAACCAGCGGCGACGTCATCGATGTGACCAGAGTCAACCGCGGGATCGCCGTCAAGAATTGCCGCACGACTTCGGCTTGACTACGAAACCCACGCCACGAAGCGAAGAATTGGTCGGGCGTGACCACCGACTCGGACGAACCGCTCGTGACGTCATCGTCACCGCTGAATCGCACGTCGACACCTCCGGTCGATCCGATCGCGACCTGCACCGGTTGCGAAGACAAGCCGCCGGCCGAGAAAAAACGCGGCAGATCGATACTCGTCGACGACAAACCCGGCCCGACCTGCGCGGCGGCCTGCGCGCCGTCGACATCGACGACCGGCTGTTCCAGACACGCTTGACAAACGACCGTCGTCAAGCGGATCGGTTCCTCCGATGCAATCACCCGTTCGAATTGAACCAACGTTCGGTTGCCGAACATCGGAACGACGTCGATGATTCGCCAGTGAGGCGTGATCAAGGTCGGAACGGCTTGGTCGAGAAAGACTTGCACCAGATCGCCGACTTGATTTTTTCCGAGGGGCGAAAGTTCGCAGTCGATCACCGTTTGTGCCGGTCCGGCTTGAACGTAGTACCGCCGGAGCAGTTGTTCACTCCGCGGCGGCGGCGTGACTTCCTGCTGACGATACGTCAACTCCAGACTCGGGATCGGCCCCAAGGCGACCGAACGCAAATTTCCGTTCAAATCTCGAACCGCCCGGCCGACGTGCTCGCGCAATTCGATCGGACCGAGCCCCCGGTCGCTGGTGACGCTCAACGACGCCGGAGCGATTCGCGGGATCGCTAAACGCAGTGTCACCTCCGAATCGTCGGCCTCGATCTCCGGCACCATCGTGACCCGCAGCCGCACCGCATCGGATTCCGGAATCGTCACCATCGTCCCCACCTCGCCCGACAGACCCGCGTCGTTGCGTTGCGGGGGAAGCACGCCGCCGTCGACCGGGTTTTCGGATGTTTCGCGAAGTCTGGTTTCGGCAGCCGCGAATCGCACCACCCGATCGCTGTCGGTTCGGATCAATTCGATTCGTTGTATTTTGGCGGCATCGATCGGCAAGCGGACTCGACTGGTCGGCTGATCGAACAGCAAATCAAAGTCGGCATCGACCGTCATCAAGGGCAGCGACGAATCCGAATCGGCGGCTTCGGGATCGACCGCACCGAGATCCACGGAGTAGCGAGCCGAACGGAACAGCGGCATCGCGGCCGACCGGGTTTCCGCCGACAGCGTCCATTGCTCCAGGGTGCTCCTGGGGACGTAGCAGTGTTCGCCGATCGCGTTGCCGTCCTCGTCGATCGGGATCAACACGTCGACGACTTCGCCGGGATCGGAGGCGGAAACCGCCGCCGATGGTGTGATCGCGGCCGGCGCCGTCCGGCCGCCCGGCGTCTGAGCTTGGCCACGAATCTGACTGAAACCGCCCAGCACCAGCGCGGGGATGACGACCGTCGCCAACTTCGCGGCAACCGAGAAAGACCCCGACGCTTCATCGCTGTCGATTCCGCCCCGGCTCGGTTCCTGTTGCGAAACGATCCGCCGGAGTGAAGTGTGCAGCAACGCCGCTGAAATCCAAGGCAGCAAGATCCACCCGACCAAAGGCAGCGAAAAATGCGGCCACAAAAACGCCACGATCGAAACCAAAACCGCCGCGGCGAGCGTCAACGGCAGGCTGATCCGCGCCACCCCCCAGCCGACCGCGAAAGACAAGCATGCGAAACAACACCCCACGGCGAACAACAAATCACGACGCAACAATGTCACCGACGCGGAAGGCTGGACCGGGATACCACGGGGTGCACCGGAGCCGGCATCCGAGGAGCGTCCTTTTCGCAACACATCGCTCAGCAGCATCGTCTCCGGCGAAGCTTCCAACCGGTACGCCGAGCGCCAAACGACGCCGCGGGGTTGGATCGACGGGATGTAACAATCCCGTGATGCCCAATTGCCCAAGCGTTGGCGAACGAAGGTCAAACGGATGTCTTCGCGACGACCGGAACCGGTTGACAAGCGGATCGGGTTCTGATCCATCGTCGACGTGTCGATCGGACGTCCGCGACGATTCAGCGAAGCCAATCGTAGATTCAGCGGCACGTCGATCACGATGTCTTGGTCGGAACTGACCGAAAGGTCGACGCGGATCACGTCGCTACCGCGGGCCGATGCGATCACCAGGACGTCTTGCGACCACACGTTGGTTTCGCCTCGGGGCAACCGGCCCAGCGACACATCGATCGTCGGAGCGTCGACCGGGTCGTAACGAAAACGTGTCATGAATCGATGCGATCCGACCGACGGGGCGACCGTCTCGGATCCGTCAAGCGTCAGCGGAAACGGAACCGCGTCCAGAACACCCTGGGAAGCGCTCACTTGAAGCTGTGAACCCGAAACCAGCACCGCCTCTTGGCGTTTCGCACCGGGAACCGACGGCAAGGCGATCGTTCGGACGCGTCGCTCGATGGGATACCGTCGCACGCCCACCAGGCGGGCTCGTTCACCGACCGCAGAGGCTCGCAGGTCTTGCTCGAAATCCGCGTCGAGCTGGAAACTGACCGACAGGCGTCGGCCCTCAAGCGTCTCGGTCAATTGCGACGGCGACAGCATCACATCGGGCTGCGACGGCGACACCCGTAACGTCCAGTCGTATTCGGGCAGGTCACTGCCGGCGTCGACCAGCACTTGGAATTTCGTCCGCGACAGGTTGGCGGTCGTCGAGATTTCGATCGTCTCGATCACATCGCGATCGACCTGCGTCAACGACATCGACAAGTCGGCGTCGTACTCGATCGTCGGAACCGCCAATTCCAGTGGCGGGACTTCCGCCAAGTCGTTGTGAAAGAACAGGCTGTCGGCGGCCAGGTCACCCAGGAACGCTTGTCGATTCAGCGGCAATCGCTTGAAGGCGGCCGGATCGCTTTGCATCGCCGACAAGTCATTCCAGTCGATCGACGGGGGCGGATCGACCAGGCAGGCCAAGTCGGTCGGCAAGCCTTCGATTTCGGCCAACCCTGTTTTCGTTACCGCCAAAGAATCTTGACCGAACCGAGCCGGGGCGCGGGCCGCGATGTCCAGCAACAGCACCTGCCGCCCGGCGTCACTCGGGATCAAATCGTCTGGTTCCGGCCAAACGGTCAAACCGAGACTGTTGCGAGACAACGCGGCCGTCTCCAGCACTCGTGCCGAAGTCGGGAACGTGATCGCGTCGATCGTCCAACCGGGTTGCAAAGTCAATCGGATAGGCGCCAGCTCGTCGTCGGCGACGGGAATCTCCATCCGCATCTCGGCACGATGATCGGCTTCCCCCAAACGCAGTCGCAGCGAGCGTCGAACGCCGGCGATGGACGAACGAGGCGCCAAGCGGGCGACCAATTCATCGTCGGCGTTGATCGACGGGCCTTCCCATTGCCAGATCGACAAGTCTTCCGCAGCTTGACTTTGCGACATCTTCCAGCCGGGCGGGAAGTCCGTTCGATGAAGGGCCAAGGAACGTTCGGCACGAAGCTGGATCTGTTGCGAAGGGATCGCGTTGACGACTTGTGGTGAATCCCAAATCGGATACGGCAGTACCCCTCGGGCCGCCAATTTCTCGGACTCGCTTTTCGCATCGACCGGATGCAAAACGTCAGCGGGAACGCGGCCTCGAATTTCTAGCATCACCGTCAACGGGCGCTGCGATTCCTCGGCGACCTCCCTGAATCTCCGCAGCGGATCCACGTCGATTCGCAGGCGGGCCTTTCCGTCATCGTCACGCCGCAACGTGAACGGCAAGGACAACGCGTCGGCGTCGACGGATTCGACTAAACCGAACGGGATGATCAATGGCGGAAACCGAAACGATCGCGGCGTCTCCAGCGTCAAACGATGCGTCCATGTCATGCCCCCGGATTCCCAACCGAATTGCGTCCGCGATCGGCGAATCACCAGTGGTGTCGCTTCGTCCGCCGGCAGCGTCGATCGAAACGTCAAACGCACGCGAGGGTGGCCGCCCGCATCGACGGCAAACAAACGCCCCGACGATGCTTCGCCGGACCTCCCTGCCGATTCGATCCGCCGAACCACTCCGTCGTCGGTTTCCAAGGTGACATCGCGGGGCGTTTCGATCTCCAACAAGGCGGTCGTCGCCGACGGAATCAACAAATCGAACTCGACGGTGTCGCCACGCCGTCGTCCCTTACAGGTCCAAGCAAAGTCGATCGAATGAGCTGCGTCCTCGATGCCCGTTGCCGCGAACCGGCCGAGCAGAACGCCCCCGGGGCCGTGCAACAAACGCGAAGCGTCCGCCTGCGATCCGCCGCTGACCACCGCGTCCGGATCGATCGCCAAATTGGTCCGGCCCAGCGGAAAGACTCCCGACGAGACCAGGGCCCCGTCGACCAGCAGCGTGCTGCGGTCGCTGACCAGAAAATCATCCTCGAAACGGATCCGGTAAACCGCGTTTCGGATGAGGCCTTGATCACCGAGCATCGATTCGGATTGCTGAAACAGCTCCCGGATCCGCTGGTAACGCACCGGTTCGAAATCGTTCGGGATCAGGCGATACTGCGACGGGAAAACGCCAACGGTTCGCAGTCGTTGCCCCGCCGGTGACTGGGGAGGCAACGTTTGGATTTTCAGCGGCGGGGCCTGCGCGCCGGCGGGACGAACGAGGACCAACAGGCCCAGCAAACACCAAGCCGACGTCGCGATCCGAAACGAAACGGGCCGTTCGCCGGCGGGGACGTGATTCCGAGTCATCGCCTCGGCCGTCTGGAGGGATCGTCGTCGACCGGTTCGGAATCGCCCGCGTCTCGGCCACCGGTTTCAAGACGGCCGCGTTCGCGGACGCCGCCGGGGAATTCGCCCGGATTCGAATCTTCGTCCTGCGTCGCAAGGATCGATTGAGTGGACTCCAAACCGGAATCACCGGCCCGAGAGGCGATCGACGGGCTGGGGCCTCGTTCGGAAAGTCGTTCCCCGCTTCGCCGCGGGGAAATGCCGATCGGGTCGTCGACGTCCGTGGGATCGCGTCGGCGATCGCCGCGACTGTGATCGCTCTGTTCCTGTTGAGCTTGATTCGCCGCGAGAGACTCCACGGGCCGAAGCGTCGTGGCCGGCCGGGGCGTGGCGGCGGGGCGAGGCGCGACGCCGGCTTGCGGGCCGCGCTGACCCGCTGCCGAATCCACTCCCCGCAAGTCATGGGTCGATCCGGTCGTCCGTCGGGGCGACGAACCACGCGACGTCAGGACCCGCGATGCCCGTCGTTCGGTCATCAGCGATCGAACCGCGACCATGACAACTACCAACGTCAACGACACGATCAACCATTGGCCGGCGAGGACCGCCGCGTCGGGAGCGACCAACAACAAACCCGCCAACAGGATCGCGGCCAGCACGCCCAACACCGGATGCCGCGAGCGAGGAAAACGGGTCAACACCGCCGTCGCCCCCAAGACCATCGAACCGATCAACAGCCACATCCAGACCCGGCTGACGGCCAGCACCGCAAAGGCGGGAACACTGGTTCCCACGTACAGATACTGATTGCCGACCTCGGGTCTTTCCAGCCCCGTCGCTCCGACCCAAGTCGCCAAAGATTGATTCGATTCGGTCGGCTGACGTGTCAATCGCCAACGATCAAACTGCCAACTCATCGCGCGTCCGATCGTGGGTGAGGCCCATACCAAATGCTGATCGCGGGGCGTGATGACCTGCCAGTAGATCCGCTCGACGCCCATCGTGATTCGTGTCAACGGACGAACGGTCCCGAACATCCCGGCGTCGGGCACGTCGACCCACAATTTCACTTCGACGGAGTGGTTCGGCGTCAACGGTGACAGGCTGACCTCCATCACGTCGCCCCGACGCCGGGGCTCGACCGGTTCGCCGTCGACGACCGCGGTGGCCGATAACGATTCGATGCCGGCGGGCAATCTCAGCTGAAACGAATCGCCGCCTTCGACCACCGCAAAAATCTGCTCGTGACGAACGGAACGTCCGATGAAGGTTCGGATCAAAGCGCGTCGGACCAGCGTGCCGCTCAAGCGTTGGGCTTTCGTCCGCAACTGCAGACGCAGCGGCTCGCGTGGCGGGCTGTCGAATTCCAGCTGCGATTTGCCGGCTTGATCCACCGAAACGAGGTCGGTCGTTTGATCGCCCAGCAACAAGATTCGCCGCGCGTCGCGCAAGCGGACTTCACTGGTATCGGGACGAGGCAGCGGCACGATCTGAATGTCGGCATCATCGCCCGGCGACGATTCGGCGGCTCGACCCGGTCGGTCCGCCCGAGCGTCCCGCGTGGCCGATCCGGCCGTTTCGCGAATCGTCTGGCTGTACCGCCAACGGATCGACCGCGACCCGGCGTTCAGTTGATCCGAGACGAGTTCGTAGCGGTCACCGCCCAGGGGACGCAAAATTGCCGCCATCCCGTCGACCGAAACCGACCAGTCCGAAACCTCCAGTTCGGCGGCATCCCCGAGATCGTCCGGGACCATCTCCGCAACCAAATCCTCGCCACCGTCCGGATCGGCGCCGAGGCCCGGGTCGACGCCGGTGGGAGACGCAGTGGCCGAGCCCACTGAACTGCCACGTCGGGTCCGCGCCAGGATGCGAATCGGCAAGCGGCCCTCCAAGTCGTATTGGCTCGTCACGGTCCAATCGATCGTGACTTGCAATTCGTTTCCGTCGAGTTCGACCTTGGCGTCGCTGACAAAGGTGACGCGCTGGGGCTGTTTGATGATCGCGCCGACCAGTCGCGTCGGCTCTCCGGTCGGCAGGATCACGTACTGGCTTTGCAAAGGCCCGCCGAACGAATCGCTCGACGATCCCGACAAAGCGGTGCCGCCCGGGGCGGCACCGCGGATCGATCCGCCCCGCGTCCCACCGGACAAGCGATCCAGGCCGACCGAGTTTTCCAAATCCACGACCAACACGTTACGACCGTCGCCGACGATACGAACCGTTGCATCGGAGATCAACGTGCTGTCGTCGAATTCGACGACCCGCGGAACTTGCACATCAATGGCCGCTTGACCGGCAACAAGATCGTGTTCGGCCAAGATTTGGAAAGCGGCAGGTCCGCCGTCACCGAACTGGCCGACTTCGATCTCCCGCACGCTCCCTTCTCGGAACGATTCCAGGGCGACGCCGGTTTCCAAGTCCGTGATCGCGCGGACGGACCAACCGTTCAAGTCGACCTTCAAACCACGCCCGTCGATCAGTTGACCCCGTGGCCGGACGGTCATCACGGCGCTCAACGCCGAATCGTGCAACGACAACTCGATTTCGCTGCTCAATCGCAACTGTCGCTGCTTGGCCGCCAACCAAACGGGCAACGTCATCGTGCCTCGGTCGAAATCGAAAAAGTAAGTCCGCTCCGACGACGCTTCGTCGCCGTTTCGCCCGATCACGCTTTGGACCCAAGGTCGGCTGAGCCAACGCAGACGATAGTCCTCGCCACAACGCACACGAAGTTCGCCACGCTGGCCGATCGCGTCGACCAGTTGAGGGATTTTCAGCATCAACGGGTTCTGGTCATCGGCCGCCAAGTTTTGGACCTGCAGACTGACCGTCACGTCCATGCTGGTCAGACGCTCTCCCTCGGGGATCGTAACCTGGACGCGCCGCTGGGCCGAACCGTCTTTCGCCCGGGCGTCACCCTGCGCCGCTTCGTCGTTCGATTTTTCTGATCCCCGCGGATCGCCGTCGAACACGTTCTCGTCGGGAAAAGTGACGTCGACCGATTCCAACCGCGGGTTCGTCGTCGGCGTGTCACGCAGCACCGTTCCGGGGGGCAAGTCGATGGCAAAAGACGACAAATTCCCGCGGAGGTTCCGCACCGTCAGCACGGTCGTCATTGTCGGCGGGTCTTGAGGTGAATCCCAAGTCATGTCCACCGCGGCTTGGGCGTCCAAAAACATTTCCGTCGCCGGCCCGCGGGTTTCCGCCGCCCATTCCAGCGTGAAAGCTCCGCCCGCGCTCTCGACGCCCAGCAGCGTCAACGGTCGCTCCGCTGATTCGGAAACCGGCGTTTGGCTGATGACTTCGTCGCCCCGGCCGATGACTTGGGCCGACAAATCGGTTCCCGGGACGTCCAAGGCGACCGTCGAGGAGACGTCAGGGAGATCAAAGTCGACTCGGCTTTTGCCGCCTTCATGAGAAACCAGGGCGACCATGGGAATCTCGACCTTCAATCGGGCCGGTCGCGTCGTCCGGGACCATAGGACGAAACCGGAGCCGTCGGGCGCCGTGGACACGCGGTGAAGATTCTCGCCACCGGAGAATTCACCCGTGTCTTCGTTGTCGGTGTCTTCTTCTCCCGTTTCTTCTTCGTCTTCTTCGTCGGCGGGATCGCCTGGGTCGGGTTCGTCGGCCTCCTGCTCGGTGACCGCGGCTTCGTCCTCACTATTGCCGTCGTCCTGGTCGGCATCCGGCGGCTCCTTTGGCTTGGCGGCAGGTTCCCGCCCGCCTGTTTCTTGACCAGGCGGTCGCTGCCGCGCGGCATCGCTTCCCAGACGCTGCTTTGCGATCTTAATCTCGTCGACGGGATGAAAGTTTTTCATCCTCAGCGGCGTGCTGACCCAACGACCTTCGGTCGAATCCACGTCGACCAGAATCGTGACCCGGAAAGTCGCTTTGTGGTCCGCGGCGGCCCCGCGCACGCTGAGCGAAAAATTGCTGTGGACCCCCGAGGCGGTGCCCTGGCCGTCCTGCAACCGGAGGATCCGTTCGTAATCCTCCCAGGTCATCCCCGGGCGAACGATCGGATCACCGGCCTCATTTTGGAACACGAACGCTTCGACGGACAATCCCGCCGATCCGTCTCGCTGGTCCGTTCCGTCTCGCAACAGTCCGTTTTGTCGCATCGCGTCGAACGGCGGCGGCGTTCCGGGACGCTGTGCCGGCAGCGGCGAAGAACTCGCCCCCGCCAACACGCCGAAGACGAGAAACAGCCAGACACGACGCCACGCAAAACCGGAGAACGCAGCGACGATCTTTCGGCGACCGCCATCAGCGATCGCCGCGACGCCGAATCGATGCGGCTGGGGCGATTGATTTGTCATCGGGCAAGGGCGGCCACGCCGATCCGGACGACTGCCGTCGTGCAGAAGAATAAGCGTTCAGAAGAAAAGGCTCACGAGAGTCAACGCAACAAGAAACCCTAGTTTACGCAAACATCAAGCTCGCGACAGGATTGCCCTTGGGTCATTACGCATCGCGGACGATCTGGGTCGCTAAAGTCGACAAAATCGTCACGTTGCCACCCCCGTCGTCGCCGCGGCCTCCCCCCCTCCCGGGTTCAGGGAGTCAAGGGCAATGGCGATTCCTGAAGCCGGTGCCAGAGATCAATCATCGCGGATTCGTCGACGTCTTTGACGTCCCGCTGCATGCAGATCCAGGGACGCGCCTTTCGAATGACGCCTTTTTCCAAAAAATCCCCGAACAATCGCAACTGAATCGCTCGGTCGTCGGACAGATCCAGCGTAAACGGATAATCGCGACGGCCCAACAGAACCGACACGGCCGCGGTCTCGCCGATCACGGCGGTCAGGCATGAGGCGCCGCCGGAATCCGAAGGCTGCGTGGCGCGATACCATTCGAATTCACTTCTCGGCGTCCAAACCCGAAATCCGTCACCCTCGGCGACCAAGTCGATCGTCGGATGACTGTCCAGCAAACTCGTGTGGATCGACAGCGTCAGCTCCAAAACCAACCTTTTCGCCGACGATTCGATGGGACGAAACACCAAATCCAGGCTGTAACTCCCCTGAGCCTGCGAGTAATGAACGTGCCAAGTGTCGCCTCGGACGAAATTTTCCGTCGCCTCCGGCAAAGCATCCCGGCCGACCGGATGCAGACCGGCCAGGGGCACACCGCGGTCGCGAGCCTGGAGCGTGATCCCCGATTCGCCGCCCTTCGCGTCGACGTTCCACAGGCCGTCAGCCGTTTCCCACTGTGCGGTGCCGGTTTCAAGAATCTTCCACATCCGTCTGCTCCGGTTGCTGCACAAGGACGACTTCGGGCCGCTGGGCGATTTCGGGCCGCTGGGCGACTTGGTGATGGTCGGACGAACTTCAGGTCTATTTGGCGTATTCGGCGCCGAAGAATTCCTTGCTGTCGGTCACGTCGGGTTTGATCGTGCGACTGCCTTCCTTCCAGTTCGCCGGGCAGACTTCGCCGTTTTTCTCGAAGTACTGCAGCGCTTGAACCATTCGCATCGCTTCGTCGACGCTGCGGCCGAGCGGCAGATCGTTGACGACTTGGTGCCGCACGACGCCTTCTTTGTCGATCAAAAACAGCCCACGCAAGGCGACGCCGCCGTCGAGCAAGACGTCGTAATCACGCGAGATTTGCTTGTTCAAATCGGCGATCAGCGGATATTCGGTCTTGCCGATCCCGCCCTGATCGCGGGGAGTGTTCGTCCAGGCCAAGTGCGTGAAATGACTGTCGATCGAAACGCCCAAGATCTGGACGTCGAGGTCGCTGAAGTTCTTCGCCGCCTCGCTGAACGCGATGATTTCGGTCGGACAAACGAAGGTAAAGTCCAGCGGCCAAAAGAACAGCAAAACGTACTTGCCACGATAATCGCTAAGCGAAATCTCTTTGAATTGCCCGTCGGGCATCACGGCTTGGGCTTTGAAATCGGGGGCTTCTTGGGTGACGAGCACGGCCATGGTGGATCACTGGTGGTTCGGGAGTGATGGAAAACGGCGGAAAGCCGCGTGGTTTCTGGTGACAGCCGTCGCGACGGATCGTTCGGCTTCGCGACGAGGACAACACTATGAAACCGGTCGCCTTTCTGGACAAGCGGGAGTGACCAGCGGTCGCCCCGATGCCACCAAGGGACGTGCCCTTTGCGACCCATCCGCCTCTCTTCCCCCCCTTGGCGTGACGGTCCCTCCGCTGACGGCCCCTCCGCTGACGGTCGTGTCCGGCAGGACGACCCTTTCGACCGGTCGATGATCGGTCGCTCCGCCGTGCTTTTTCGGCAGCAGGACCTCCAAAAACGCCCAGAAAGGACCCGATTTTCCCTTTAAACCCCGCTCCGAGAAAACCGAGGGCGTTTTTTCACAACAGAGGTTGTCAAAATTGCATTTAATCGGAAAGATGAAGTAGACCGTTCGCGTTTCCACCGGCTTTCGAAGCTCATGTCCAAACCGATTTCCACTCTCACGCCCGCCTCGCCGAATCTTGCCGGATCGGTATCGGCTGCCACCGCCAACCTGACGGGTTCGCGACCCGGAGGTGCGGTGAACCCGCAGCCGATCCGCGTCGTCGACCGCGAGCTGTTGTTGGCGATGCGTGGCGGCGGGATCATGGGTATCGGCGATCTGACGACCCTACTCGGGGTGACGGCGACGGCGATTCGTCAGCGGGTCGACCGATTGTTGGCCGCCGGGTTGATCGAACGACACAAGGAAGTCGCCGGCCGCGGCCGCCCGACTTATCGGTACACGCTGAGCATCGCCGGGCATCAATCGGTCGGGGCGAACCCGGGCGAATTGGCCGACGCGATGTGGCGGGAAATTTTGGCGATCGAAGACGATCAGATCCGCGAGCAGGTGGTTTCCGCCGTGGCGTCCAGGCTGGGCCGTCAGTACGCCGGCAAGCTGGCCGCTTTCGGTCAAGACGACCTGCAATCGCTCAGCGAACTGACGTTTGCCGAGCGGATGAAACGTTTGGCGGTGGTGCTTTCCGGTGAAGAGATCGACAGCGATGTACGGTTCGCCGGGGAAAGCCAATTGCCGGTACTGGACATCGCTTCGTGTCCTTACCCTTCGCTGTCGGAAGCTTCGGAGGACCGGGCGATGTGTCGTCTGGAAGAAAAAATGCTCTCCGAAGCTCTCGGCCAACCGGTCGCGCTGAGCAGTTGCCGACTGGACGGCGATGACTGTTGTCAGTTCAAGGCCGCCGACAAAAACCGATCCAATCGTTAATTTAAATTCTTCACCTCGAACTCCTAAACCGACCGAGCTCCATGACACACGTTTTGAAAATCGAAGATCTGCACGTCAGCGTCGGCGAAAAGCCGATCCTTCGTGGCGTGAACCTGACCATCCGGCACGGCGAGACGCATGCTTTGATGGGGCCCAACGGTAGCGGCAAGAGCACGCTCGGTTTGGCGATCATGGGACATCCCGGTTACGCGATCACCGGCGGCAGCATTCACTTGGACGATCAAGACGTGCTGGAAATGGAAGTCAACGAGCGGGCTCGGGCCGGCATCTTCATGGCTTTTCAGCGACCGATGGCGATCCCCGGCGTCAAGATGGCCGACTTCCTCCGCCACGCGACGACCAACGTCCGCAACCCGGAACGAAAGGAAGGCGAAGAACTGATTCCGATGCGAGAGTTCCGGAAAGAACTCAAGCAACGCATGGCCGACCTGCGGATGGATCCCGAATTCGCTCGCCGTTACGTCAACGACGGATTCTCGGGTGGCGAGATGAAGCGGGCCGAGATTTTGCAGTTGGCCATGTTGCAGCCCAAGTTCGCGATTCTGGATGAAACCGACAGCGGTTTGGACGCCGACGCGGTGCGACTGGCCAGCGAATCGATCGCCGACATCGGTCGCGAGAAAATGGGCCTGCTGATCATCACCCACCACGACAAGTTGCTCGTTCACAACCCGCCGCAATTCACCCACGTGATGCTGGGCGGCCGACTGGTCGAAACCGGCGGCAAGGAACTCGCCGAGGAACTGCACGAGCAGGGCTACGATCGGATTCGAAAAACCTATCCCGATGCCGACGCGGTCAACCAAGAAATGCTGGCCGAAGAAGCCGCGGTTTGAACGCGGAGGCCCGAGAGCGGGCGGGACCGACCGCTGAGTCAAAAAATCAGCTTCGGCCCTCACGCAACCCACCCCAGCCCCGAAACCTTTTCCTTTCAGCCCTCAGCCCAAAAGGCTTTTGACCATGGCCATCGACGTCACCGAAAACGACCAAATCGGCGAAATCAATAAGTTCAACTTCCGCACCGAAACCACGGGCATCTTCAAAGCGAAGAAGGGATTGAACGAAGAAGTCGTCCATCAAATCAGCGACATCAAGAACGAACCGGACTGGATGCGAAAGTTCCGTCTGGATTCGCTGAAAGAATTCGAGAATCGACCGATGCCCAAATGGGGCGGAGCGATCGACATCGATTTCCAGGACATCTTTTATTACCTCAAGCCGACCGACCACCAAGGCAAAACTTGGGACGACGTGCCTGCGGAAATCAAAGACACGTTTGAAAAGCTCGGCATCCCCGAAGCCGAACGAAAGTTCTTGGCCGGCGTCAAGGCTCAGTTCGAAAGCGAAGTCGTCTACGGATCGTTGCAACAAGATCTGCACGACCAAGGCGTGATCTTTACCGACACCGACAGCGCCCTCCGCGAGCACCCGGATCTGTTGAAAAAATATTTCGGCAAGGTCATTCCGCCGACGGACAACAAGTTTGCGGCGCTCAACAGCGCCGTTTGGTCGGGCGGTTCGTTCATCTACGTCCCCAAAGGTGTCCACATCGATTTCCCGTTGCAGGCGTACTTCCGCATCAACGAAGAAAACATGGGACAGTTCGAACGTACGCTGATCATCGTCGACGAAGGGGCCAGCGTTCACTACGTCGAAGGCTGCACCGCGCCGATGTACACCAGCGAGAGCTTGCACAGCGCGGTCGTCGAGGTCGTTTGCTTGAAAGGTTCGCGTTGTCGTTACACGACGATTCAGAACTGGGCCAACAACATTTACAACTTGGTCACCAAACGTGCTTACGCTTACGAGAACGCCACGATGGAATGGGTCGACGGCAATCTCGGCAGCAAGCTGACGATGAAGTACCCGGCCGTTCACATGATGGAACCGGGTGCCCGTGGTGAAATCTTGTCGATCGCGTTTTCCAGCGCCGGACAACATCAAGACGCCGGCGCGAAACTGGTTCACAACGCGCCGGACACGACCGGTCAAATCATCAGCAAATCGATCAGCAAGAACGGCGGACGCAGCAGCTATCGCGGTCTGGTTCACGTCGCGCCGGGGGCCGAGCGGAGTAAGAACAGCGTGGTCTGCGACGCCTTGATCTTGGACCCCGAAAGTCGCAGCGACACTTACCCGTACATCGAAGTCAATGAACAAGATGTGCAGATCGGCCACGAGGCCAGCGTGTCGCGGATCGGCGAAGAGCAGCTGTTCTATTTGCTCAGCCGCGGGCTGAGCGAAACCGAAGCGAGCACGATGATCGTCAACGGCTTCATCGAACCCTTGGTCAAAGAGTTGCCGATGGAGTACGCGATCGAAATGAATCGCTTGATCCAACTGCAAATGGAAGGCAGCGTCGGTTAGCAAAGGCGAAGCGTGCGAAGCGGCCGGCACCGCGAGACCGGTGACCACGTCGCTTTCTCACCCCGTCAATCACGCCCCCCGGGATCGCAAACTCGGCGATCGCAAACTCGGCGATCGTAGACTTGCCGATCGCTCCGACCGTTCCACCGTCACTCTTCAACCCGCAACCCTTTATCCGACCTCATGCCGACCGCAACTGACACGAACACTTTTAACGATGCCGGGTTCGAAGCTTTTTTGGCTTCACGTACCGAACCGTCTTGGCTGACCGAACTGCGTCGCGAAGCCTGGCAACACGCCGATGCGATGAGTTGGCCGGCTCGACGCCACGAAGAATGGCTACGGACCGACATTCGGATTTTTCAAATTCAAAAGTTCGGGCTGCCGGCCACGGAGACCCGCGAATTGCCCCCGCGAAACCAGCTTCGTGAGGGCGTCGAGTTGGGCGGATCGATCGACACGGTCGACAGCTACGTCGTCGGCGAAACGCTCGATCCGGCCCTCGCCGCCAAGGGGGTCGTGTTCGGCAGCCTGGACCGCTTGTGCAACGAAAACGCGGAAGCCGTCCGGCCGTTTCTGTTCACCACATTCGATCCGGATTACGACAAGTTCGCCGCCTTGCATGCCGCGTTTTGGTCGGGCGGGCAGTTCTTATACGTGCCCCGCGGAGTCGTGCTGGACAAGCCTTTGCACATCAGTTCGATGATGACCGACGGCGGGACCGACACGACCCACACGTTGATCGTGCTGGACGAAGGCGCCGAAGCGACGGTGCTTCACGAGTCCAACGGGGCCAGCGAGGGAGCCGCGGGCTTGCACCTCGGTGCGATCGAGCTGATTCAGAAAGCCGGTTCGCACCTCCGTTTCGTCGATCTGCAGGAGTGGGGCCTCAAGACGTTTCATTTCGCTCATCAAAAAGCGACCTTGGACCGCGCCGCCTCGTTGCAGTGGACGATCGCCGCGATGGGCGGCCAACTGGCCAAGGTCAATCAATCGGTCGACTTGGTCGGTCCCGGCGCGGACAGTCAAGTCAACGGTGTTTTGTTCACCGAAGGACGTCAGCATCTGGCCTACCACACGCTGCAACATCACCGCGCGCCGAAGTGCCACAGTGACTTTTTGTACAAGTCGGCCCAGCAGGACCGCAGCCGGACGGTTTGGAAAGGGATGATCAAAGTCGATCCTATCGCTCAGCAAACCGACGGCTACCAGCGGAACGACAACTTAGTGCTGTCCAACCACTCGAGGGCGGATTCGATTCCGGGTCTGGAAATCGAAGCCGACGACGTGAGGTGCACCCACGGCAGCACGACGGCCAAAGTCGACGAGGAACAAATTTTTTACGCTTGCTGTCGCGGGTTCACTCGCAAAGAAGCGACTCGTATGATTGTGTCCGGATTCTTTCAGCAGATTTTCGATCGCATCACGATCCAAAGCGTTCGCGAAGCCCTCGGTGCCGCGATCGCTCGCCAAGTCCGGGAATACGAATAAGCGATCGACAAGCTTTCCTCTCGCGATCCCTCGCGTGGGAAGAATCGAAAATACAGTCCGCTTCACGCGTCAGCTTCAAACTTTCCGCCCCCAGCCTTTTAGCCCCTAGCCGTCACATGCTTGCCGAAGATAAAGTCCGCGAAGCCTTGAAAGAGGTCATCGATCCCGAACTTTACGTCAACATCGTCGACTTGGGCCTGATTTACGTCGTCGACGTGGGCGAAGAGAACGAGAACGGCAAACATGACGTCAAAGTCGAAATGACGATGACCAGCCCCATGTGTCCTGCCGGGCCACAATTAGTTGCCGGAACCAAGAATGCGGCGGAGGGACTGGACGAAGTCGAATCCTGCGATGTCAAGGTGGTGATGGATCCCCCATGGTCACCTGATAAGATGACCGACGAAGCCCGGGACCATCTGGGCATCTTTTAGCATTTATTCTCTGACGCAAACCCGACCCACTGATGCGTGTCTTCGTTGCCGAATATGTCTGTGGTGGTGGTCTGCTGGCGACCTCGGTCGATGCCGTCCCGGCGGGGTTGCGGCGTGAAGGTGCCGCGATGTTGTCGGCACTGGTCGCCGATGCCACCGAGGTTTCCGAGGTCGTGGTGCCGGTGGACCCTCGACTGGCTCCCGATTTAAGCCGTTATCGGGCACTGTCGACCATCGAAATTTTGCCGAAGCGGGGACTCTGGCCACAGTGGGTCCGCGCGGCCGAAGGGTGCGACGCAGCGATCATCGTGGCCCCGGAAAGTGATGGTGTTCTGGCCCAGGGCGTCGCCATGCTCCGCGCCGGCGGCGTCGATTGCATCGCCGGCAGTGGCGACTTTCTGCGTGTCGCCAGCGATAAAGTCCTGACCGCGAAAGTCTTGCACGCGGCCGGCGTGAGTCACCCGATCTTCATGGCCCACGGAGAACGGCGTCAGAAATTGAAATTGCAGAAGTGCGATCGATTCGTCGTCAAGCCTCGTGACGGCTGCGGCACCCGACAGATCGCCCGTTTCGACGATTTGGATGCCGCGATCGCGGCGATGATGCCCAGTGACATTTTGCAGCAATGGCGTCCCGGCCGGGCGATTTCCGTTTCGTTCATCGCTTCGGGCGGGAACTTGCGGTTCTTGCCCGCCGTGTCCCAGCTTTTCCACGCCGACACCTGCGAGTACGCGGGAGGGCAAGGTCCGCTGTGTGACGACGATCAACGTCGCGCGACGGCGATCGCGTCGCGTGCCGTGGAAGCCATGCCTCCGACGGCCCGCGGCTTCATCGGCATGGATTTGTTGTTGGGAGAAAGACCCAGTGAAGATTGCGTGATCGAAATCAACCCGCGATTGACGACATCCTACGTGGGCCTGAGAAAGATGACGTCATGTAATTTGGCCGCCCAAATTTTGGAACGGGACACCTTCCCAATCCTTTGCGACGTCGGCGTGGACGAAGTCCACTGGACGGCCCAAGGGGACGTCCGCGTCTGCACCGCCGGCGCGGAAGCCGCCGTCGAGACTCCGCCGGCATGATGCCGACGTCCGTGATCGGCGTGGACATCGGCGGCGCGAACTTGAAAGCGGCGTCCTCGCGGGGGCAATCGTCGAGCCGATTTTTTCCACTTTGGAAAGATCCCTCAGGGCTTTCCGGGGCGCTCGATCGACTCATCACGCCCCTGATCGATCCGGCCTGTTCGGACGTGTCCTTGGCGGTCACGATGACCGGCGAACTGGCCGATTGTTTCGTCGATCGTCAGGTCGGCGTACGGCACATCGTCGATGCCATGATGGACTCCGCCGAGCGGCTGCGTGTTCACGCCGTTCGGTTTTACGGTGTCGACGGAAATTTTCATGCGGCCGACCGGGCCAAGCATCACCCGGATTCGATCGCCGCGTCGAACTGGCACGGCTTGGCAAGTTTTATCGCCACGCACATTGCGGCGAACGGCTGGCTGATCGATACCGGTTCGACGACCTGTGATTTACTCCGGCTGTCCGACGGCAAGCTCGACACCGATTCGCGAACGGACTTTGACCGCTTGGCCGCCGGTGAATTGGTTTACATCGGCTGTCGTCGCACGCCGGTCTCTACTTTGGTGGATCGATTGACGGTCAAGCTGTCGGGGCGGCGACCGACGGACGTTCCGGTCATGAACGAACTGTTTGCGACGACCGATGATGTCGGTTTGGTTTTGGGACGTGTCGACGAGCGATCCGAGGACATGGATTCCGCCGACGGAAATCCGCGGACGGTCACCGCGGCGGTGAATCGCTTGGCCCGGATGGTCGGCCTGGACCATCGGCAGGTGGATTTGGACACGGCCCAGGACTTTGCCCGACAGATTCTGGGGGAGGTCGGCGCTCGGATCACTCGGGCGGTCGACCGCCTGCGGCTTCGTGAATCGACCCTGCTGCAATCCGATCCGTCGCGAAAGCGACCCCAGACTCTCATTCTCAGCGGCCACGGCGGCTGGATTTTGCCGGCCGACTTGGGCGATCAATTCGCCGAGTCGGGGGACCGACTGGACGTCATTCGTCTGGCGGACTCGATCGGCGAAGATCTGGACCGATGTGCGCCTGCCTACGCGATGGCCAAGCTTTTCGCCCCCTGAACGGGACGACGGGCCAGGCCGAATGTCCCGCGGACAGATCAGCGGATCGGTATTTGCAGGCGACTGTCGGTGGAGCAGTCCTCGCCGGGGATGATCCTGCCGGGCACCTGTGGAAACCGTCGCCGAGAAGTTCAGTGATCAGCGACAGACGGTAGCCGGGCGTGTAAATTGTGGAAACCGACCGCAGGGTGTCGTCAACGCAGGAACAAAGGCATCGACATGGAAACGCAGATTGAAACGCCACCGGTTCGGCCCGCCGCGGGCGACCGTGGAGCAAAGCCGAACCGGTTTCTGGAACCCACCATAAATTCTCCCGCGTCACTGCAAACCACGTCTGCAAAGTTAGGGCGAATCGCCGATCGCATCCTTGCCGATGCCGGCCAGGAATCGACCGCCTTCGTGTTGCGTTGCGACGTCGGGCAGGGCGGTGAATGAGCACGCTGTCGACCAAGTCACGCCACGCGCTGCAACAAACCGCGGCGTGCAGCAGTCGCATGCTGGCGTCGCGCCGCATCGGCATGGAAACCGAGTACGCGACGCTGATTCACGACCAGCTTTCGCACTTGAACAAGTCACTGCCGTCGGCCAAGTCCGTCTACCGATCTTTGATCGCCGCGATGCGGACCGATCAACCCTCGGCACCGGGGCTGTACGACAACGACCAGTTCTTCTTCACCAACGGCGCCGCGGTGACGTTCGAATCCCACCCGGCATTGCAAAATGAGCCGGGCGGTTTGGTCGAAATCGCGACGCCGGAAGTGAATTGTCCGAGCGACTTGCTGGCTTGCCAGCGCGGCATCGACCAGATGATCGAGCGTGCCGCGTCGGAGTGTCGCCTGCCCGGCGAGCGGACGCCGAGCTTGGATGTCCGCGTCCTGAAGAACAGCGCCGACGGCCTCGGCCATGTTTACGGCTGCCAGGAGAACTACGAGACCGATGTCGCCGACGGGGCTTGGTTGTGGGTGTACCGCGTGTGTGTGTTGGGGGTCTGGTGTTCGCAAGTCCTTTGCTCGATTTTGGCGGCGCCGTTGATGGGCTTGATCATCGCGGCGACCGTGATCAAAGCTTGGCGAATGGGAAAAGCGGGCAACGAGGAACAAGACGCCGGTGAAGTCTTCGCGGCGCTGCCGTCATGGCTGACGACGCCGCCGATGTTCTTGATCCAGATGACTCACTTGCCCATCGCGTGGCAGGTCCGATTCATCGGCCGGCATGTCGCGTTTCGCCGACAACGCCAAGTGTTGACGGCACACTTGGTCTCTCGCATCGTTCTTTGCGGAACCGGCGAATTGGATTCCAAGGGCCGCTTCTTTTTGTCCGCCAAATCGATGGTGACCAACCGGCTTGCCGACCTGGGCGGTTTCCAGGGCGAGCGGCCGATTTTCGTTTACGGGCACTGGTTCGCCCAACTTTGCGGAAAGTCGGCCGAATCGTGGTGGCGGACACGTCGCCTGCTCGGAAAACGCCAACGGATGCAGATCGGCTTGTCGGATTCCAACATGTCGGAAATGGCCGAATTCGTGAAAGTCGGCTCGGTTTGTTTGCTGCTGGACATGATCGAAGCGGGACAGGCGGACTCGCTGCCGCGTCTGAAACAACCGCTCGCAGCCCTGTACCGGATCGCCGGAGATTGGAATTTGGTTCGCCGTGTTCAGACGTCCGCGGGAAAGATGACGGCGTTGGAACTGCAAACAGCCCTTTACACGGCAGCCGAGTCTTTCGTCGACCAGACCTCCGCCAATGTGCGTGGCGAGGCGGAAGTCATCCTCCAGGCGTGGAAGACGCTGCTGGATTCCGCCGTGCGATTCCGCCGCAACGCCGATGATTACCGGCCGTCTCTGGGACGATTGGACTGGTTGACCAAACGCTGGTTGATCGACCGACAGGGCAAAGGCGGGACCTGGGCCGCGAGAAAAAAGATCGACCTGCGTTATCACGAGTTATCCGAAAACGGCTATTTTCGCCAATTGACCGAGGGCAGGATCGAAGAGACTCTGGCCACCGTCGCGGTTCGCAAACAACGCGCCGTCGCCCCCCCGTCGAGTTCGCCGGCAGCCCGCCGGAGCTGGACCATCCGCGAATTCTCGGGCGGCGATGTTCGCCTCAACGTCGGTTGGTCCCACGCCGACATCGTCCAAGGACGTCGGCATCGAAGCATCCGATTCGGCAACGACGTCTACTAGGCGATCCGCGGAAATCCCAATTCTGATTTGTCGCGTGCCACGACCGATCGCTGCTACACTGTCGGATCGGTTTTTGACACGCCCCTTCCTTCCTCTCCCTCCTTCCCACCCGCCATCATGAATCAGACACCTCGAGATCCCGCCGCCACCAAAAACAGCACCTCGAACCGCCGAAAGTTTTTGGCAGCCACCACATCGGTCTCCGCCGGCTTGGCCGCGTCGACGGGCTTCCACACGTCCGCCGCGGCACAGGAAACGAGGTCACCGTCGGAGGACTTGAAAATCGCTTTGGTCGGCGCCGGCGGTCGTGGCGGCGGTGCGGTGGATAACACCCTGTCGATCAACTCCAAAGTCGCGTTGGCTGCGATCGCGGACATCGATCCCGACAAGCCCGGGAAACTGCGGACCAGCATGGGACGCCGATTCGAACAAAAGGTCCAAGTTTCCGACGACAGGCTGTATGACGGTTTGGACGCCTACAAGAAGGTGTTGGACGACGACGACATCGACATCGTGATGTTCACCACGCCGCCCGGGTTTCGGCCCCAGCACATCTTGGACGCGGTCGATGCGGGCAAGCACGTGTTTGCGGAGAAACCGACTTGCATCGACCCCCACGGCTACCGGACTTGTCTGGAAGCCCACAAAAAGGCCGAAAGCAACAACACCGCGATCGTGACGGGGACGCAGTATCGTCGTCAGGAAAATTACGTCGAAGCGATCCGACGCATTCACGACGGCGCGATCGGCAACGTCGTCGGTGCGACCAGTCGTTATTGCAGCAACGGCATCTGGTATCGCGCCCGACGCGACGGCATGTCCGATACCGAGTACCAAATCTACAACTGGATGCACTTCATCTGGTTGTCAGGCGATCAAGTCGCCGAACAAGCCGTCCACAACATCGATTTGATGAACTGGTTGATGAAAGGCCCGCCGGAGTCGGCGTTCGGCGGCGGCGGACGCTTCACCCGACCGGATGACAGCGAAATGTGGGACAGCGTTTCGGTCGATTACCAATATCCCGGCAAACGATTCATCTCCTTCAAGTGTCGACAGATCCCCGGCGCCAAAGGCGAAAACGGTACGGTCATCTACGGTTCCGAAGGCAACGCGGAAATCAAAGGCGGGAACAGCGGCGCTACGATCTGGGATGCCGACGGCAAGGAAGTTTGGTCCATGAAGGGCGACATCGGTGCCGCCTATCAACGCGAACACAAGGATCTCGTCGATTCGATCCGCGACGGCAAACCGATCGTCGAACTCGCCGAAACCGCAAACAGTTCGTTGACGGCCGTGATGGGCCGCATGGCCGCCTACACGGGCAAGGAAGTCACCTGGGACTTCGTCACCAAGGAATCCAAACTGCAACTGTTCCCCGATCAGATCGATCTGAAAGCGGCGCGCGATTCAGGGTTTGCGATCCCCGGAAAGACCGAATTGATTTGATGACCCGATCTGATGCAACCGGCGGACCCTAACGCTGGTAGATCGGCAGGTAGTGATATCGGACGCTTAAACTGAGCACCGCCAGGGCGGTGCAGTAGACCGTGCCGATGTTGCGTTCTTCACTGCGGTAGCCCTCCCAGGATCCGTTTCGTCGCTGATCCTTTAACAAAATCGCCGAGGTCAAACGCTGCGCGGTTTCGGCGTACCGTTCGCCGACTTGGTGCATGCCTTGGGCGTAGTAATAGATTCCGTAGAAAAAGAATCGATCGTTCGTCCTCGGCGGGCGCTCCAACAACCACTTCGCCGACGAAATCACCAGCGGGGATTCGTACTGCCCGCACACTTGCATCGCCAACAGCCCCGCGGCCGTCATCGCAAAGGTCGCGTTGCGTGCACCCGGCATGTAGCTGAACCCGGACGGATCGTCACGGAAGCCGCCACCGGGAAGCGGGATCGCGGTCGAGGATTGCACGAGGTACCGGACCGCCAACTCGATCGCCTCCCCCGGCACCCGCATGCCGTCGTTCTTGGCCGATCGCAACGCCATCAGTTGCCAAATCGAAACCGACAAGTCCGAATCGGTCGAATCGGGGGCGTACCGCCAACCGCCGCGCATCAAGGGCGGTTTGCCGATCCGCTGGGCTTTCAGAATCAGCCCCAACGCCTTGACCAACGAGGCGTGAATCCGAGTGTTCTGAGCGACATCGCTGCCCATGCCCGACATCTCGGTCAGCATCAGCGTCGTGATGCCATGACCGTACATCCGCGATCGATCGCGGCGACCGAAGTACCCGAAGTCGTCTTGATTGATGTCCTGCAAAACGAAATCCAAAGCCGCCGTCATGGCCTTGCCTCGTACCGACAACGTATCGGGTTGAACGCCGATCGCGGCCATTGCCATGATCGCCAACGCCGTCATCGCAACGTCGTATTGAAGATCGGCGATCGCGCCGTTGTTCTTTTGTCGGCTGATCAAAAAGTCGACGGCTTGGGAAACAGCGACGTCGGTCGCGTCGGGCGTATAAATCGACCGCAAGTCGTCGGCGCTGTTCGCGGGGAAGTCGCCCGTCTCTTGCGTAAACGCTCTTGAAGCGGCGAGCTTTTCGGACAGCATCACGCCGGACGCGGCGGCCGTGATCCGACCGATCGCCCGACGTCGATCCAGTCGTTCGTCCCGATGATGTGGATCCATTTCGATGGCCTAGGGTTGAGCGGCGCGTCGTGCGATCGCGCGAAAGTAGGCTTCGACGTCGCGGCGGTACTGCGGCGCGATCACGGTGGGACCGGTCGAGCCGGTTTCTTCGCTGCGCTGGCGGCGAAGTTCGCCCCACTGGGATCCCACCCGATCGATCCCCGAACCGTCCACAGACTCGCCATCGGGCATCAACGACGATCTGGAAAACTCGCCGAGCCCGTCGGGCATCTCACCGGGCATTTCGCCTTGATCCGCCGAGCCGTCGGCCCCGGCCGCCGGTGATCCGGACGTCTCGGACGATCCCGGCGAGGCCGGTGAACCGGCCGTCATCGACTGGTGACGTTCCTGAGCCGATTGTTGATGTTGGTTTTGGGCGGCTTGCGCCAGCGTCGGGGAAGCCTCCACGGCTCGGTTGCCGGGTGACGACTGCCCCGGCTGTTTCGCGGCGTCCGATTCGGCCGGCGACGATCCGGACGCGGATTCCGCCTCTGACGGATCACCCGGCTGCGGCGAACCGCCCGGCGGCGTGCCACCGGCTTGATCGGATCCGGCGGCGAGCGCCCGATCGAGTTCATCCAGCGTGGATGCCAGCTTTTTCGCTTGATCGCGTGCGTCGGCTTCGTCGGCCGTCGCGTCGCCGCCGGGCCTCTCCGATGCAGACACTTGTTCGGAATCGGCCGCGTCCAAGGCTCGCAACATCTCGGCCAACTGATCCGCCTGTCGACTCATCGCCCGGCCGGCCGACTGGACTTGCCGGACCGCCTGCTCACTCGTCGAGGGCTCGTCCGCGGCCGACCGAACCGCATCAGCCGCTTGATTCACTTGGCTCATTTTCTGCACGGCCGAAGCGATCTGTTCGGCAAGCTGTTCGCGGTCCAAGCGACTTTCGTGCCGCGCGGCCCTTGCCAGCCGCTCGGTCACATCGGCGGCGGCCGATTCGACGGCAGCCTGCTGGCGGAGCGCGGGCGCGACGGCCGATTCGGGGAGCCGAAGATCTGTGGACTCGGAGGTTTCATCTTCGAGCGACTTTAAATCCTCGCGCAAACCCTCAATCGCCTGATTCGCGTCGGCCATCAAGCGTTCGGCCAACTCCGACGCGGGATTCATCGCGTCGAGAGGCCGGATCGGCCGGTCGCCGATTTTTTGACGGCGTTCATTGACAGCATCTTGCCGGCCTTGACTTTGTTCACGGGCGTCACGGATCGCCTGTTCGGTTCGCCGCAGGTCATCGAGTTGTTGCGTGGCTTGGCGAAGCCTCGCGGAGGCTTCGTCGGACGGATCATCTTGTTGCTCCCGATCCAGATTCTCCAACTCGCGCGAGACGTCGCGTTGCTTTCGAGCGTTGGCCTGCAACTGCGTACCCGCCTCGCGGGCCCGCTGCGACCAAAATTGTCGCTCCGCGTCCGCCGTCTTGAGGACCGCATCGCGGCTTTGCCTGGCCAGCTGCATCGCTTGAGATTCCGCCTTTTGTCGTCGGTCGGCATTTTGGTGGATGTCTTCTCTCGCCGCGACGCGCGAAACCGTCTCGGCATCGGCAAGTGTTTTCGCCACGTCGGCCAACGACTCGTTCAGCGATTCGGCTTGATCGTGAAGCTCCGACAAAGGTCGTTGCGGTTCGGCCAAGGCGGCACGGTTGGCGGCGGCATCGAGTCGTTCGGCGGCTTGGCGAATCAGTTCCGGCGACGTGCGATCGCGTCCATCCGCACTGGCCGTTCGTGCGAAGTCCAACAGAGATTCGCGAATCCCTTGTGCCGCTATCGCCGTCGCTCGGGTCCGGTAGGCGAGCTGACGCTTTTTCGTTTCGAACGTGGAGTCGGATTGTTCCAGCTGTTCTGCGATTCGCTTCTCCTGTTCGGCCGCACCGCGAAGGATCTGCTCGGCTTCTCGTACGGCCTGCTCGGCAATCTCGCCCAGCGATTCTCGCATCGGCGGGTTCGTTTTCAGCTCTTCTTCCAAGCGGCGCAGCAACTCACGCGGATCTTGATTGGCGGCGGCGGCAAGCGACTCGGCCTGGTCGAATCGTTTTTCCATTTGGTCCGCACCGTCCAATTGCTCGGCGGCCTGGCGGATCGCGTCACGAAGCGCCGAGTCGATAGGATCGGATTCATTCGATCGGGCCAACGTTTTTGCCAGCCGCGCGGCCTGATCGAGTCGCTCGATCAATTCGTCCGCGGTGTCGTCGAACGCCTGTGCGGAATGTTCGAACCCTTGCTCCGCTTTGGACAACGCGTCTCGGACCAATCGTGCCATCGCCTCGGCGTCCCGCGCGGACTCACGTTGTCCGCGGTCCATCAGATCGGCCCCGTTGGCTTCGTCGATCAACCCTTCGATCGTTTCTCGCGACAATCGCCGCGCCTCGTCCCACGTCGAATCCGGTTCATCCGGGTCAGCCTCGGGCGGAGGCTCGGTCGCCATGCGTTGTGCGGTTTCGGTTTCACGACGGGCGGCTTCGGCCAGTTCGCCGAGCGATAAAACGAAACGCCGCAGTTCGTCCCGCGCGGCCTGGAAGACCGGCGCGAGTTCTTGCAATCCCGTCATCGCGAGTCGCACGTTTTCGCGGATCGGCTCGGCCGCCGAAACGTGCGGTTCGTCGCGATACAGCCGCGCCGTGATTCGCTGACGAACCTGTTCGAATGACTCGCTGTCACGCGTCTGAGCGATCGTTTTCGCCGCCTCCGCAAACGCTCCGACGCGTTTGATTTCGGGCCGACTTGCCAACGACTTGTCAATCTGCCGGATGGCTTCTCCGTAACGCACCACGGTCAACGGATGATCCAATCGCAGGACCGCCGCGGATTCCGATTCGGATTCGGCCGACGCGGTCGATTTCATCATCTCGACCGCTTGGTAAACGTCCGCTCGGGACTGCAGCAATTCAAACGTGTCAGCGATTCTCCGCAGCACACGGTTGACGTCACTCGGTTTCTCCAATCGTTGTCGTTCGTCCGATCCGTCGATCGACCGGTTTTCCCAATCGCCCGCGACGACGCTGTGGACCGCACGGCCGAGCAGATTCAGATCGGCGGCATATTGCGTGTCAAAGGCAGGCTGATCGCGATGCCAGATCTCTCGTCGCTCGACAAGGTCACCGTCCGTCAGGCCGTCGGCGGACGTGTCATCCACGGTCGACACGAATTCTCGTTCCGTCAAACGGTTGAACGACGCGACGTCCCGTTCGTTCTTGGCCAGCAGATCGATCGTCCGCCGATCGATGATGCGATGACGCAGTTGATGGATCAGCTGGTCGGCGAACTCGCCGACGATTTGTGGTCCGCTCGCGGGCAGGTCGTTGCTTTCCATCGCCTTGTCGAAACGCGTCAGCCAATGATTGACAAAAGCTTGCTGCTGATCCCTCCAACCGCGAGTCTCCTTCGGCAGAAACAGACCCGCGTCGTCGGTCAGGCGATCCAATTCGGCCAGCTGAGCCGACAAGATCATCAGCGAACGTTTCCAACGCAACTGGGACAATCCGGGTTCGTCACGAAGTCGCTGGAGGTTGTCGGCCAAGCGGATCATGTCATCCAACCGATGCTCGGCGAGTCGATGATCCAGCGTCAGGCGGATCAGGGACTCCAGCGCCTCCAGGGAGCGTCCGGCCTTTTTCAAGTCCGAGGCGAGCGACTCCTCTTGGCTTCGCAGCGATTCGAGCTTCCCGAACTTCGTCGGCCCCGCCGCCTCCGGTGCATCTGGCCGTAACGCGCCGAGGTCATTCAGCTCGGCCGACAATCTTGCAGGACGTCGGTGCAGCACCGCGTCGACGCTGATCAAGCCGACACCGGTTCGTTCGATCAGCGAGGATTCGGGAACATCGGACGCGTCGCGGGCAAAGGCTCGCAACGAACCGTGCAAATCGGCGTAAGATTGTGCCCAAGGCTTCGAGGCATCCAGAAAAATTTGCAAGTCGCTTTGCAGATCGTCCTGTCCGGCGTCGTCTCCCGCATCCAAGGCTTGCACGAGCCGTTCGCGGATCTGATCGGCTTCCCGCAACCACACCAACGCCTTTTCAGTCCACTCGGCCTGCCGGGTGAAACGTTGATGACGGTCGCGAGACAATCCCGTTTCGGTCACCAAACACTGAATCGTTTCCGATTCGCCACGCTGACCTTTGCGATCGATGACGACCAGACGCGTCAAGATTCTGTCGCCCGACTGGTATTCCGCGTCATAGGTCTGACCGGTTTCGGCGCGTACCAAATCCCATTCCCAGGCCAGGGAGGCTTTCGTCCGTGGCTCGCCCGTGTCGACATCGTGACGTTGCCAACCCCCATCGTTGACTTGGAATTCTTGAAAAACCTGATCGACGGGCATGTCGTCCGCGACGATTCCGGAGAACCCCAGGACGGCCTTGGGCGACACCAATTGGACCTCGGGGATCTCTGTCGACCAAGCCGCGACCGGTGGCTGATCGGGAATCGGAACGATCGAATGTTGACGACTGAATTCGTTTTTGATTCCCGATTGCAGGCTGACCGCCGTGACCTGATACGTGCTCGGTGTTTTGACCGGGACGTCCACGACGAAACGGCGTTCGGTTTCGTCGACCGGTCGCATGTCGGCCGTCGCATTGCCGGCGTATCGCAGCGTCACTTGCCGGACGGGTTGATCAAAGGTCGCGGTCAGGGCGACGACGGTGTCGACCCAGGCACGGAGATCACCATCCTCGGACGTTTCGACTTTCGGCGGCAGTCCCGAATATTCCGGGAACCGGTAGCGTTTTTCGAACCCCGAGATCGAAGGCCGCGGCAAAGGCGTCAGCCGATGCCAGGACGTGATCGCGTCGCCGGCCAGCACCCGGTACTCGACCGGTACCGATCCGACCGAAACGTTGGCGGCGAACGTGCCTTGTCCAGGAGACGCCGCCGGTGCCGAAGCCGTCTGGAGCGGGCGAACATCGGTCGCCACGCCTCGCTGCGCCATCGTCGTCCGCTTGACCGATCCGCGTGGGGGAAACCAAGCCGACTTGATGCCGCTCGAGTCGTGCAAAACGTCGCGGAACTCCAACGCGACTTCCTCGGCAGATCGTCCCGAAAGTTCAGCGAGCACGCCGACCGAATTTCCCGCCGCGACGAAACGCGTCGGCGGCGACGGTTCTTGGATCCGGACGCGAGTCAAGCTGGCGCGCTCGATCGTCAGCCCCGGCAATCCGGCCCGCGCCATCCGTCGGGCGAACTGCATCGAAGGAAACAGCAGCAAGCCGATCATCAACGTCGCCACGACACCGGCGATCCAAAGCCAACGTGACAACAGCGACAGGGGCAACAATTCGGCCAGGGGCATCGTGGAAAGTCGTTGGCCGACGCGTCGCTGCAGGCTGCCGCGAAAGCTTTCCGAGCCGTTGCGATGTCGGGCCTGTCCCAACTGAACCGCCGCGAGCACGTCGTCGCGCAGCCGCGGCGAAGTCGACTGCAATCGCTCCGCCAACGTCTCCACGCGACGGTCCCGCAGGCCATTCCATCCGCACCGCCAAGCCGAAAACAAGGCGACCGCATGGGCCACCAAGCTCAGCGCCCAGCGGATCGGATCGCTGACCAAAAACAAATAGTCGATCAACGCCACGACCAAGGCGGCGGCAATCAACACGACTCCGCCGACCAAGCCGCCGCGGCAAAACAACAACCACCATCGCCGACGATCAAAATCGCGCAGCGATTGCCGGGTCACCGGATGCAGCTCCAATCCCGACAGCCAATCCGAGGAAACTGAAGCCATGAAGGTTACCGTTCGCCGACGATGGAATCGAAGTTCAGTTCCATCTGGGCGTCACTGTCGTCGCATCCGAGTTCGCGGTACAGGTAACTGGGCTGAATGTCGCGACTGTTCTGATACTTGTCGCTGTCGTAGTCGTCGCACTCGCCCAGCAGCTTGCTGTAATAAATCTGACAAACCTGCATGCCCGGATAAATTTTGACCGGCTGAACGCAGTGCATTTCCAGAGTCCAGGTGCCGCAATAACCGCAATGCCCGAGGCTGCCGCCGGGACTGACGAACATGCCCAAGCGTCCCAGGGAGCTGCGGCCCTTGACCATGGGCACCAAGTCGTGCGTCTCGGTGTATTCGACGGTTCGCCCGAGGTACAGAAAATTCGGCTGCAAAATCAGCCCGTCTTGAGGAATCTCGATCCGGCGGTAACGGTTCGGCGCCCCCGCATCGAGTATGATTTCTTCGTAAATCAGCAGCTCGTTGTGCAACGACAGGTCGTAGCTGTTCGGATTCAGTCGCTTGGGATCGAAGGGCTCGATTCGGATTTCGTCGCCTTGTCGCCGGAGGATTTCTTCGCTGGAAAGGATCATCAGTCGCCGAGAAAGTTGTACGAATCGAAGAATCATCGCCCGATCGAGCCGACGAAAGCGGCCAGACGAACAGGTGCCGACGATCGGGCCCGCCGGCGACAGCCTTTATTGTCGATCCTCGGTACCGTGCCTGTCAATCATTCGCGGCACCGGTTCGGCTAGAATGACTGCCCGACCACGCGGCCGACACCGGCCACCCGCCTGACCGGAAACGTTCACGTGACCGAAACGTCGGTCGCCCTGACGAAACCCTTTCCCCCGATTCGATTGATGAGCCCCCTGCCAATGATTTCTAAGCTGCCTTTGTTTGCTTGGTTCGCCGCCGTCGCCGCGGTCTTTGTGACAAGCCCGAGCGAGACGTCGGGCTTCGAGCCGTCGCAAGTCGTGTTCGAAGAAGATTTCGAAGACGGCCACGGTCGTTGGGAGATCCTGGACCCGGCGACTTGGAAACTGGCCGAACAGGACGGCAACACGACGCTGGAGATCACCGAGCGTCAAAGCGATTACAAGCCGCCGCACCGCAGTCCTTTTCACGTCGCGTTGGTCAAGGATTTGGAACTGGCAAGCTTCGAAATCACCTTCAAAGTCCGCAGCACGCTGGACACCGGCAATCACCGCGACTGTTGCGTGTTCTTCAACTACCAAGACAACGCGCATTTCTATTACGTTCACTTGGGGGCCAAGCCGGATCCGCACAGCGGTCAAATCATGATCGTCAAGGACGCGCCGCGGCTGGCGATGACCGAGAACGAGAAATTGGTGCCGTGGGACGACCAGTGGCACACCGTGCGAGTGGTTCGGGATTTTGGAAGCGGCCGAATCGATGTCTTCTTCGACGACATGGAAAAGCCGCACTTGAGCGTCAACGACAAAACCTTCGGCAAAGGTCGCATCGGCATCGGATCGTTCGACGATTTGAACGAATTCGACGACCTCGTGATTCGAAAGTGATCACCGACGATCACGTCGCGTTCCCAAACGTCGGGACGTCGTGAGGTCGAAACCTCGAGTTGCCCCCGCAGGACGCGACGAAGTTGCCTACTCGCACAGGCGGCCTTGATCGCCCGTCCGGCGGTATCCTCGGTCCCGCGCCGGGCTAAAAACCGTTACAGCCCGAACGCGGTCCGCCGCGTTCGCTTGTCAAGGCTCCCGCCTAGCCGTTCCACGCTAGGCACGGCCCTGGATATGACTACAGTCGAGTCATCTTTCACGCTCCTGGACTCCCCGCTTCCCCGCTCGTCCCTTGTCGCTCCACCTTTTCCTTGTCGTGATCGTTTCGCTGGCGTGCGGCACGTTGCCGCCGCTGGACGTCGCGCCGATGCGGCCGATTCTGGCCAGCGCGATGTTGGTCACGTCTTGGTCGCTGCTTTGCCACATCGGCGTTCGCCTGATCGCCAAGCAAGCCGTTGCCGGAGAGTTGGATCCGATGCAAGCGGTGGACTGGATGGAGAAACAGTTGTCGATGTTCCGTTGGCTGGGGTTGCCCGTGATCGTGCTGTGCCTGGGCGGATTCGGGATGGGTCGCGTCATGGATCAGATTCCCGTCGTCGCGGACTCGATGGCCGTGCGTTCGGTGTTGTTGTTGCTGCCCGGTTTGTTGCTGACCGCGGCAACTTGGTCGGCGGAGAACTATTACGGCATTTTGGTCGGCTACACGACGCCCGGATGGCGTTCGCACTTGCGCAGCACCGGGCAAGTCGTTCGCGCCGGCATCGCATGGCTGATCCTGCCCGTGGTGATGCTGATGCTGGTATCGGACTTGGTCACGTATTTCGCGGTCGACGAAGACGTGGCCGGGTGGCTGTTGCCCGTCGTGATCCTGGTGGCCGTGCCGCTCGGCCTGCCTCGGCTGATCCGGTTCTTGCTGAAAACCGAGCCGGTTTCCGGGCGGCAAGCCGATTGGATCGACGGATTGCTGCGAGCCGTCGGGGTCGGACGGACGACCGTCGTGCGTTGGAACACCGGCGGCACCACTTTCAATGCGATGGTGGCGGGCTTCGTCGCGCCGATGCGAACGCTGCTGATCTCGGATCGGCTGTTGGACGAGCTTCCCGAGGACCAAATCGCGATGGTGGTCTTACACGAAGCCGCCCACACACGACGACGCCACGTGCCGCTGCGGATGTTGTCGATCTTGCCCGCTTGGGCGTCCGGCGTCTTGGTGACGCGACTCGCCGGACAGTCGGATTACGCCATGGCGATGGGGACCGTCGCGGGAATCCTGTTGACGATCTTGATCTTGCGAATCGTCTCGTATCGGACCGAATTCGACGCCGACCTGCAGGCGTGCCGCATGGCCGCGTCGCTGGCCGGGCGAATCGCACAAGTGCCGCCGAGCGAATCGGCAGCCGCCGTGTCGTTGGGCAGGGCGCTCCGCCGAGTCACGATGGATCATCCCGCCGGCCGCAAGCCCACCTGGCTTCACCCGGGGCTGGAGACCCGCTTGGAACTCTTGCGGAACAGAACCAGCCCGCCCAGCAACAGCAGCGTGGCCGGAACCATCGCGAACCCGGCGTATCGGTGAAGCTCGATCAAGCCGTGCATCGCCTCGGTACCGACGATCGGTAACATGCAAAGAAAGACCGTCGCGATGCTCAGCCAACCGGTCAACAGCACCGCCCAAAACCCGACTCGTTCGCTCGGCACGCTTTTTCCCGGTCGAATCATCACGCCCAGCCCCGCCAAGCCCAACACGGGCAGGGCGAACACCAACGCGCCGCTGGCGGCCATGTGGGCCATCAACATCGTGCCATCCAAGGGACCGGCGGCCACCGCCGGCAACGCGGTGACTGTCAAAACCGTCACGATCACGGCGACAAGGATGGAAAGCACCGGCGTTAGTTTGACGAGCATGTTCGAGGCGTTTGGCGAGCGGTAGACGGCCTAGCTGGTTCCTGAAATTTCCATTCTAATAGAACTCAATGACACGGGGCACCCGGCCCGGCGTCGCTCCTGGCCGGGGTTTGACCCTGACGACCACTTTCGCTTAACCCCCTGCCCCGCTGGAAACATGACAGACGAAGCCAAGGCCGATACCGAAAACGATTTCAAACCGCCGGCGGCCGACGATTTCAAAGTCGATCCTTCGAGTTTGGACGAGCACGGCTTTGCCAGCATTTGGAACATCGTTTCCGAGACCGTCGGCAAGGACTTGGAAAACACCCGTGACGTCGCCGGACGCCTGATGGGATTCTTGTGCAAGCACGACTGTGACTTCGTCGTCACCAGTTCCGCCAACGCGGAATACTTGGACCAGAAATTCGAACAGGAAAAGAAGCTGCTCCACGACTGGAAAAAAGACAGCGAAATGGTCGACATTCTGGCCCAGCACGCCGAAGTCCACTTCGAAGCGATGAAGATGTTCCTGGCGAATCGACGCTACAAGCCCGACGCCAACTACAGCCCGACTCGCGCGAACCGCAAGGAGTGGTTCGAACAAAAATGGAACGTGGGTTGATCGATCGGCTTGGGTCGATCGATCGGAAAACCTTGGGCTTGTTTCCTCGCTTTCGCCTCGGCGATGAGTAGCGAGAGGACGAGAGTCGCAGGAGGGCAAGGCCCCCGCAGCGGGCCGATCGAGCTTGACCGGTCGATCTCGGCGGGTCCAGGATCCCGGTCGGTCGGGCGGCAGGTTCGGCCCTGTTTTCCAGATTCAAAACGGAGTAGGGATGGCCCGCAACGAGCAACTGATTCGCCAGCACAAGCTGCTGCAATTGATGGAAATCTCGCGATTCGGTCGCACGCTGGAAGAGTTGAGAGACGAGTTGGTCGCGGATCTGGGCCTGACCGAACTCTCCACGCGAACGGTCAGGCGAGATTTGGAAGCGTTGCAGTCGGCCGGCTTTTCGATTCAAAACGAAATGGTCGAGCGAGGCCGGGTCTACAAAATCGGCCAGCTGAATCAGGCCGCCGTGCACGAAGTCGGCATGTCCGCCACCGAAATGATCGCCTTATCGATCGGACGCGAGTTGTTGCATCCGTTGATCGGCACCCAGTACTGGCGAGGCATCGAAACGTTCTGGAACAAATTGCAAGAAACCGTGCCCGACGGCGTTTACGACCACTACCAACGGTACCGCAAAACGCTGCACGTCTTCGGTTCCCCGGCCAAGACTTACGAACGGCACGAGGGCACGCTGAAAACGATCAACCGCGCGATCGTCGAACACCGCATCGTGGAGATCGAGTACGCGAGCGTCGGAAAGCCCGTCCGCCAACGTCGCTTGGAACCTTACGGCCTGGCCGTCTATCAGGGCAGCATCTACGTCGCCGCCGTCGAGTCGGGCGTACCGGCCGATCCCGACCAAACGACGCCGGAAAGACTGCGGAATTGGAAACTCGATCGGTTCCACTCCGCGGTCGCACTCAACGAGTACTTCACGCCGGATGAACGCGTCGACATCTCGATTCACTTGGGAAAGAGTATCGGAATCTTTTCCGGCCAGAATCCGACGCCGGTGAAGATTCGCTTGGGCAAACGCGCCGCATCGTGGGTCCGCGAAGACCCTTGGCACCCCGACCAGACCATGGAACCGCTGGACGACGAAGAAGCGATGTTGACGGTCCCCGCATCGCATCCCCGCGAGGTCCTTCCGAAGGTCTTGGCGTTGGGGATGGATGCCGAAGTGATCGGCCCGCCGGAATACCGCCAGGCCGTCAGCGAGGCCGTGGCGGCGATGAACCGGCGGTATTGGTGAAGGGCCCCCGCCCGAAGGTCGGAGCCGGGACCAGGATCTCAGTCCGGAGTGACGCAGTTCGCCTCACTCGCGCCAGTGGATGAATCCGTCGTCTCCCGGTTCCATCGGTTCGAAACCGTCTTCGTTGGGGTCCGAAGCGTAGAAGTAGACGAAGGCGTGACCGATGACAGAGCCGTCGTCACCGAAGACTTCGACGACGTCGCGTTCGTACAACCCGGGCGATCCTCCATCGGACAGCCCTTCCACCTTGTCCAGCGACTCCAGCACTTTTTCCATGTCATCGGGCATGAACGCCCAGATCTGGCCGGCCACGCGACTCTCGCCACGTTTGAGCGCCGGATAATCTTCGCGATCGAACAAGTCCGCGTGGACCCAACCCGGCCGGATCGATTGCGGATCCAAGGGCCAGCAGGTTTCGCGACACTGGCCTTTTTTAAGCGTACCGTAGGCGAAAACGGCAGAAGGTTGATTGGTCATGATTGAAGGACAGGGCAGGTGGGCAAACAACGGATCGGCCGTCATCATAACAACTTCACGTCACACTTCATCCACCCGCCGCATCCAATCCAGCCCGACCGCATGCCCCTTGATCCCGACTTCGTCGCCGCACTCCAAAAACACGAAATCGAATTGGAAACGTCTGCGGCCGAAAAGCTGGAGCAATACGCACGTTTGATGTGGACTTGGAACGAAAGTTTGAATCTGACGCGGCACACGACGTGGGACCTTTTCGTCGGACGTGACTTGCGCGACTGCGTCAATCTGGCGCCGCTTTTGGAAGCCGACGAAGAGGTCTTGGACATGGGCAGCGGCAACGGGGTCCCCGGCATCCCGATCGCGATCCTCCGCGGCGACTTGCAGATTTCCTTAGCCGAATCGGTCGGCAAGCGGGCCAAAGTTCTCGGTTCGATCGTCGCCGACTTGGGGCTTCCCGTCGCGGTTTACGAAGCCCGAGGTGAACATCTGTTGGAAGATTTTCGGTTCACCACGATCATCGCCCGAGCCGTCGGAAGTCTGAGCAAGTTTTGTCGCTGGGTGGAACCCCATTGGACCAACGTTGACCGACTGCTGTTAATCAAAGGCCCCAAATGGGTAGAAGAAAGGGGCGAAGCGCGACATCAAGGCTTGATGGCCGATCTGGAGCTCCGCCGCGTCGCCACTTATCCGCTGTCCGACGACCTGCAGACCGAAGGGGCGATTTTGCAGATCAACCGAAAGGGCCGATTCGGCTGACCTATTTAATTGAATCTTTCTGTTTATACTTCCCTGGGCGACCGTCATGTCCGGCCGATGCGGTGACGAAATTGCCCGATCGAGTCGCTGCTTCGACGCGACAAAGCTTCCCATTGCCCCCTTTTTGCCCAAACACGGTAAATGACCGACTATCGACTGACTCACTTGAAACAGTTGGAAGCCGAGAGCATCCACATCTTTCGCGAGGTGGTCACGGAATTCAAGAAACCCGTGATGCTGTATTCGATCGGCAAAGACAGCGCCGTCTTGCTGCACTTGGCGCTCAAAGCTTTCCATCCCGGCAAATTGCCGTTCCCTCTGCTGCACGTCGACACGACGTACAAGTTCAAGGACATGATCAAGTTCCGCGAGGAATACGTCCGCGGGGAACTCGGTTTGGAGGTTCTGGTTCACACGAATCATGAAGGGCTCAAGCTGAACATTTGGCCTTGGGAAGACAGCGAGAAACACACGGAGATCATGAAGACCGACGCGCTCAAGGCGGCTCTAGACAAATATCAATTCGATGCGGCGTTCGGGGGCGCCCGGCGTGACGAGGAAAAAAGCCGTGCAAAGGAACGCGTCTTCAGTTTTCGCGACAGGAGCCACCGATGGGACCCCAAAAGACAGCGTCCCGAACTGTGGAATCTTTACAACGGTCGGGTCAACAAGGGTGAATCGATTCGGGTCTTTCCGATGAGCAATTGGACGGAATTGGACGTCTGGCAGTACATCCATTTGGAAAACATCCCGATCGTCCCGTTGTACTTGTCGGCACCGCGACCGGTCGTCAACCGCAACGGATTGTTGTTGATGCGTGACGACGATCGGATGCCCCTGTTGCCGGGCGAAAAAGAAGAAACCCGCATGGTCCGGTTCCGCACGCTGGGTTGTTATCCGCTCTCGGGTGCCGTCGAAAGCGAAGCGACGACCTTGCCTCAAGTCATCCAAGAAATGCTGCTGGCGACGACCAGCGAACGCCAGGGCCGCATCATCGACCAAGACGAAGGCGGCGCGGGAATGGAAGAAAAGAAACGTCGCGGATACTTTTGAGGCCCCTCGGCCACCCCGCCTCCCCCGACTCCTGCTGCCTGCCGCCCGCCGCCTGATCCCCGTCACCCAAAACTTCTCATGTCTCATAAATCTGATCTGATCGCGTCGGACATTGACGCTTACCTGAAACAGCACGAGCAGAAACAACTGCTTCGTTTCATCACATGCGGTAGCGTCGACGACGGAAAAAGCACCCTGATCGGGCGTTTGCTGTACGACAGCAAGATGATCTACGAAGATCAATTGGCTCAAATCGAAGCGGACAGCAAGATCGTCGGCACCACGGGGGGCCGGTTCGATCCGGCGTTGTTGACCGACGGCCTGAAAGCCGAACGTGAACAAGGCATCACGATCGACGTCGCCTATCGCTACTTCAGCACGGCGAAGCGGAAATTCATCATCGCCGACACGCCCGGTCACGAACAATACACGCGAAACATGGCGACCGGCGGCAGTACCGCGGACCTGGCCGTCATCTTGATCGACGCTCGTCACGGCGTGCTCACGCAAACCAAACGACACAGTTTCATCGTCTCGCTGCTGGGAATTCGTCACGTCGTGATCACCGTCAACAAGATGGACTTGGTCGATTTCGACGAAGACGAGTTCAATCGAATATGCGACGACTACCGCGGCTTCGCGACCAAACTGGACCTGCCCGACCTGCACTTCATTCCGATCAGCGCGCTCAACGGCGACAACCTGGTCGATCCGAGTGAGAACATGCCGTGGTACCGCGGCAGCACGCTGATGAATTTCTTGGAAACGGTTTACATCGGCAGCGATCGGAACTTGCAGGACTTTCGGATGCCGGTGCAGTACGTCAACCGGCCGGATTTGAATTTCCGCGGCTTCTGCGGCACCATCGCGTCGGGCACGATTCGGGCGGGCGAAGAAGTCATGGTGTTGCCGAGCAAGCAGAAATCGAAGATCAAAAAAATCGTCACCTATGACGGCGATATGGACGAGGCCTTCGCTCCATTGTCGATCACGCTGACCCTAGAAGACGAGATCGATGCCAGCCGTGGCGACATGATTGTCCGGGCGGGTAACCTTCCCAAAACGCGTGACCGTTTCGAAGCCATGTTGGTTTGGATGAACGAAGACGCCATGAAACCCGGACAAACTTATCTGTTCAAACAGACCACCCAAACGATTCCCGGCACGATCGACTCCCTCAAGTATCAAGTCGACGTCAACACCTTGCATCGCAACCCGGCCCCGACGTTGAATCTGAATGAGATCGGTCGCGTTGCCGTGTCCCTCAATGCTCCGGTGCATTACGACGCGTACGCCCGCAACCGCGGGACCGGCGCATTCATCATCATCGATCGTTTGAGCAACGCGACGGTGGCGGCCGGGATGATCTTGGATCGTGATTCCGCCGGTGATTATCGCAGCGTATGGGAAGACGAAGTCGAATCCGGCGGTGTGGGCAACGAAGTCTCCGTCGTTTCCCCTGACGAGCGTCAAGCCCGTTTCGGTCAGAAACCGGTGACCGTATTGCTGACCGGCTTGACCGGCAGCGGAAAGACCGCGATCGCGCAAGCCGTCGAACGAAAGCTGTTCGACGCGGGGCGCGGTGTCGCCCTGATCGATGGCGAACAAGTGCGTCGTGGCTTGAGTCTCGATCTCGGCTTCACGGCGGACGATCGCAGCGAGAACCTGCGTCGCAGCGCGCATTTGGCCGGCGCGATCAACGACGCCGGGTTGATCTGCATCGCTTCGTTCGTCGCCCCGAGCGAAGACGTTCGGCAGAAGGTCAAGACCGTCATCGGGACGGACCGTTTCTATGTGGTCCACGTCGCCA
>CAYVRC010000019.1:0-50674 GCA_964453205.1 uncultured Pirellulaceae bacterium | reverse complement strand
CATCGCCGTCGTCGCCATCCGGCCCGGCATCCCGGTCACTCCGGTGCGAGTGATTTCTTTGGGGGAGACCGTCAAGACCGGCCAAGCCGCGTTCAGCTTCGGTTGCGACCGCGGCGACGATCCGTCCAGGCGTGACACCCGCATCACGGGCGTCGACAAATACAACCAACAACTCGGCATGTCGAACATCGAGATCGACGGCGCGCCGATCGACGGCCGCAGCGGCGGCGGTTTGTTCGATCAATCCGGCCGACTGATCGGCGTTTGCAATTGTGCCGACTACAAAGGGGACGTCGGCATCTACACCGGACCCGGGTCGATCCACTGGCAATTGGAGCGGATCAAGATGTCCCATCTCGCCGAGCCTTCGGCCGCCGCCGAACCTCCGCCGCCACGCTTCGCCTCGAACGATCCGGGACGCGGAGGGATGTCCGACGACTTGATGCAGCCCTCGGCGATCGAACTCGCACCGGCGTCGGGCGGCCCGAACGCGAACGGCCTGAGCGCGAACGGCCTGAGCGCGAACGATTCCTCCGCCGCGGACAAAGAAGTCATCGTGATCATCCGCGATCGTGGCCGGCCGCAGAGCCAAGCCCAGGTGATGACGTTCGACCGCCCGAGTGACCAACTGATGCGGGCGTTGAGGTCCCAGTAAACGGATGTCCCAGTAAACTGATAAGCTGATCCGACGGGACGCCGACGTTGTCCCCTTTGTTTGTCTGCTGCCGCGCATGAGAAGAGCTTTTCCGTGCAACACGTCGAAGTCAAAGTTCACGGAGAAGTCGCGACGCTTCTGCTGGATCGTCCCGCCGTCCACAACTCGCTCAGCCCCGGCTTGCTGTCCGATTTGCAACTCGCCTTCTCCGACGTGCATCAAGAAAAGCGAGTGCGGGCGGTCGTGTTGACGGGTGCCGGCGAGAGCTTTTGCAGCGGGATCGACATCAAGACCTTGCAAGAGATCGGAAAGCTGGACGACACGGATTCGATGGCCCAGTGTCATCAGTACTGGCGACAGTGGGCCGAAACCGTCGAACAGATTTTAAGGTTTCCCAAGCCGATCATCGCGGCGGTCGACGGCGCGGCGATCGGGGCCGGTCTGGCGCTGGCTTTATCCGCCGACTTGATCGTCGCCACACCCCGGGCCACGTTCACCGCCGCGGCGCCGCATCGCGGATTGGTCGGCGGCATCACCACGGCCCTGCTGGCGTTTCGCGCGGGCGGATCGTTGGCGGCCCGCTGGACGCTGACCGGCGAAGCGATGACTTGCGACCAAGCCTTGCATCACGGATTGGTCGCCGACAGCGTCAGCTCGGATCAGATCTGGGTCGCCGCCACGAATTGGGCGGCCCGCTGTAGCGTCGGTTCGCGTCAGTCGATTCAGGCGACCAAACGGATCTTAAACGAAACCGTTGGCGAGGACCTGCTCAGCCAGATCGCCGCCGCCTCGGCCGATAGCGCCACCGCTTGCAGCACCGAAGCGGCCGGCGAGGGCATCGACGCCTTTCTGGAAAAACGCGATCCCCGGTGGCCCTGACCGGCGTCGGACCGGCGACCGTCCCGACGGCCTAGGCTACGAAACGAAACGCCGGACCGTTACGATTGGGGGCGTTCCCGACCCGCCCGTGTCTTCCTCCCTCTGCCTTGGCCCGAACGATGAAAGCTCTGCTGCTGACCGAATACAAGAACTTAGAAGTCACCGACGTCGACGAACCGCCGGTCGGCCCCGACGACGTGCTGGTTCGCGTCGAAGCCTGCGGCATCTGCGGCAGCGACATTCACGGTTATGACGGCAGCAGCGGTCGGCGGATCCCGCCCTTGGTGATGGGACACGAAGCCGCCGGCATCGTCGTGGCCACGGGCGATCGAGTCACCGACTTGCCCGACGGAACCCGGGTCACGTTCGACTCGATGGTTTCGTGCGGCGAGTGCGATTTCTGTCGCGCCGGCAAACAAAACTTGTGCGACAACCGCATGGTCTTGGGCGTTTCCTGCGGCGACTATCGGCGTCACGGTGCCTTTGCCGAACGCATCAGCGTGCCGCGACGAATCGTGTACCGCCTGCCCGACGAATTGCCTTTCGAACAAGCCGCGCTGGTCGAAGCCGTCTCGGTCGCCGTCCACGCGGCCAACGTCACGCCGGTCACGCTCGGTGACACCGCGGTCGTCGTCGGTGCCGGCATGATCGGCCTGCTGACGATCCAAGCCGTCAAAGCCGCCGGCGCGTCCCGCGTCATCGCCGTGGACATCAACGACCGACGCCTGGACGTCGCGCGGCAACTCGGCGCGACCGATGTCGTCAACAGCAAGTCCACCGACGCGGTCGCGGCGATCCGCGACATGACCGCCGGTCGTGGTGCCGACATCGCTTTGGAGGTCGTCGGTGCGACGCCGACGGTGCAAATGGCGATCGAAGCGGTCCGCAAAGGCGGCAACGTGACCTTGGTCGGCAACCTGGCACCGACCGTCGAGCTGCCGCTGCAGTCGGTCGTCACCCGCGAAATCTCTTTGCACGGAACCTGCGGTTGTAACGGCGAATACCCCCAGTGCATCGACCTGATGGCTCGCGGCATCATCAATGTCCAACCGCTGATCACCCAGAAAATTTCGTTGTCCGACGGCCCCGAATGGTTCGCGCGACTGTACGACGGTGACCCGGAACAGATGAAAGTCGTCGTGTGCCCTCAAGCGTGATCCTTCACCGGTACGAACGAGCCGCTCGTGTCCGCATCGGCTTGGCAGGCCCCCATCGGCTTGGCAGGCCGACGGCAGCACCGCCGAAGCGCGACACTACGTCACACCTGACGAATTCCGCCATTCCTTGTGAGCAGTAAAACCGCAAAAGCCGGCCGGTGGGGTGCGCACATCCGCCCCATCATTTCGAAGCGTTCTTTGGTTTCAAGATGCCAGGCTTCTCGGTACCCTAATGACGGTGGACTGCACCATGAATCCTAAAACGGAAACCGAGGAACCTTCACGATGTCCGCTCACGTCAATCTGATCGACACCTCGCTGCGTGACGGCCACCAATCGCTGCTCGCGACGCGGATGAGCACCGAGCAATGCATGCGTGTGCTGCCGCTGCTGGTCGATTCGGGCTACGACATACTGGAGCTGTGGGGCGGAGCGACGCTGGACGCGTGCTTGCGTTTCACCGGCGACAATCCCTTCGATCGCTTGGAGAAATTCCGTGAGACCTGCGACGCGTCGGGTCGCCACATCCAGATCCGATCTTTGTGTCGAGGGCAAAACTTGTTCGGCTACAACCCGTACCCGGACAACGTCGTTTACGAGTTCATGAAAGAGGCTTGCCGGACCGGGAACGACCGCGTGCGGATTTTCGACGCGCTCAATGATCACCGTAATTTGATCACCGCGATCATGGCGACGAAGACCTTCAACGGCCACGCCGAAGCGGCGATGAGTTATACGACCAGTCCGGTTCATGACAACGATCACTTCGTGAATTTCGCCTTGCGTTGCTTGGACGCGGGTGCGGATTCGGTCGCCATCAAGGACATGGCGGGACTTTTGCACCCTGCCGACGCCTGGACGTTGATCGAGGCGGTCCAACAGGCCTGTCCCGGAGTCGAGATCTCGCTTCACAGTCACGACACCAACGGCCTGGCGATCGCCAGCTACGTCGTCGCGATGATGACGGGCGTCGACAACATCGACACCGCTTACGGGCCGATGGCGGGCGCGACCAGTCAACCGCCGACCGAACTGATCCGCTTCTTTGCCGACGCGTTGGGCGTCGAACTGAACGTCTCGTTTCAACATGCCGCGGAAATCGATTCACGTCTGCGAAAGATCCGCGAAGAACTCAAAGACGTCGACAAGGATCCCGAACACTTCGGCAACCCTTGGCCGGATCAGCCCACTGATGCGATGAAGGCCGCGATCGACGAAACTATCGAACTGCTGCAAAGCAAAGATCACGACAAATGCACCAAAGCCTGCGACGTGATCGAAGAAAAAATCATGGTTCCGCAGGGTTACCCGACGGTCGACAAGAGCCAATTGGAGTCACAGATCCCCGGCGGAATGCTCAGCAACCTTTACAACCAGATGAAGGAGCAAGGCAAATTGGACCTGATGCCCAAGGTCCAAGAAGAGATCCCGAAGGTCCGCGCCGCGGCCGGTTACCTTCCCTTGGTCACGCCGACCAGCCAAATCGTCGGGTCGCAAGCCGCGTTCAACGTGATGCAGAACAGCCACTACGGTTTCGTCAGCGAACCGTTCCGCGACGTCATCATGGGACGCTACGGAAAACTGCCCGGACCGGCCGACCCCGAGGTCATCAAGTTGGTCTCGCGTGGCAAAGAGCCGTTCACCGGTCGTCCGGCCGACCTAGTCGACGACATCGACTTGGCCAAAGTCTACGCGGAAAACGGAAGCCTGTTGAAATCGCATCGCGACTTGCTGCTGATGTTGTTGTTCCCGATGCCCGCGAAACAGTTCCTGGAAAAGCATCAACAGCAAGAACCGGCCTCGGCGTAGGCTGCGACGGAGCCGGATTTTTTATCGCCGCCGCACGGTGAGTGTCCACCTCGGATCACCGCTCGCCACGCGCGTGCGGCGCAGCGACATTCAAGACCGCTGACGCGTCACGGCATCGCAACTTGCCCCGCGCGGAGGCGTTGGGCGACCGACCGGATCCAGTGTTCGACCAACTGCCGATCCTCCGAACGATCCGGGTACGTCCAGCGAAGTTGCATGCGATCCCCACTGACCTGAATGTCGATCTCGATCGGGTGCAAGCGACGGTTCGCCGGATCCGTCAGTAGCGGCTGCAAGTTTCGATCATCGATCCCGATGACTTGGTTTCCCAGCAAATCCGTATCCATCATCCGTCCCAGAAAATTCAGCCGCACCGGGCTATCGGGAATCTGACGAATGGCCGTGGGCACCTCGGGCCGATCCGATGACCGCAGCCACGCCAGCGCGACGCCGTCGTCGCGGACACCTGTCAAGGTTTCGGCAAGCGACGCCACGGAAGCCCCGGCAACGACGTGAACGGGAAAAATGCTGACCAAACGTCCGACGATCGAGGACGCATCGGCCGGGCGATCCAACAGTCGTCCGGTCGTCTCGACGTCCACGGGCAAGACCGGGTCGCCGCTAACCGATTGCCAAGCGTCGGCGAGTGCCGCGGCGACTTGTGCGAACCGTTGCCAAGGTCCGTCGGGCGATGCGGTGCCGCCGAGGGCGTCCAGGTCCACTTCGATCGACGTGGAAACGGATTCGCCGTAAGAGCTTCCCTCGATCCGATCGACCCGAAGATCACGATCGCCTGCCGAATCCGCCGTCACGGCCAGCCAATCGTCGCACTGATCATCGAACACGCCGGCACCGGCCATTTCGGCAAGTTCGGTCGCGTAGTCCGCCGGCCCGTGGAACGTGACATTCGAATTCAATGCTTCGTCTTTGGAATACATGTTCCACAACTGTTCGATCAATAACCGCATCGACGTCGGGTCCATGAACAGGTAATGGCCCAGCAGCGTCAAACGGAACTCCGATGTCTCGGCGGGTTCCGAAGGCATGGCCGCTGCGACGAAGCGGATCGGACCGCCCCGTTCGATGCGGATCGACTCGGCCGACCGACGCAGTCGATCCTGGTAGTGCTCGTCCGCGTCATCGCCCGACAGAACGCGAAGGTCGTCAACGACAAGCAGGTCATCGCTCAGGCGGACTTCGGTCTGTCGCCACGCGGCTCCCGAGTGATCGATCCCCATTCGCATCGCCGGGTGCCGGCGGGTCAGTCGATCGACGACGCGATGCAATCGTTCGGAATCGACCTCGGAATCGATCGACAAGGTCACGCCCAACAAGCGGTGGTGGACGTCGACAAGGTTTTGATCGATCAGTCTTCGTTGCAGCGGCGTCAACGGTCCGGTCGTCCTGCGGACATGTCCGGAGTGTTCCGGCGGCGGCGACAACGGCTGACGCTCGATCAGCGTGGCAAGCTCCGCGACGGTCTGTGCTTGCAACAGCATCGCGGGCGTGACGACGTGACCGGCGGCGGCCAAGCGGCTGACGAGTTGGATCGCCATCAAAGAGTCACCGCCGGACAGGAAGAAGTTGTCTTCGCGGCCGATCGAAGCGACTTCGCACCTCAGCACGTCGGCCCAAATCGCGGCCAAGCGGTTTTCCAAATCGCCCCGAGGCGGCGCCGATCGGGAAACACCGAACGCATCGGCGTCGGGCGACGGCAACCGACGTCGATCGACTTTGCCGTGCGGCGACAGCGGCAGCTTGTCCAAGAAAACGATCGCGGCGGGAACGGCATGGATCGGCAACCGTGATCGCAACGTGGTCAACACGGTTTCCGCATCGGGCGTCGGCCCCGTATCCGCCACGGCGTAAGCGATCAGTCGTTCGTGTCGATCGTCACGACGCAGAACGACGCAGCTTTCCGCGATCGATTCCAGTCGCACGAGTTCGCTTTCGATTTCGCCCAGCTCCAAACGGTGGCCGCGGATCTTGATCTGATCGTCGCGTCGGCCCAAGAACTCCAACTTGCCATCGGGAAGCCAACGCGCCAAATCGCCCGAAGCGTACATCTTTGAACCATGGAAGGGGTCGGCAACGAACTTTCGCCTCGTCATCGCGGCATCGTTCAAGTATCCGGCGCCGACGCAGTCACCACCGATGAACAATTCGCCCGCGACGCCAACCGGCACCGGACGTCGATCCTGATCCAACACGTACAGTTTGACGTTGTCGATCGGACGTCCCAACGGAACGACGCTGCCGTCTTCGTCGGTCAAGCGATGCGCCGCGACCACGTCACTGCATTCGGTGGGGCCGTAACTGTTCCAAATCGTTGCTTGAGCACCCAAGCCGGTCAGTCGCGATCGGTCGATCGGTTCGCCGCCCAGCACGATCGACTTCAGCGAAGTCAATCGCTGCAAACCGTCGTCGGCGAATTCATCCAACGGATAGACCACGCTGGGCGTCGCGTTGATCAAGGTCACGTGATGCGATTCGACTTCGTCGGCGATGCGTTTCGGGTCGTAGACGTCCGGTGTCGACATCACGACGTTGCCGCCGACAGCCAGGGGCGCGAAGAAGTTCTTTTGAGTCAAATCGAATCCGTGGCTGGTCACCACCAAAGCGGCATCGGAATCGTCCAAAGAAAGCTCGTCGACGTACCAACGCACCAATCCGGCAAGCCCACGATGATAGACGCCGGCACCCTTGGGCTGTCCGGTCGATCCCGAAGTGAAGATCACGTAACAAAGCGAATCCGAATCGACGGCGACGCGTGGGTCATCTCGTCGAGGAGACTTTGTCTTTCGCAGCGAATCCCACGTCGCCGCATCCAACGTCGTGAACAGGTTCGTCTGCGTCGCGATCTGTTGCAGCCGAGCCTGTGGATACTTCGGATCCAAAGGCACGTACGCGCCGCCGGCTTTCAAAACGCCCAACAAACACGCCAACAACGATGCACCGCGCGGCAAACAGACGCCGACCAGTTGACCGGGTTGCAACCCTTGCGCCATCAGAGCATGGGCAATCTCGTTGGCCCGATGATTCAGTTCCCGGTACGTCCACTGTGTGGATTCATCGACGACCGCCAGGGCGTCGGGCGTGCGAATGACTTGCCGCTCGAACGAGTGGTGGACCAACATCGGCGGCGACGCCGTGACCGGTCCGCAGGCCCACTGGTTGGTCAGCCGCTCCTGTTCATCCTCGGCCAGCCACCGGACGTGACTGATTCTTGCCGCCGACGGCCCCCCGTCCGATTCCGAGGCACTCGTCGATTCGGCCGTCACGCTTTCGATGATGCGGGTCATGCGATCCAGCAAGTCGTCCGCCGTCGACGCGTCGAACAAGTCGGAGTTGTACTGCAAACCCAATGTGATCCCGTCGCTGTTTTCCGAAGCCGCTAGCGAGAGATCGAACTGAGCGGTGTAGTGTTCCAGTTCCATGGATTCGAAGGTCAGCGTACCGGTCACGGGAACCTTCGCACCGGACTGGCCCATCAGGAACGCCGTCAACCCTTCTTCGTGCATGGCTTGTGATTTTTGCATCACGAACATCGCTTGAAACAAAGTCGCGCGACTCGGATCACGCGGCACGTCCAACTGGTCGACGATGCGGGCCAAGGGATAATCTTGGTTGGCCATCGCATCGACGGTCGTTTTGGCCGAAGTCCGCAAAAATCTGTCCAGCGAATCGTCGCTCAGTCGGCTGCGAACGACGACCGGATTGACGAAGTATCCGACCACGTCGGTCAGATCACTTCGGCTCCGCCCGCTAGTCGGCAAGCCGATCAAGACGTCATCTTGGCCGCTCCATCGATGCAACAACAACTGATACATCGCCAACAAGAACGCGTTGACGGTCATCCCGTGTCGTTTGGCAAAGTCCGCGACGCGATCACTGTCGTCGCGATCCAAGTGACGGAACGCCAAGCGGCCGTTGAAGGTCTGCACCGCCGGGCGAGGTCGATCGGTGGGCAAGTCCAAGACCGGCAGTTCGCCCGACAACGTGTCCGTCCAGAATTCTCGCTGAGATTTTCCTTCCACGGAATCCAGCAGTCGCTGTTGAAAATCGACGAAATGACGATACTGGTGTTTCACCGCCGGAAGATCCGCCGAACGATCGTCGACCAGCCTTCCGTACAAATCACGAAACTCCGCCATCACGGCGACCAGGGACCAGAAATCCGCGACGATGTGATGCACGCCGAAGACCAAAACGTGAGAATCGTCGGCCAGCGAAAGCACGCTGATCCGAAGCAGCGGACCGGCGGCAAGATCAAACGGCGCGTGAACCAAACCGCGAACGCGATCCGAAATCTTCGTCTGATCCCAGCCGGCCGCGTCGATCCAACGGATGCTCGTCGTGGCGTCACGATCGACGCGGGCGATCGGCCGTCCCTGGTCGACCGGAAACGTCGTCCGAAAAGACTCGTGGCGAGACACGATTCGGTCGACCGCGATTTGAACCGCGTCGCGATCCAGTTCTCCGTGCACACGCACCGCGTCGGCGATGTTGTACGCCGCACTTTCGGGTGCGAGTTGATACAGATACCAGAGCGATTTCTGGCCCTCGGACAACGGGTGTTCGATCGTCCCCGTCGTGTCGTCCGCCGAAGCCGGCTGTCCCGATTCGGTTTCGATCATCGTGACGGCCTGATCGCTCGAGATCATTTCTCCGACTTGAGCGGCCAGCTGTTTCAAACTGGGACCTTCCATGAACCGGGCCATCGGCAGCACGACGTTCAGGCGTTTCTCGATGTTGTTCTTCAGCTCGATCGCCATCAACGAGTCCAGGCCCAAAGCGGCCAACGATTCGCCGACGTCCAGTTGATCGACGTCCAAGCCCATGATCTTGGCGAGCTGGCTGCTGAAGTCCGCCAACAAACGATCTTCTCGCGGCTTCGCATCCAGGTTTTCGACCTCGCGGCGCAGCGGGTGGTCCGACGGACCATCCGCACCGGCGTCCGTCTGCGCCAAGTCACGCAGCAGGCTGGGCAATTGATCCGCGGTCCGCCCGCCGGCCATTTTCGACCAGTCCGCTCGCATCACGATCGTGTCGGCGGATCGGCGAAGCTGTTCGTCCAAGATCTGCAAGGCGTCGTCGGGCTCGATCAACCCCAAGCCCCGCATCGCCAAGTTGGCGGCCCGGTCCGTATCGGTCGCCATGCCTCCCTCGGCCCACGGTCCCCAATTCACCGACACCGCCTTGATCCCTTGTTCGCGAAGTCGACCGGCGTACGCATCCAAAAACGCGTTGGCCGCGGCGTAGTTGCCTTGTCCCGGCGAACCCAATAACGACGCGATCGACGAAAACAGCACCACGCTTTGCAGCGTGTCGCGACCGGCGGCGTCGACCAACCGGGCGATGCCCGAGACCTTTGCCGCCAAAACGTTCTCCAGTTGTGCCCGGGTCATGTCGAACAACACGTTATCGTCGAGCGCGCCGGCGGCGTGCATGATCTGGCAAACGGGACGATCCAATCGGCGGAGTGCCTGTCCTAGCGATTCACCGTCGGACAGATCGCCCCGCACGACGGTGATGCGTCCGCCCTTCTCACGCATCGCCGCGATCCGCCCAGCGGCTTCATCGCCGGGCCCGCTCCGCGAAAGCAAAGCGATGTCGTGTCGGCCACGGTCGATCAGATGCTCGGCCAAGCGAAGTCCGATCGCACCGGTGCCACCGGTGATCAAACAAAGTTCGCCGCCCCGGTCGCGTCGGTCCGCTTCGTCGGTCGGGTGCCCGACGGTCGCGGCGGCGTCCGCGATGCGGATCACGACTTTACCGATGTTCCGCCGCGCCGCCATGTAGCGAAACGCCTCGGACAAGTCTCGCACGTCAAAATTGGTCGACGGAAGCGGGCGATAATCGCCCGCTTCGAGGTGACCCAAAAGTTCCCGGAACAATTGACGGACGACGCCCGGACGTTGCCGCAACACCCGATCCAAATCGATCGCGTGATAGGACAAATTGTCACGAAAAGGACTCAGACCGATCGCCCGGTTCTGATAGATCTCCGTCTTGCCGATTTCCAAGAAACGGCCGTACGGGCCGAGCAATTCCAAGCTTCGATCGATGGCCTCGCCCGGCAAGGAATTCAACACGACGTCGAGTCGCGCGTCGGTGCCATGATCGGCACGCAAGTCGATCGGAATCTGATCGGCGAATTCTAACGTGCGACTGTTGTAGACGTGACGGACGCCCAGTTGTCGCAAAAAATCTCGTTTGGCGTCGCTGCCCGCCGTGGCGAAAACTTCCGCGCCGACGGACTGAGCGATTTGAATGGCGGCCAAGCCGACGCCGCCGGCTCCGGCGTGGATCAACACGTTCTCACCGGGTTGCAAATCCGCCAGTCGACGCAGCGCGTGATGTGCCGTCAGAAACGTGATCGGTATCGTCGCCGCTTCCTCCCACGAAATCGAATCCGGCAAGCTCGCGATCGCGTACTCCGGTGTATTGACTTGGCTGGCGAAGCCGTACGGCACGACGCCGAACACACGATCGCCCGCCGCAAAGTCGCGAACCTTGTCCCCGACCGCGGTGACGACGCCGGCGCACTCGATGCCCAACGGAACGACGCTGTCGGTGATGCCCGGATAAAGGCCCATCGCTTTCAAGACGTCGCTAAAGTTGACGCCCGCGGCGGCCACACGGATGCTGACTTCTTCACCCGACGGGGGCGGCAAACGATGCGACACGGCCCGCAAGTCGTCGATGCGATGGCTTCCGCCCAGGCGGACTTGAAACATTCGATCCCGCGGCAAGATGATTCGACCTTGGTCGTCGGGTTCGCCGGCTCCTTCGTCGACCGCCAATCGTGACGTCAACGCGTCCCCGCCGCGAATCGCGATTTGGTTTTCACCGCTTGCGATCATTCGATCCAGCACACCGGTTCGGTCAACGCCGTCGTCATCACCGCCGAGGTCCAGCAGACGCAGACCGAGTTCGGGATGTTCGTTCTGGGCGACGCGTCCCATGCCCCACAAGGCGGCAGCCGTCGGATCGAGACGACAAGAATCGGTTCGGTCTTTGGTGTCGATCGAAATCGCATCACGGGTGATCAGCCAGACGTCCCCTCCCGCCTGATCCCGACGAACCAATCGTTGCAGCGTCTGCAACCACGTCCCGGTCGCGGCCGTCGTTCGTGACGCCAAGCTCGGCTCATCCTGATCGTCATCGTCGACCCGCGGCGAGGCCAAGTAGATCACCGAGGAACGCCCTGATGGTTCACCCGACAGTCCCGCGTCACCGAGAAAATCGTCGATCGTCACCCTTTCGACATCGGACTCGCGCAAGAACTGCCGCACGAAGGACTCGGCACCGTCGCGGTCGTCATGGATCAATAACCATTGCCGCGAATCTTTTCGTCCGTCGACCGTCTCGGGAACAGACGCGTCGCCGGGAATTTCGACGGGTTTCCAATCGACCTGGTACCGCTTCAAAGGCATCGCATCGACGTCTTGGCCGCCTGAGTCGGCGACGCGGCGTATCTGGACATCGTTCAGGTGGACCAGTGGTTGGTCGTCGTCGTCGAGCAACGTGACGTCCCCCCGAATCAATTCTTCGTCCGCCGAAAGGTCTTCATCGGACGGCCAAGTTCGCACGGCCAACATCCGCTTGACCCGACCGGCCAGCGGTGCCGCCGCACCGGGCCGGTCGACGATCTGCAGCGAACCGACGCCGACGGGCATGTAGGTCGCGGGGCTGTCCGAACCGTCGGGTTGCAGCGGAGTCAGTGCGGCGGTCAGCTGCATCGCCCCGTCCAGCAATGCCGGGTGCAACAGATACCCACCAGCCGTCACGATCGACGGGTCGAGCCACACCTCGGCCACCGCGCTTCGTCGCCCACGATGAACGTCCGCGAGGACCCGGAACCGATCGCCGTAGTTCAACTGACGACCGGCCATGACGTCGTAGAACGAATCGCGATCAAGAAACCGAACGACATCGGCCAGCGTTTCTGCGATTCGGTCTCGGCAGGAGACGTCGTGGCCGTCGGATCGCCGGGCTGATCCGGTTTCGACGATGACTCCACGAGCGTGCCGGGTCCACGAGGCGGATTCGTCGGTCGCGTCGCGGCCGAAAAGCTGCCAAGTCGCTCGGCCCTCGCGAAACGGCGATACGCGTGTTTGCAAACGACGCGGTCGCTTGGCGTCCAACGACATCGGCTGACCGATGACGAAAGATTCGATCCGCGGGTTTTCGGTTTTCAGCAACCAACGCGCGGCGGCCAAACCGATTTCGATCATCCCGGCGGCCGGCATCGTCGCGCCGCCCAGGACTTCGTGTTCGGCAAGGTAGCCGGGACGCGACGCCGACACACGGGATTCGAACAACGTGTCTTCCATGGCGGCATCGATCCGGCCACCCAACAGGGGATGGATCTCCGTCGCCGCCAAGGATCCTGAGGGAACATTGGATTCCATCCAGTGCCGCGTCTTGTCGAACGCATAACCGGGTAGATCCAGAGCACGCAAGCGACGACGCCAACGCCGCGTCGCCGCGTCGTCGCCATCGACGTGGTAGTATGACGCCCAATCGATCGAAAGTCCGCTGACGTGAAGCGAAGCGACGGTTTTCGTCCACTGGAGCGCCGCGTCTTGAACCTGAGGGGCGGCGACGAACAGCCACAGCCGGTCGACGCCCGGCGTTTGTCGCGATTCGTCGCCCGGTGAGCCTTCGACACGTTTCGCCGAGCCGGTCAGATGCGGAGACGGGCCGACTTCCAAAATAACGTCGATCTTGGATTTCGCGTCCAGCATCGCTTGGGCGCATTCGCCGAAACGCACCGAGCGGCGCAGCGAATCGGTCCAATAATCCGCGTCCAACCCGTGCGACAGTCGCCGGCCCAGCAACCCTGACAAAAACTCGCAGTTCGGTTTCTTGAAGTCGATGCGGGCGGCGTAACGACCGAATGCTTCGAGGATCGGATCCATGTCGGCGCTGTGAAAAGCGTGCGACACGGAAAGCTGCTTGCAGACAACGTCTCGACCGCTGAAATGTTTTTGCAGTTTCGCGATGGATTCCAGACGCCCACTGACGACGACGCTGGCCGGGCCGTTGATCGCCCCGATTGTGACATCGCGTTCGTCCAGATTGCAGCGCTGGATCCCTCGATTGACGTCGTCGACCGAAGACATCACCGCCATCATCCCGCCACCACCGGGCAACGATTGCATCAGTCGGCCACGATGGGTGATCAGCTCCATCGTTTGCGACAAGTCCATGACGCCCGCGGCGTAGGCGGCGGCGTATTCGCCGACGCTGTGCCCGCAAACCGACGAGGGACGAACGCCCAGTCGATTCAGGCGGTCGACCATCGCGCATTCGAAAGCCACGATCGCGGGCTGTGCGAATCCGGTCTGATGAATCAGCGACGTGTCGTCACCGCTCGCTTCGTCGGCGAACATCACGTCGCGAAGCGATCGCGTGTCTTGTTCACCGGATTCGCGTCGCACGCGATCGACGATCTCGAACGCTTTGTCCATCGTCGCGGCAAACACGGGGTCCGTTTCGTACAGCGTTTTGCCCATCCCGGCGTACTGGGAACCTTGACCGGTCATCAGCATCGCCAACTTGCGTCGGGTCGCCGAAGCGCGGCCGGTCACGATCGCGCCGCTCGAATCGGCCGTGACGCTGAACCGATCATCCGCCTCGGACGATCGATCGGCCAGGCTCGTCAATCGTGACGTTAAATCGTCCTCGGACCGCGCCACGACGATCCCGCGACGGGGCAAGGCTTCACGAAAAATCGCCGCGGCGGTGCACAGGTCGGCGGGCGGGATCTCCCCGGCTTTCGCCTGGTAGTCCTTCGCCAAACTCGTGAGCGCCTCGTCGCTTCGGGCCGAAAGCGGCAAAACCATGTACGGCGGAGGGGCCGTTTCACTCCCCCGGCCGTCGGATTCGATCGGCGCGTCCGATTCCGGTGCCTGCAAAATCACGTGGCTGTTCGTCCCGCCGAAACCGAAAGAACTGACACCGGCGATCCGCGACGCACCGCCCGGCCAGGGAACGGAAGTCGTCGGGATTTGCACCCGCGAGCGTTCCAGATCGATCTTCGGATTCAGGTTTCGCAGATGCGTCTGAGCCGGGATCGTGTCGTGCCGCATCATCAACAAGACTTTGATCAGGCCCGCCATGCCGGAAACGGTTTCCGTGTGACCGATGTTGGCTTTGACGCTGGTGGTGTAGACGGTAGAACTATCGATTGCACCGGAGTTCTTGCTTGCACCGGAGCCGTTCTTTGCACCGGCCGAGCGAACGGCGAACAGATCGGCCAGCGTGCCCAGTTCGATCGGGTCCCCCAGCGGCGTCGCCGTGCCGTGAGCTTCGATGTACCGGATCTCATCGGGCCGGACGCCCGCTTGTTTCATCGCCGCGACGATGCAATCTCGCTGCGACGGGCCGTTGGGCGCGGTGATGCCGGCGGTGCGTCCGTCCTGATTGACCGCCACGCCGCGAATGATGCCCAGGACGTTGTCACCGTCGCGGGTGGCGTCGTCGAGTCGTTTCAGCATCACCACGCCGCAGCCTTCGCCACGGACGTAACCGTTGGCGTCGGCATCGAAAGGTCGACAGCGTCCGTCGCGGCTCAACATGTTCGCCTTGCTGAACGCGATCGTCGTCTCCGGAGAAAGGATCAGATTGACTCCGGCCACCAACGCGGCGTCGCTGTCACCGTCACGCAGGGAACTGACGCCGCTGTGAAGCGCGACCAGCGCGCTGCTGCACGCCGTGTCGACGATGAAACTCGGGCCGTGCAAATCATAGATGTATGAAATCCGGCCCGCGGCGACCGAAAGCGCGTTGCCCGTTCCGACGTGCGCGTCGATCTGCTCCAAATAGTCGCCGAAGTGGGCGGGGATCTTCGAATAGTCCGTTCCGCCGATGCCGACGAAGACGCCGGTTTTGGATCCCGCCAGTTGACCGATCGGAACGCCCGCGTGTTCGATCGCGTGATAGACGGTCTCCAGCAGCAAACGTTGTTGCGGATCCATCCGCGCCGCTTCGCGGGGCGTGATCCCGAAGAACGCCGCGTCGAACCGGTCAACGTCGTCGACGAAACCGCCGTGGCGGATGGACATTTTTCCCGGCTCGGTTCCGGTGGGATCGAAATACTTTTCCACGTCCCAGCGGGTCGGCGGGATCTCACCCGTCGCGTCGCGGCCGCTGCGAATCAAGTCCCAGAATTCGTCCAGATTGTTCGCCCCGGGAAACCGACAAGCGGCACCGACAATGGCGACCGGGGCCGCGATTCGTCGGCCGTCGCGTTGCCGCTCGGCCATCACACCGGTCGCCGAGGACCCAACGTGGTCGCCTGTCGCACTTCGTCCGCTCACCGGCGCTTGGTCGGGATCACCCAACGGGTCGACGATCAGCGGCTCCTCACCCCCCGTTTCGCCGCCGTTCGGGTCCGCCCCGCGCCTTTCTTTCAGCCGTTGGGCCAGCAAACGTCGCTGAGCCGGCGACAATTGGCTCATCCGCTGCGAGATCGAATCTGTCATTATTCGGCGTATCCACGGGTCGAACGAAGGACGGGGAACTCTTTAAGATGTTAGTTCTTGCCGCCTAGGGCAAATGGGGTATCTGTGGAATATTAAGCGAGGAGTCGAGCGAATGCCAAAAGCGACCGTAAACGACCGTCCGGCAGCGTCGGAAATCGGCACCGAGGGGAGCCGGTCCGAGGACCGGACCCGTGCGGACGCCGGTCCGAAGAGCGGAAAAGCCGCATCCGATGCAACCGGTGAGCCGAAATCACCCAGCGAGGTGGCTCGGTTCGTCCGGGAACTCCGCAGCCGAGTCGGCGACCTGCTGACCCCGTCGCCCGCCATTTTTTGGAGCGATCTTTTTGCCAGTGCCGCGCTGGGCTACGGGGGATTGGCGATTTACCTTGGGCTTCCTTTGGACAACCCGTTGGCCTGGTTCGGTTTCTTCGCCGCATGGTTCGCCCTGTATCGCGGATTGATGTTCATTCACGAGTTGGCTCACCTGAGACGCGGAACCTTCGGCGGATTCCGTATCGCGTGGAACGTGGTGTTCGGGATGCCCCTGATGATGCCGTCGTTTCTGTACACGGAGCATCGCACGCACCATACCAATCACAGCTATGGGACCGACGGCGACGCGGAATACTGTCCGATCGGTCTCGGTCCGGTATCGCTGGTGGCTTGGTTCGTCGGCCAGGGATTACTGGTTCCGATTTTCGGCGTCTTGCGTTTCGCTTTGATCGGACCGCTTTCGTTTTGTCATCCCGCCTTGCGACGAATCGTTTGGCAAAAGGCCAGCGGGCTGACTCAAAACAACACCAAATTTTCTCGCCCCGCCCCGACGCCGGACCAGCGGGGGCCTTTCTTGGCTTTGGAGTTCGGCACGACGCTGTTCAGTTGGTGCGCGCTGGCGTTGATGATCGCCGGAGTCGTGCCGTGGTTTTGGCTGTTGAAGCTTTACGTGTTGTTCGCCGCGCTCACGGTGCTCAGCATGGCCCGCGCGCTGGCGTCGCATTTGTATTTGAACGAAGGCGATCCGATGAGCTACTTGGATCAGATGTTCGACAGCACGACCATCCCGGGCCGTCCCCTGTTGACCGAATTGTGGGCGCCGCTGGGGCAGCGTTATCACGCGCTGCATCACTTGATGCCTTCGATTCCCTACCACAACCTGGGGATCGCCCACCGACGGCTGATGCGTCACCTGCCCGCCGATTCGCCTTACCACCGCACACTGCGAAGCGGTTTCCTCCCCGCGATCGCGCAAGTCTGGATCGGTGCGGCGGCCGAAGCCGAGAAACGACGCCGGCACGCCTCGGCGTGAAAGCAAATCCCAGCTCGGAATCTCAGATCGTGCCACCCACTCAGATCGTGCCACCCACGAATGCCACCCATGAATGGCACAGTCGTTTTCGGTTTTGGCGACGCGGTTTCAGGCTTTCTTGCTCAGCCAGATCTACCATTCGCCGAAGTGCTGACCGCCCAGCGGATCGAGAGAGTCTTCGCCCAACATGATGGATTGTTTGCACGCACCTACACGACCGCCATCGTGCTGTGGGCGTTCATGGGGCAGGTGTTGCGTGATGGGAAAGAGGCAGCCTGCCAGTCCGCTGTCTCGCGGATCATGAGCTTTCTGCAAATCGCCGATGGCGATGAGATCGATCCGGATACGCGAGATTACTGCCGGGCCCGAGCTAAGTCGTCGATGTGGCGATCAGGAAGTACAAGGGCAAGGCGACCGGGGAAACCTCACTGCTGCGTCAGATCCTGGATTGCTTGACCATCTGGTGACCTGGACAAGACCGCCACGTCCCTCGTGGATGAGTCCAGAGATGCACGAAACGATGCCGCAAGCAAGACCCGTTCGTGATTGTCACCACTCTCTTCGACGCCGAGCAACGCAAGCAAGAAGTGACCTACGATGACATCGCTGAGTTGTTTGGCTTTCGTTGGAGTTATGAACTCGACATTCGATCCATCAAGACTCACTTGAATTTGCATCAACTACGGCGTGTGTCAACTGAAGCAAATATCGAAATGCATCGTCGGTGATCGTCCGGGACGTTTGGAACCGCGCGTGCTGAAGAAGCGACACAAGAACTACAACCTCCTGATGCAGCCTCGCGAAGATCTCAGGGCACGACTGGCAAAACGAAACAACTCATTTGAACCAAAGTAGTTGCGAAAACGACTGTGCCATTCGTGGCTGGCAACAAATATCCCGATGAAAAAGTGCCTCCGAATGCTTACCGGCTACTGGGCTTCGGCGAGCTTGCGGATCTGGCGACGCATGTTCGGCGGCATCTCGTATCGTGGATTGCCCGCGACGTCGACACCCGCGTCCGGCGCGACGCGGAGGAACTTGACGCCGAAGCGGTTCTCCAGTTTGGCCATGTTCGCCTTCAACGATCGCATTTTGTTCTTGGGCAAGTCCAACAGCGTATCGAGTTCCGGCAGCGAACAAGGTGTTCCGCCCGACTCGGCGATTCGTACCAAGTGCTTCCACAGTTGCCGTTGGCGAATCCGCTTCAATTTTTGAGGCAGCGGCAATCCGGCGAGTTCGTCGACCGCGGGGCCACCGCCCCGCGTCGCGGAATCCTCGGCCGAGTCGGTCACGGCTCCGCGGCCCTTGCCGCCGCGTCCGGTGACCTGCCGCAGATGCGCCATCGCCCGGCGAATGTCTTGGTTGTCGTCTAGGTTGACCATCAGGTAAGGCATGAAACTTTCTCGCACGGGGGGAACAAAGAATTTTTAAGCTGCACCTACGCAGCACGTAAGCAGTGCTTAAATCATAGAGAGGGTGGCGATCCGGTCAAGGTCGGACCGGGCAGGTCCCCGCGACGACGGGTGAATCCGAAATGACCGCCGAATCTCCGCAGCTTGCCTAGTCCGGTTGTTTTGCCGGGGCTGCGTCATCCACAATCTGCCGTTCGGTGGCAATTCGTCGGACTCAAACCTGTGGTGGGCGTGCAACGTGATGAAACGACTCGGAAACAAAGCGAATCGGTGGTCCGCCTCGCGAAATCGGCTCCGCTCCTCGGACTTCGGACCGCGAAATCGGCGTCGACGGCTGTTCTTTCAGGCCTTGGAGTCCCGGTTGCCGCTGGCGGCGACTGATTTGGCCGCCGTTTCGGGAATCGTTTTCGACGATCTCACCGGCGACGGTTTGACCCCCGGCGAACAGGTGTCCGGGGCCGCCGTCGCGATTTACCGGGACAACGGCAACGGCACGTTCGATCAAACCGCCGACACGTTGGTCCGGTCGACCACGACCGCCGCCGACGGGCGTTACGTCTTTGAACGGCTGGCCGCCGGCAGTTATTTCGTGCTGCAAGACGCTCAAGTCGCCGGCGGCACCACGCTGCAGCGATCCGTGTCACCGGTCATCACGATCAGCGGTACCGCCGTTGAAGGCCGCATCGTGCGGGTCATTGACGACTTCGATCAAACCGAGCAAAGCGTCATCGACACGACCAACGACGGAATCCCCGTCACCTCATCGGTCGCCGCCCCGGAAGCCATCGGCGGCGAACGAGACTTGTTGGTCAACAAGACCAGCGTCAACGGTGCGGTCCAACTGAACGTCGACAATCCTCTGCTGCCCAATCTGCTCACGTTCGATTCGCTGGCCACGGGCAACGGCGATCGTCGCGTGACGTGGGACGGGCCCGACGGCGACGCGACGGTCGTCGACGACAGCGGCCTGGGCACCGTCGACTTGACCGGCGTCGGCGAGGCGATCGGATTGCAGTTGCAGATCGGCGCGGACTTGCCCGGCGGCCAAGCCGTCGTGCGGCTGTACAGCGACGACGGCGATGCCGCGACGGCGACACGTTTCAGCACCGCGACGCTGGACATTCCGCAAACGGGCGGATCGGTTTCGTCGGCGGAGTTCTTGCCGTTTACCCGTTTCACCCCCGCGCCCGGAGGCGGCGTCGACATCAACAACGTCGGGGCGATCGAATTGGAGATCTCCGGTTCGGCCAACGTCAACGGAACGGCGGAGCTGGTCGGGACGGTCGGGCAGACTGACTTCACCGCCGACTTCGCGAACTTCGATCCGGTCATCGATCTGTCGGTCACCAAGACGGCCGACGTCGGCAGCGTCGACGTCGGTGGCAACGTCACGTTCACGATCACGGTGTCCAATGCCGGTCCGGTCGGTGCGACCGGCGTGATCGTCCAGGACTTGTTGCCCGTCGGAATCACTCCGCTATCGGACACGCCCGGCCAGGGATCTTACGACGCGGTGAGCGGTCTTTGGGACATCGGGGCGATCGCCGTGGGCGCGTCGCAGACCTTGACGATCACCGGTCGCGTCGACGTGCCGGGATCGAAGACCAATACGGCCCAAGTCTTTGCCGCGGACCAAACCGACATCGACAGCACGCCGAACAACAACGTGCCCACCGAAGACGACCAAGCCTCCGTGACGTTGCAAGCCCAACAGATCGATTTGTCGGTCACCAAAGCCGTCGACAACGCCAACCCCAATCGTGGTGAGAACGTGACCTTCACCGTCACCGTCAACAACGCCGGACCGACGACGGCGACCGGGGTGATCGTCCGCGACGCCTTGCCGACCGGTTTGACGTTCGTCTCCACGACACCCAGCCAGGGCAGCTACAACACCACGACGGGTCAGTGGGTCGTCGGCAGCCTGCCTGCCGCGACGACGCAAACGTTACAGATCGTTGCCCGCGTCGATTCGGTCGCCGGGCTTGTCAACACCGCCGAAGTCATCGCCGCCGACCAGAGCGACGTCGACAGCACGCCCGACAACAACGTGGCCGGCGAAGACGACCAAGCCGGCGTCACGATCACCCCGATGACGGCCGACCTTTCGTTGACCAAGTCCTTGGACAACGCCGCGCCGGACGTCGGTCAAAACGTGACTTTTACCGTCGACGTTCGCAACGACGGGCCGAGCCCGGCGACGGGCGTCGTCGTGACCGACTTGTTGCCGGCCGGGATCAGCTTCGTGTCTTCGTCGCCGTCACAGGGCGGCTACGACGCCGCGACGGGGGTTTGGGACTTGGGGGCCCTGGCATCCGCCGGCACGGCGACTTTGCAGATCGTCGGCCGCATCGAAAACGCCGGCGCGAAGACCAACACGGCCCAGATCACTTCGGCGGACCAATTCGACCCCGACAGCACCCCGAACAACAACGTGCCCGCCGAAGACGACCAAGCCGCCGTGACGTTGACGCCGCCGATCATCGATCTTTCGCTCGCCAAGACGATCGATCAGCCCCGCCCCAACTTCGGCGACACGATTCGCTACACGCTCAGCGTCGCCAACGCCGGACCTTCGCCGGCCAGCGGGGTCGTCGTCGGCGATGATCTGCCCGCCGGTCTGACCTTCGTCGCGTCGACCCCCAGCGTCGGCGGCTACGACGCCACGACCGACCGCTGGACCATCGGTGACGTCGCCAGCGGTCAAACGGTCACGTTACTGATCGATGCGATCGTCGGCACGATCGAGGCGACGACCAACGTGGCCGAGATCACCGCGGCCAACGAGTTCGACACCGACAGCACGCCCGGAAACGACTTGCCCGGTGAAGACGACCGCGCGAGCGTCGTATTGACGCCCGCCAGCAGCGACCTTTCCTTGTCCAAAACCGTCGACGACGAAACACCCCACGTCGGGGACAACGTCACGTTTACGGTCACGGTCGCCAACGCCGGTCCCGACGCCGCGACAGGTGTCCGAGTCCGCGACGCCTTGCCGGCCGGACTTGCGTTCGTTTCCGCCGCGCCGACGCAGGGCAGTTACGACAGCGGCAGCGGTTTGTGGACGGTCGGAAGCGTCGCCGACGGGCAGACCGCGTCCCTTGCGCTGGTCGCAACCGTCACAACGACCGACCGGGAAACCAACACCGCGGAGGTCATTGCCGTCGATCAACGTGATCCCGACAGCACACCGGGCAACGGCATCGCCGCCGAAGACGATCAAGCCGACGTGTCCGTGCAAGGTCAACAGATCGACTTGTCGCTGACCAAGACCGTCGACGACCCGCTGCCGAACGTCGGCGACGAGATCACCTTCACCGTCGTGGTGCGGAACGACGGCGTGTCGCCGGCGACGGGGGTCCAGGTTCGTGACATCCTGCCGGCGGGTCTGACGTCCCGCGGCACGTCACCCTCGCAGGGCAGCCTGAATACGACCACCGGCGTTTGGACGGTCGGAAACTTGGCCGTCGGCGGCACCGCGTCGATCGACATTCGGGCCCGTGTCGACCAGATCTTGGACGTCGAAAACGTCGCCGAGATCGTCGCGGCCGATCAGCCGGACGTCGACAGCACCCCCGGCAACGACGTGATCGCCGAAGACGACCAAGCCGCCGTGGCGATTCGCACGCCCGTGGCCGACTTGCGGCTGACCAAAGACGTCGACAACGCACGACCCAACCTCGGCGAAAACGTCACTTTCAATGTCACCGTGACCAACGACGGTCCCGACACGGCGACGGGTGTCGAAGTCACCGACTTGCTTCCCCCCGGCATCCGTTTCGTCAGCAACAGTCTCAGCCAGGGCAGCTACGACGACGCCACGGGCGTTTGGACCCTCGGCGACTTGGCCGACGGCGCGACCGCGACCCTGGGCATCAACGGCACGATCGAAGCGAGCGGTGGGAACCCCACGGCCCCCAAGACCAACACCGCCGAGATCACCGCCGCCGACGAAGCCGACCCCGATTCAACGCCTGGTAACCGGAACCCGGCCGAAGACGACCAGGCCGCCGTGACCGTCACGCCGCTGGTCATCGACTTGGCGTTGGCCAAGTCCGTCAGCGACGCGACTCCGTCCTTGGGCGACGAAGTCGTCTTTACGGTCACGGTTCGAAACGAGGGCGACGATCCGGCCAGCGGCGTGCAGGTTCGTGACACGTTACCCGAGGGCGTCGTGCTGACCGGTGCGAACGAATTTCTCGGCTCGTTCAACGCGGCCACCGGCGTCTGGTTCGTCGGCGATTTGGCCGCCGGGGCGTCGGCCGATTTGGAATTGACCGTCGTCGTTCGGTCGCCCGGAACGATCACCAACATCGCCGAAGTCATCGCGGCGGACCAATTCGACGTCGACAGTGAACCGGACAACAACGTCGCCACCGAGGACGATCAGGCGAGCGTCTCGTTGACGGCTCGGCAAGCCGATCTGTCCTTGACCAAAACGATCAGCGATCCGGCACCCGGCGTCGGTGAGCAAGTCGTCTTTACGATCGTGATCGACAACGCCGGGCCGGACGACGCCCGGTCGATCGTGGTGCGTGACGTCTTGCCCGGCGGAATCGGCTTCGTCCGCAGCGATGCCACCCGCGGCGGTTACAGCTTCGCCACGGGCGACTGGACGATCCCCGTTTTGGCCGCCGGCGAATCCGCGACGCTGGAGATTACCGCGACCGCCGACACGCCCGGCGACCAGACCAACACCGCCGAGATCTTTGCCAGCAGCGAGTTCGACCCCGACAGCACTCCGGGCAACGGCGACGCCGACGAGGACGACCAGGCGTCGGTCGTGTTTACACCGGAGTTGATCGACTTGGCACTCATGAAAATGATCGACGAACCGCGTCCCGACCGTGGCGACGTGGTGACGTACACCCTGACGATTTCCAACGACGGTCCGTCAACGGCCACCGGCGTTCGGGTCAACGATTTGCTGGGCGAGAATTTGACGTTCCGGGACGCGACGGCCAGCCAGGGCAGCTACAGTCCGTTGACCGGAATCTGGGACGTCGGCAGTGTCACGACCGGTCAGACACCGACGTTGGACATCCGAGCGCTCGTCGGTGACACGACCGGCGAAACCAACACGGCCGAAGTCTTTGCCGCCGACCAACCCGACATCGATTCGACGCCCGACAACGGCAACAACTCGGAGGACGATTTTTCCAGCGTGTCGTTCGAGACCCGGATCGCCGACTTGTCCGTCCAAAAATCGGTCGACCGCGCGACGGCGAATCAGAACGAGCCGATCATCTTTACGGTCACGCTTCGCAACGACGGCCCCGACGCGGCCACCGACGTGGTCGTCACCGATCAATTGCCGCCGGGTCTGTCGTTCGTCGAAGCCGACCCGTCGATCGGATCGTTCGACGCGCCCACCGGTCGCTGGACGATCGACCGCGTCGCCGTCGGTGCGTCCCCGACGCTGCGGATCTTGGCCACGATCGCCGGGCGGGAACCCCAGATCAACGTCGCCGAAGTCACCGCGTCGGGCCAGTTCGATCCCGACAGCGTGCCGGGCAACCAAGCCGCCGGCGAAGACGACATCGCGTCGGCCACGGTCACGCCGATCGTCGTCGACGTCAGCGTTTCGGCGATGGTCGACAACGACGAACCTCTCGAAGGCGACGAGATCACGATCATGGTGACCACTCGCAACGACGGCCCGGCCGACGCCACCGGGGTCCAGCTTCGCACCTTCTTGCCCACCGGATTGACCTTGGTCTCGGTCCAGCCCGGCCGAGGCAACTACGATCCGGCCACGGGGATCTGGAACGTCGGTTCGCTGCCCGACGACACGCAAACCGATCTGGTGTTCCGCGCGATCGTCGACGAGCGAGGCTTGAAACGAATGCCCATCGAGATCATCGCGATCGACCAGATCGACATCGACAGCGAACCGGACAACGGCGTGATCGGCGAAGACGACGATGTCGAATTGCTGATCCGAGCCCCCCGGCTGTTGACCAAGCGTCTGTTCCTGGCACGCTAGTGTCGCCGAGATGGGAAAAAGACAGAAAGCTCCGGTAGGGACGACGTCGAACCGGAATTTGATCGTCCGAAGTGGACTCGCTCGGGGAAGCGGGGGTGTTCGATTCGTGATCGATGACTAGACTGATTGTACTTCACCGATCCTTTTCATCACGGCGTCTCCGCAACGGCTCTTCCCACGTTTGGGAACTGGGCCGCCGCTACCCTTCAACAACCAGGGACCGAGAAATGAGTCTGGCACTCGCGAGGACGCCGCTTGACGCTTGGCACCGCGACGCGGGTGCGAAGATGTTGGAGTTCGCCGGCTACGAGATGCCGATTCAGTACGCCGCGGCCGGCGGCGAGCACGGAATCGTCGCCGAGCACGGAATCGTGGCCGAGCACCAGGCCTGCCGGACGTCGGCGGCGCTGTTCGACGTCTCTCACATGGGGCGGCTGCGTTTCGACGGCGAAGGCAGCGAAGACCTGCTGGATCACCTGCTGACCCGCCGCGTCAGCGACTTGCCGGTCGGCCGCGTTCGCTATTCGTTGATGTGCAACGCCCAGGGCGGTGTGCTGGACGACGTCTTGGTGTCGAACTTGATGACGCCTTCGGAACGTCGGTTTCATTTGCTGGTCGTCAACGCATCGAATCGCGGGAAGATCCTGAAGTGGATCGAGCCGCACCTGCAAGACTACCCGACCGTCACGATGAGTGACCGTACCGAGCTGACCGCGATGATCGCCGTCCAGGGCCCCAGGGCCGTCGAGGTCTGCAGTCGGCTGTTTTCTTTCGACCCGAAGCGATTGAAGTACTACCGCGCGGTGATCACCGACCAATTCAAAAAGCCCGTGATCGTCAGCCGAACCGGATACACGGGCGAGGACGGTTTCGAACTGATCGTCCGCGCCGAGGAAGCCCGGCGTGTTTGGGAAAACCTGTTGATGGCCGGCCGTGACGAAGGTTTCACGGCGGCCGGTTTGGGTGCCCGCGACACGTTGCGGATGGAAGCCGGGATGCCGCTGTACGGACACGAACTGGGCGAAACCGTCGACCCGATCGCGGCCGGTCTGGGATTTGCGTGCGACCTGCAAGGCCGTTCCTTTATCGGCGACGAAAAGCTTCGTCAGATCGCTTCGGCCGGTCCCTCGCAAACCCGCATCGGGCTGCTCCCGGTCGGCAAACGCCCGGCGCGTCAAGGCAGTTCCGTTCTGAACCGAGCCGGGCGACGCATCGGCGTGGTCACCAGCGGGGGACCCTCCCCGACGCTGGGTCGTCCGATCGCGATGGCGATGGTCGACACGGCCGACGCGAAAGACGCCGAGTTTCAAATCGATGTTCGCGGCAAACCCGTCGCGGCTGTTCCCACTGCCTTGCCATTTTACAAACGAAAATGACCAGAGACACTTCGAAACTTCATTACGCCGAGACACACGAATGGGTGGACGTCGGTGACGACGGCATCGCGACGGTGGGGATCTCCGCCTTCGCGATCGAACAGCTCAATGATCTGGTCTACATGGACCTGCCCGAAATCGGCAAACAAGTCCAAGCGGGTGACGAATTCGGTGAAGTCGAGTCCGTCAAAGCGGTCAGTCCTTTGTACAGTCCGGTCGGCGGCGAGATCGTCGAAGTCCACGGTGACTTGCCGGACAACTTGGATCAACTCAAAGACGACCCCTACGACTACGGTTGGATCGTCAAGATCAAGCTCGGTGACGAGGGCTTGCCGGAATCGTTGATGGACTTGGCCGCTTACGAAAAACAATGCTCCGAAGCAGGTTGAACATGGCTTATCTTTTTCACACCGAAGCCGATCGACGCGAGATGCTCGCTTCGATCGGCGCCGATTCGATCCGACAGATCATCGACGACCAAGTGCCCGCGGCGGTCCAAATGCACAGGCCGCTGGATCTTCCGCCCGCGATCGGCGAACTGAACCTTGAATCGGAGATGCGTCGATCGGCCGCCAGAAACGTGTCGGCATCGTCGCACGTTTGCTTCTTGGGCTGTGGCGCGTACGACCACTTCGTCCCCGCCGTGGTCGACGAGATCGCGTCGCGAGGTGAATATTACACCTCGTACACGCCTTACCAGGCGGAAGTCAGCCAGGGAAATTTGCAGGTCATGTTCGAGTACGAAACGCTGGTCACACAGTTGACCGGGCTCGGCGTCAGCAACGCCAGTTTGTACGACGGCGGATCGGCGGCGACCGAAGGCGTGTTGATGGCTTTGGCTGCCGGCAAACAGCGAAGCAAGGTGATCACCAGCGACGCGGTTCACCCGGAGTACCGTGAAATTTTAGAAGCTTACTTGATCAACATCGGTGCCGAATTGATCGTCGTGCCCTCAGGTGATGACGGCACGTCACAGGCGATCATCGACGCGGTGGATCGTGACACGGCTTGCGTGTTGATTCAGCACCCGAACTTTTTCGGCCGCTTGGAAGACGTCGCCGAAATCTGCCGAGCCACGCACGCGGCGGGCGGTCTGGTCGTCCAGTCGTTCGACCCGATCAGTCTGGGCGTGATCAAGCGTCCCGGCGACCTGGGCGTGGACATCGCGGTCGCCGAAGGCCAGTGTTTGGGCAACCCGCTGCAGTTCGGCGGACCTTACCTGGGCATCATGGCCTGCCGCGAGGACTTGGTGCGTCGCTTGCCCGGACGCATCGCCGGTCAGACCACCGACCGGCGCGGCAAGCGATGCTGGGTGTTGACTTTGCAAACGCGCGAGCAACACATCCGCCGCGAAAAAGCGACCAGCAACATTTGCAGCAACCAAACCCTGCTGGCGCTGCGTGCGACCGTGTACTTGAGCCTGCTCGGGCCGCACGGACTTCAGGAAACCGCGACGCATTGTGTCCAGAAAGCGGACTATGCACGCCGGCAGTTGACCGAGCTGGAACGATTCGAAGCGGTCCACGAGGGTCCGATTTTCAAGGAGTTCGTCGTCCGCGACTTGGCCGACAACGTGCCGGCGCTGTTGGCCGAAGCGGAATCGCGGGGCGTGATGGCCGGTGTCGACTTGGGACGGTTCTCAGAGCGTTATCGAGACTGCTTCGTCGTCGCGGTGACGGAGAAACGGACCCGCCAGGAAGTCGATTCGCTGGTCGGTGTGCTCTCGGAAGCCTCGGTCGCCAAGGCGTTGAGCTGACCGCGGAAAGTCGATTCGACTCCTCCCAATCGTTCCCGTCGAAACCTGAATCTTGAACCAACGCCAGCCTTGAACCTCGCCTGAATCCATGCGCAACCAACAAGCCACTCAACTGCTGTTCGAACTGAGCAAGCCCGGACGCCGCTCGCATCGCTTGGATGCCGTGGACGTGCCGGCGACCGCGGTCGGGCAACTCCTGCCCGCCGACCAGCTTGCCGACGCGCCGCCGCCGCTGCCGGAATTGAGCGAGGGCGACGTGGTGCGTCACTTTGTGGGTTTGTCGACGATGAACATGAGCGTCGACACGCACTTTTATCCGCTCGGGTCGTGCACGATGAAGTACAACCCGAAACGGAACGAGCGACAGGCCTCGCTTCCCGGTTTGGTCGACGTGCATCCGCTGCAGCGGGAAGAATCGATCCAAGGCCTGCTGCAACCGCTGCACGAGTTGCAACACATGCTGGGCGAAATCAGCGGACTGCCGGGCGTGTCCCTGCAACCGGCCGCCGGGGCGCACGGGGAATTGACCGCGTTGTTGGTGGCGGCCGCCTATTACCGCCAGCGCGGCGAAGACCGAACGGTCGTGCTGACGGCAGATTCGGCACACGGCACCAACCCGGCCAGTGCGCAGATGGCCGGTTTCGGCACCAAGACGATCAAGAGCAACGCCAAGGGAATGGTCGACCTGGACGACTTGCGAGCCAAGCTGGACGACAAAACCGCCGTGTTCATGTTGACCAACCCGAACACGCTCGGCCTGTTCGATTCACAAATTCAACAGATCACCGAAATGGTTCACCAGGCAGGTGCGTTGATTTATTTGGACGGGGCGAACATGAACGCCATTCTCGGCATCACGCGTCCCGGTGATTTCGGCGCCGACCTGATGCACTTCAACCCGCACAAGACGTTCTCCGGTCCGCACGGCGGCGGCGGGCCCGGCGCCGGGCCGATTTGTGTGCGAGATTTTCTGGCGAAGTACTTGCCCGGTCCGATCGTGACGTTGGACGACAGCGGGGTTTATCGACTGACCAATCCGAGTGCTTCGATCGGCCGCGTGCGGAGTTTCTTTGGCAACGTCGGGGTCCTGCTGCGAGCTTACATCTACATTCGCACGTACGGCGGCGACGGGCTTCGCCGGGTCAGCGAAGACGCGGTGCTCGGGGCGAACTACCTGCTCAGCAAAGTCAAACACATCTTGAACGTGCCCCACGGCGACCGCTGCATGCACGAGTTCGTCGCGTCGGCGTCGAAGCTGAAAAAGGAACGGCACCTGACGGCCATGGACTTGGCCAAACGAATCCTGGATTACGGCTTCCACGCTCCAACGGTGTACTTTCCGCTGGTCGTTGACGAAGCCGTGATGATCGAACCGACGGAAACGGAAAGCAAGGAAACGCTCGACGCGTTCGCCGAAGCTTTGTTCCGTGTGACCGAAGAAGCCGAGGACTTGATCCACGAAGCCCCGCACACGACCAAGATCAGTCGGCCCGACGACGTCACCGCGGCACGAAAGCCGGTGTTGCGTTGGGAATCGGGCGACGCGGCGGATTCCGGGATCGGCGAAAAAAAATGACCGCAGCCGCTGCCGGGACGACGGTCTTGCGATGCATCACGCCGAGCGAACACGACGCGGCGACGAACATGGCGATCGATCAAGCGATCCTGGAATCGGTCGACCGGGGCGGACCGGCGACGTTGCGGTTTTACACTTGGGCCGAACCGACGTTGTCGCTGGGCTATTTCCAACGCCGGGAAGATCGTCGGCTGCACCCGGCCAGCGAGTCGATCGCCTGCGTGCGGCGTAGCAGCGGGGGCGGCGCGATCGTCCATCATCACGAACTGACGTACAGCTTGACCGTGCCGGTCCGGGACGGTCGCATCGGCACGTCGTCGACGGGATTACGCGAGGACTTGTATCGGACGATGCACCACGCGGTCATCGACGTCTTGCGGCGCCACGGAATCGCCTGTCACCGTTGGGGCGATCTGCATCGCTCCGGCGGCGATGAAGCCGCGTTTCTTTGTTTCCAGCGACGATCGCCCGATGATTTGATCGTCGCCGGGTACAAGGTTCTGGGCAGCGCCCAGCGTCGTGCCCGGCGGGCGATCCTTCAGCACGGCAGTCTGCTGTTGCGGGCCAGCCCTTTCGCCACCGAGCTGCCCGGTGTGACCGAATTGTCGGGCGTCACGTCAGGGCGTGATCAAGCGCTGCAAAACGAGCTTTTCGCCGATCAAATCATCGAAACGGTCACCGGCCACCGCGACTGGCGAGCAAGCAGCGGCCGACTGAGCGAAGCGGAGCACGCGAACAGCCGACGCATCCGCCGGGATCGTTTCGCGGCCCCCGCATGGCTGGAACGCCGCTGAAAGTGAACACCCGTGACCCCGCCGGGCCGTCGGCGGAGGCGGAACGTCGGGACGCGTTTGAGTCGCCGATAAACGGGGGGTGCTGGTGGCCGGTTTGGGCGGGGGCAAGGTTTCCTGTAATCCGTCGTTACTGGCATTCATTCCCACGGACAGTCCGTTTAAACTGAAACTCCGTATCCCTCCCGCCCTCGTGCTGATGACGCTCATGCAACGGGCGACGGAAGACTGAAAAGGTGTTTTATGCAGGTCAAGCTGAAAGTCCGGTCTGGAAGTCACGAAGGCAAAGAGATCTCGGTTTCGGCGGAGAAGTTTCTGGTCGGTCGCAGCGAGTCGTGTCAGCTTCGACCCAAAAGCGAATCGGTCAGTCGCAAGCATTGCATCTTGGTTCTGAAAGACGGACGCGTGTTGCTGCAGGATCTGAGAAGCCGAAACGGGACCTACGTCAACGACAAACGTTTGCCTCCGGACAAGGCCAAAGTGCTCAAACCGGGCGACGTCCTGCGGATCGGCAAATTGGAATTCGAACTGGTCATCGAGCACGGCTTGAAAGCCGCCAAGAAACCCGAGGTCAAGACCGTCGGTGACGCCGCCGAGCGTGTCGTGCAGGCGAGCAACGAGGAAAGCCGTTTCGAGGAAGTCGACATCAGCGGTTGGCTGGACGAAGCCGACCAGATCGACCGCGTCCGTCAGTTGAGCGATCCGGAGACTCGCCAATTTCAAATCGATGCATCGGAGGAGGCGTCCAAGGACGACACCGACAGCGGCGAGCTTTCGGTCAGCGACGGGGCGGCGGGAAAAGCGGAAGGCAAGCGACCGGATAAACAAAAACCCGGCAAGTTGCCTGAAGCATTGAAGAAAGCGATGACCGAGAATTCGCGAGACGCCGCCGACGACGCGCTCAAACGATTCTTCAGTGGCCGTTAGCCTTAACCACGGACCGTCGCGGTGACCGAATCCAATGCCTCCTTGGCCGCGAGGGCCTGTGACGATCGAGCCGCTCTGGCGCAGTTGCTACGCCGCCATCAAGCGGCGGTGTTCCGAATTTGCCTGGGTCGGCTGAAGCATCGCCAGGACGCCGAGGACATGACCCAGGAGACCTTTGCCCGGGCGACGCGATACATCGATCGGTTCGACCCGGGCCGACCTTTCGGGCCGTGGTTGATTTCGATCGCCGGGAACCGCTGCCGATCGTTTTTGGCGAAGCGTGCCCGCGCGCCGGCGACGTCGGTGGTCGTCGAGCCTGCTTGTGAGCGTGGGGGACTGGAACGTGACGCGTCGACGTTGCAAGAAGAACTCGATCTGGCGCTGACGCAACTGCCCGCGAATCATCGCAGCGCGTTCGAGCTGTTTCATCGCGACGGATTGGATTATGCCGAGATGGCGAAGCGTTTGCACTGCCCGATCGGGACGGCGAAGACTTGGGTCCATCGCGCACGCGTCGGGCTGATCGAACATTTGCGGCAGCGGGAGGTGTTGGTCGCGATCGAGCGAACCTCGTCGCCCGTGGATCCGCCCGGGACGGAGACGCGGAATCGCCAAGCGGGTCAAAGGGAGTCGCGTCGATGAATTGCCAAGACTTTCACCGTCGGTTCCATGACCGCATGGATCATCGTCTGCCGATCGATACGGATCCTGCGCTCGGCCGGCACGCCGCCCGTTGTCCGCGGTGTCAGCTGGACTACTCCGTCGGCTTGCAGATTCAAGCTCACGACGTGGCTCTCCCTGCCGAACCGTCCAAGAACCGTCGCCGACGGGTGGTGGTCGCAAGCGTCGCTGCGTTGCTCGGCTTTTTTGTCATCGGGTTTTGGCCCCCCGGCGGACCCGACACGACGCCTCGGCCCGCTCCCGAAGCCATCGCTTCGGCGGATCGGCCGGGGGGACCAACCGACGGCCCCACGCCATCGGATTTGCTGGCTTGGACGGAAATCGATCCGAGTGATTGGGTCGGCCGAACGATGCCCGCGGTGCGTTCGGTGCGACGCAGCGTCGCGCCGGTCGGACGATCTTTCTTGAAAGCCGTCGTGCTGCTGACTTCCGCGACGGTCGGAGAGACGACATGAGGACCGGGATCGTTTCCTGCATCGCGATTTTCGTGTCGCTGTTCGCGATGTCGATCGACAGCGATGCCGACCAATTGGTGCTGCTGAAGAACGGCATGGAGATCCGCGGCAATCACACGGAGATCCCGACGCTGGACAAGAACGCGTTCGCCGGCGGCAAGACCAGCGGCGCCTCGACGGTGACGATGATCGACGACGGGCTTCGGCGAGTTTACGTGCATCGACGCGGCATGGTCGCGGCGGTCCGTCAGCTCGGTCCCTCGGATCCGCCGATCGAGATTTGGCAACCCGAGGCCGGCGGCCCCACGCTCGGCGGATTGGGGCAAGTTTACGGGGTCAGTCCGCTCACCGCCTACGGGCGTCGCGAGATCTACGTGCGTGGCCCCAAGGGGGACACCGAGGCGATCACCCAAGGCATTACTTCGTTCGACAATCGTTACGTGCAACTGCAATCGTTGCCCGGGCGGCCTTCGTATCAATGGGACATGCGAATCGCCACGTCCACGATCGACAGCGACACTTGGCGACGATTCTTTCGCCGCGTGTTCGACCAGGACGATCTCGAAGAACGTCTCAAGGCGATGCGTTTCTTCATCACCGCCGAGCGTTACGCCGACGCGCGCCAAGAACTCTTGCGGATCCGCAACGACTTTCCGGATCAATTAGACGGTTTGAATCTTGATGAAAATTTGACCGAGCTGATCGAACTCGAAGCGATGCAGTTCTTGAAGGAAGCGGCGATCCGACGCGACGCCGGGCAACCCGAGCTGGCCGACGGAATCTTGGCCCGAATTCCCGTCACGCGACTCAGCCGCGAACGACGGCTGGAGGTATCCGATGCGGTCAACGAAGCCAAACAGAACGCGGCGCGAGTGCAAGCCGTGCTCGATTCGCTGTCCGCTCAGATCGCCCGATTGCCCGAACCGACCGCGGCATCGCTGGCGGGTTTCGTCGCCGAATTGAGACGCGATCTGTCGCCGCAGACCATCAACCGACTGAGCGACTATCTGCGGCTGGGCGAGTTGCAAGATTTGCCGTTGGAAAGTCGTGTCGCCTTGGCCATCAGCGGATGGCTGATGGGCGGCGGAGCGGGCGTTCAAAACTTAAAGATTGCCGAGTCGCTGATCGAAGTCCGTCGACTGGTCGGCGAGTATCTGGGGGACACAACGGCACAGCGGCGCCAGGAGATCTTGCAAATTTTGACAGGATTGGAAGGCAGCGAACCGGAATACGTCGCGGCGATGTTGCCGCTGATCGGACCGGTCCGGCAGTATCCCGAAACGGCGGTCGATCCGCAGGTCGTCGGCATGATGCACTGGCCGAGTGTCGACGGGACCGCGGAGGACGTGGCGAACGAGGATCCCCACGCGGCCTTTCGTTACAAGATTCAACTGCCGCCGGAATACAACCCGCTGCGGCAATATCCCTGCATCGTCGCGCTGCCTCCCGAAGGACGCACCGCCGGACAACAGCTGCAGTGGTGGGCGGGCGACTACGAACAAAAACTGGAGCAACGGGTCGGATTGGCCTCGCGATTCGGATACATCGTGATCGCGCCGACTTGGAACCGACCGGGTCAGTCCCGGTACGAATACACGCCGATCGAACATCACCGCGTCTTGGCATCCCTGCGTCACGCCATGCGACGAACGGCGATCGACGCGGACCGCGTCTTCATCGCGGGGCACGGCGAAGGCGCGACAGCGGCTTGGGACATCGCCGTATCGCACCCCGATCATTGGGCCGGCCTGATCGCCGTGGGCGGCGAACCGGACAAGACCATCTTGCATTACGACAAGAATGCCAAATACCTGCCCAAATATTTCGTGTTGGGGGAAATCAACGGCAGCCCGCCTCCGTTGGCCCGCAACGGGGCAGTCTACGAAGACTACCTAGGCGTGGACGAGGACACGATGGTCGTCGAATATCGTGGCCGCGGCAGCGAACACTTTTTCGAAGAAACACCGGATCTGTTCCAGTGGATGCAGCTTCCCTCCCACCGCCGCGCCCCGATTCCGACGGACTTGGAATTGGCCACGATGCGATCGGGAGACAACTATTTTTGGTGGCTCGAATTGGGAAAGCTGAACGACGCGATCGTGGTCAATCCGATCTTGTGGGACAACGTTCGTCGTGCCGGTGCGATCGACGCCAAGGTCAACGCAAAGAATCAGATTCGGGTCAAAGCACCGGCCAACGAGTTCACCCTGTGGTTCGCTCCCGACATGGGCATCGACTTGGCCGAACCGGTGATCGTTCGCTACGGATCCGGCAACGCTCGCAAGACGTTCCAGTTCGACGGCGGTTTGCATACCATGCTGGAGGACGTTCGAAGGCGTGGCGATCGCCGGCGACCGTTTTGGGCCACGTTGCAAGTTCCCTGAATCCGTTGTCCCTTGAATCCCTCCGTTCTCCCTCCCGCCGTCACGAGGTCATCATGGCTCCTTCTCCGATCAAGCAATCCGTCATGGGCTGGTGTTTCAAGCCGATGGACGCGATCACGCTGGCGCGTCACGCCAAGGACATCGGCTTGGTAGCGATCGAGGGCATCAGCGTCAGCGACTATCCGGCCGTCAAAGAACTCGGGCTGGACATCAGTTTGGTCGGCAGTCACGGCTTCAAAGACGGCCCGATCGATCCCCAGAACCACGCGATGGTCGAAGCCACGCTGCGTGAATCGATCGATACGGCGGTCCGGTTCGGTGCCCCCAGTGTGATCACGTTCACCGGAATGCGGACCCCCGGCATCTCGGACCAAGCGGCCATGAAGAACTGTGTCGATTGCTGGAAGCGGATCGTGCCTTATGCGGAGTCCAAGGGCATCGTTTTGGTACTCGAACACCTCAACAGCGTCGACGATTCTCACCCCATGAAGGGACACCCGGGGTACTTCGGCGACGACATCCACCGCTGCGTCGATTTGATCAAGGCCGTCGACTCACGGAACTTTCGCCTCCTTTTCGACATCTATCATGTGCAGATCATGCACGGCGACCTGATTCGTCATGTTCGCCTTTATCACGAGTTTGTGGGGCATTATCACACGGCAGGAAATCCCGGTCGGGGAGAACTGGACTTCACCCAGGAAATCAATTATCCCGCAGTGGTACGAGAGATCCGAAAAACCGGATTCGACGGCTACCTGGCCCAAGAATTCATCCCCACCGGCGAAGATCCGGTCGCGTCGCTGAAACAGGCGTACGAGATCTGTCGTATCTAGATCGACGACCCTTTGCCATCGGTCGGATCTGGGGAACCCGCCACTAGGAAATCGATGGTCAAAGACGTCAATCGAAACGATTCGCTGAGCGACGACTATCGTCGTCTGGGGGTTCGTCGTTTCGAGTGCCGCCAAATCGTGATTCGTGACGCGGCCAGTCATCGTGCGGCGGCTTTGGCTTCGCAGGTCTTGGGGGACGGAATTCGCCCCGAAGCGGCTTCCGAGCTTTCGGCGTTGGCGATTTCCGCGTACCGCCTGTTGGATCCGCGCCGTCGCCGAGATCATTTGCAACGGGCGCAGGTCGGTCGAATCCAAAGCGACGATGAAGACACGATCGATTTCGCCGAGCGGCCCCGTGCGACGTTTCCGCCGATCGTATCGATCGCCGCGGCGACGCAGCGATATCGGCTGGCCGAATCATCAGGATCGTTCGTCGCGACACCTGGCCCACCACCGGTGGCAAGTCTTCCCGACCACCCGCTGACCCCGACGCAAAGGCCTCCCGTCCGACGATCGTCCGATCCGAATCCGATCCACCGAACATTCGTCAACCGATACGGGGTCTCGTTCACGGCGGCTTGCGTTGTGTTGTGTTTGTGGTTCTTTCGACCCGGCGGGTTTTCGGAACCGGCCGCCCGATCGGCCGGCGAACCGTTTGCCCGGATCGATCCGACGCACGCGTCGGGGGCGGCGGCGACCGCAATCGTCGCTGACGGCGAAGGTCCTTTCGCGGGGCCGGCCTCCGACCCGATCGCCTTGCCGTCCGGCGACCCCATCGAAGCGGACTCATCAAATCCTTCCGCGTCGTCGACGATCGCATCGGCTGAACCGGCGAAGCAACCGGCACCGGGGCGATCGGGACCAGAAATCGTTGCGGTCAAACAAGTCGTCGATCCGGGCGAAGTCGTGCGGTTGCGACTTTGGTGGCGTCCGCTCATTGCCGGCTTCGCCGACATTTGTTCGCAGGTATCCAGAAAGGTCTGGCATGCCTCGGCAGCTCCGGATCAGTGTCTCGCCGATGGCTATCGATTTGCAGTCGATCGCTTGACATCTCCGTCGCAGTCCGTCTGGTGGTCGGAGTTCGGCATCCGGCTTTCCGAATCAATGCTTCGTCGCGAAGCGTTCGCGGAAAGCCGATCCGTGATGACCGCGGCACGGTCGTTGCCGATGTCCAGTGAGGCGGAAAGACTGGCGTTGCAAGCCGACTTGGAACGGTTGCAGACGCAACACGACGAGGCGCGTGAGATCGCGGCCCGTGTCGTCCGCTCGCGTGAATTGTTCGCGGATTCTTCGGACACGCTCTTGTTGCGTGCCCGGTACCACTGCCTGATGCTTCGTGACTGGGAAAAAGGGCTCGCTTTGGTTCCCGTGGACGCCCGCGGCCGATTCGCCCGCTGTGCCCAACGAGAACAGAAACTGGAACTCAGCGATGTGACCGAGGTGATCAGCGTCGTCAACGCTTGGATTTCGGTCGCCGACAGCGAAAGCGGGCGATCGGGCGAATCGATCTTGCTGCATGTCGATGATTTGTTGTCGGCGTGTCGTGAAGATGCCACCAACCTGCAACGCTTGGAACTCGATCGCCTGCAGGCGACTCTGCGCCAACGGTTACAAGCATCGGCGGCCGGGACGCTGTAAAAGCCGGTCGGGAGAAAAGTGTCGTGTGCCTTTTACCTGGGACCGACCCTTCGGGTGTTTGGCACCCCGCTTGCTAAAATCGGGCGACACATTGTCAACCGCTCTACAATCACATCCTGACTAACCTACCGAACCGCTTGATCTTGCGAGCCGCCGATGAATGCCGTGATGGCACCGCCGAAACCGACCAATCTGCGTGAACTGAACGAGTCCGGTTGGACGTCAAAATCGGTGAAACGCGAACTCCGCGATAATTTGACTCGGATGATCGCCGCCGGCGAAGAACTTTACCCCGGCATCGTCGGTTACGAGGATACGGTCATCCCGGAGATCAACCTGGCGCTGCTGGCCGGACACGACATGCTGTTCTTGGGCGAGAAAGGGCAAGCGAAAAGTCGAATCATGCGAATGTTGTCGCGGTTCTTGGATCAGTGGATTCCGTTCATCGATCATCCGGAGTTGCCCGTTCACGAAGATCCGCACGCACCCATCACGTCTTTGGGAAAACGTCTGGTCGCTCAGCACGACCCCGAGGACATCCGAATCGGTTGGTGGCACCGCAAGGATCGATACAGCGAAAGGCTCAGCCCCGGGACAAAGTTCGCGGACATCATCGGCGAAATCGATCCGGCCAAACTGACCGGCGGCGTCAGCATGGGTGCCGAGGAAGCCTTGTCGTTCGGGCTGATCCCACGCATGCACCGCGGCATTTTTGCCATGAACGAGTTGCCGGAGCTGGACGACTTGGTGCAAGTCGGCCTGTTCAACATTTTGGAAGAACGTGACGTCCAGATCCGCGGTTTTCCGATTCAGTTCGACTTGGACTTGGTGATCCTGTTTTCCGCCAACCCGTCGACTTACAACCGGAGCGGCAAGGTCATTCCGCAGTTGAAGGATCGTATCGGCACCATCGTCCAGACTCATTATCCCGCCGACCGCGAGGAAGGCATCGAGATTTTGAAACAAGAGGTCGCCGACGACCTGGACGGCGATTATCCCGTCATGGTGCCGTACTTCATGTACCAAATCATCGAAGAAGTCACCAACCAAGCTCGAAAGAGCAAGTACGTCGATCAGGCCTCCGGTGTATCGGCCCGTTTTTCTTTGGCAAATTTTCGCACCATCGTCGCGTCGGCGCGTCAACGCGGCATCATCCACGGGGAAAGACCCGCGGTTCCCAGGATTTGCGACCTCGGGCACTTGCACGCCAGCTCGCTCGGGAAGTTGGAACTGGATCTGATGGGCACCCATCAAATGAGCGAAAAGCAGGTCGTCGACGCCGTCATCGCCGAAGCGATCGAGATCGTGTTCAAGGAATATGTCGAAGAGCACGGCTTGGCCGAGATCGCCGAAATTTTCCGTGGCGGTGTGCGCGTCGAAGTCGGTGACATGCTGCCGAGCAGCGGTTACGCCCAGCGGCTTCAAAACGTACCGCCCGCTTGGGAAAAGGCGTTCGAAGTCAACGCGAGTGAAAACGAAGCCGTCCGTGCCTCCTGCGTCGAATTCGTGTTGGCGGGACTTTACAGCATGGACAAGATCAGCCGCTCGGCGCGGCACGGAAAGATCGAATACGAGCTCTAAACGTCGAACCGCGGATGCTGCGGCGAAAACGCCAGCGAAGCCTGTCGAATTCCGCCTCCAGAAACTCGAACGTAAACCAAAACCTCCGTTGTCCTGACATGCCCAAACTCGGCGGCGTCATCCACGCCTACCAAAAATACGATCCGGCAAAGTTCCCGCCGCCCAGCCAGCCGCCACCGGACATGGTGTCCCCGGCCTTCGAACAGGCTTTGATGTACGGCAACTATCGCGAGCTGACCGAGGAGGAGCTTGCCAACGCGATCCATCTGGATCCCAGTCAGATCGCCGGGTTGGGGCCGAGTCTGGACATGCTGCGGGCGATGCTGGAGGAACGCAAACGCAAAATCTTGGAAACCTACGAAGCGAACTCGGTTCAAAAAAAGGCCCGCAAAGCTTTTCACAAGGCCGCCAAGCACGTCTCGGTTCCCAAAAAGATGGACAAGCTGTTCCGGCAGGCGGTCAATCAGGAACAGCCCTACCTGCTGGAACGCCTTTGGTATCAAGCCGGCGACGACGGAGGTGACGTCGCCCGAGGTCTGTTGAACGTGGCCAGCCGGATGTCGGACAAGCACTTGGTCGAGGAACTGGCCAGTAACTACGACTTCACCGGCAACCAAGGCATGTCGGTGCCGGAGGCGTTGGAAATCAAGGACGAATTGGAAAAGATCGACGAACTGCTCAAGCAGCTCGAGGAAGCAGGCAAGACCGCCCAGATCGGCATCATCGACATGGAGGCCTTGGCGGAATTTGCCCAACCGGGTGATATGGAATCGCTGGAGGAAATGCGTCGCCAGGTCGAGAATTTGGTTCGGGAACAAGCCGAAAGGCAAGGCTTAGAGAAAAACAAAGACGGCAGCGGATTTCGGCTGACCCCGCAAGCCTACAAAATCTTTCAAGGCAAGTTGCTGGAAAGAATCTTTAGCGAACTGGCGCCCTCGCGTACCGGTCGGCACGAAGGCGAGATCATCGGCGAAGGCGCGGTCGAGCTGCAACAAACCAAAGCGTACGAGTTCGGTGACAGTGTCGCCAACATCGACATGCCGCAAACGGTCATCAACGCGCTGCTCCGACAGGGCGATGAACGACCGATTCGTTTGCGGGGCGATGACATTGTCGTTCACAAGACACGCAACCATCCCAAATGTGCCACCGCCGTCGTCATGGACATGTCCGGCTCCATGCGCTACGACGGCCAATACATCAATGTCAAACGCATGGCTTTGGCGTTGCAAGGATTGATCACGTCGGAATACCCCGGTGATTTTCTCCGGTTCTTCGAGATGTACACGTTCGCCAAGTTGCGAAAGCCCGGCGAGATCATCGAAATGATGCCGAAACCCGTCACGATCCACGACCCTTGGGTGCGACTGAAATGTGACATGGCCGATGACGAGATCAGTGAACATCAGATCCATCCGCACTTCACCAACATTCAGCATTCGTTGCAACTGGCGCGTCAAAACTTGGTCAACTGCGACACGCCCAACCGTCAGATCGTGCTGATCACCGACGGACTGCCGACGGCTCATTTCGAAGGTTCGATGCTGTACATGTTGTACCCGCCCGATCCGCAAACCGAGGCCGCGACCATGCGTGAGGCGGCGCTGTGCAGCCGCGAAGGCATCACGATCAACATTTTCTTGGTTCCCAGTTGGTCTCAAAGCCAAGAAGACATCCGGTTCGCGCATCGCTTGGCGCAATCCACCAGCGGCCGCGTGTTCTTCACCAGCGGCAACAACCTGGATCGCTTTGTGCTGTGGGACTACGTCAAGAACCGACGCGAAATCATCGGCTGAGATCGCGCCGACCGAATTCGGATCGACGGATCATGGTTCGTCCGGATCGATGCCGTGGCGACGGAGCTGTTCGAGTAATTTCGCGTTGACGGCGGCTTGTTCATCGGCACGCCGGGCTTCCGCCTCGGCGCGTCGGGCAAACGTTTGGGCCTGTGCCGCTTGTCGGACCGCGGACTCGCGTCCGGTGGGAATCAGCTCGCCTTGCAGGTCGGTCCAGCGAAGCCAGGTCGCATCGGTGGTTTGAAAGCTTCCCTGCCAGAGACGCAGCCCGATTTTACCCCCGACCGGAGATCGGGGCCAATGCTTTTCTGTTTCGGGATCGGTCGGGAAACCGTGTCGTGCGTCTTTTATCGGGAACCGGTCCCTCGGGGGCTCGAAACAAAAAAGATCGCGACACTCATCTCCGGCTCATTGCCTGCCGAAACGTCAGGCCACATGCTATTTGCGTCCGACGGACTCCTTCCCACGACCGCCGCCGCGAGTCGTGTCCGATTTCAGGCAACCATGGATTGATGATCGTTCGAATGTCCCATCCCCGAAACGATCGCCCCCGCGTCGATTTTCATGAAGGGACCCTTCGTTTTTGGAACGTCGGCCGAGACTTCGTCCGCAAAGCGATGACGGGAATTCCAATGGCGGCGGACGATCGAGATGACTGCTTTCGTTGTGATGCCGTTCATGCCGTGGCGCTTCGTCGGCGGTTGGCCGAATCCTTGGCGGGCGAATTCGACTGGGACGTTGTCGACGACTCATTCCGGCTCGCGTTCCCGTCGAAAGAGTCGGTCCGATTGCGAGCCGACCAAGTCGAAGCGATCGAAGCGTTCACCGGTGCCGACCGTCGCGGCTTGGTCGTCATGCCGACCGGCACCGGGAAAACCGTGGTCGCGATCGATTTGGTTCGGCGATTTTCCAGCAGCACGTTGGTGGTGGTGCCCGTTCGCGACTTGATGTATCAGTGGCACGAAAAAATCCGCTCGGCCACAGGCGTCGACGCCGGCTTGATCGGTGACGGCGTGCATCGCGTTAGCCCGATCAGCGTGACGACGTACGATTCCGCCGCCATCCACATGTCGCGAATCGGATCCAAATTTCGGTTCATCATTTTTGACGAAGTCCATCATTTGGCCGGACCCTGGCGGAGCGACGCGGCACGGATGTCGGCCGCCGAATTTCGTTTGGGACTGACGGCGACGTTACCCGACGATCCCGATCGCTTGTCGGTCTTGCACGAATTGGTGGGACCCACCGTTTACCGCCAGGCCATCGGCGACGCGTCGGGCAAAACATTGGCGGATTACCACGTGCGACGCATCACCGTCGAGATGTCGGAAAAGGAAGCTGAACGCTATCGCGAATTGTCGGCCTTGATTCAGCGATTCGTCCATGATCAACGCCAAGTCGATCCGAGCTTTCGTTGGGAAGACACCTACAAGTTGGCCGGGCAAGTGGAGATCGATACCGGGCGTGCCACAGCGGCCGACCAAGCGTTGAAAGCTTTCCGCGCGAAACGCCGAATCGAAGAACACGCCGGCGGAAAATTCCGTGTCCTCGAAGACCTGTTTCGCCTCCACGCCGGTCAGCCGGTGATCGTGTTCACCGGCAGCAACGTGATGGCCCGCCGAATCTCGCTGCGGTTCCTGGTCCCTTGTCTGTTGTCGCATTGTGGTAAGCGAGAGCGACGCGAGTGGCTGGAGGGTTTCGCCGCAGGCCGCTACCCGGTGCTGGTCGCCAACCGCGTCTTGGACGAGGGCGTCGACTTGCCCGAAGTCAAAGTGGCGATCGTTTTGGGGGGCATGTCCAGCCGGCGTCAGGCGATCCAGCGACTCGGCCGTGTGCTTCGCAAAAACAACCGCGATCAGAAAGCCGTCCTTTACGAAGTCGTCACCGAAGCCACCAAAGAAATCCAACGCAGTCGCGATCGCCGCCGCAACGACGCTTATCGAAAACGCTAAAACCCATTTCCCGAGGTGAACATGCTGCGAAGTGAGCACTGCATCGTCCGATACGATTTCCGGCGACGGACGGTCCATCCCGATCGCTTGATTCGCGGTCGACACGCACATTACCTGGCGGCGATGCGTCTGTGTCTACGTCACTACCGACGCGGGATCGGAGAACCACGACAACGGCTGCATCGGGCGGTCGAGGAAACGCTAACTCGATTGGGCGATTGTCCGCCGCGGCGAACCGCCGCGTTCTGCAAACTTCTGGACGACGCGGCTGAGTTCGACTCCGATCCCAAAGCCGCGGCGACGATGCGTCAACATGTCTTCACAGCCGCCGCTCCGCTGCATCCCATCGTTTCTGTCCGCGAAGGAATTTTTGAACACGACGTCCAGGCGGCTCGAAAAATCGTTTGTGATTCTCTTCGTCTGACTTGGGATCAGATCGAATCGCAAATGTTCGGAGATGTCATTGAGCTGCAACGGTTGGTCTCGTTCGACGAGCAGCTTGATTCGCTGGCCTTGTTGCGTCGCTACAACCTGGCTCAAACTCAAGCGGCGTTGTATCGAGCCACGCAGGTCCGAATCGATGCCCGGGCCGATCTCAAAACGATCGTCCGGCATGTGAAATTGGCACGGCTGATGCATCGCATCGAGAAGTCCGATGACCATCCGAGCGGCTATCGCTTTCTGTTGGACGGTCCCGGATCGGAACTCCGCCGGACGACACGATACGGCGTGCGGTTCGCCGCGATGCTGCCGATGTTGCTGGCGTGCAGAGATTGGAGCCTGGCCGCGGATCTGGTCAGTCCGCGCGGTGATTCGATGCGAATGACCCTGACATCTGATGACGGCTTACACAGTGATCACGCGGCACCGCCACAGCATGATTCCGAATTAGAACAGGACATCGAAACGACGTGGCACCGCGACCCACCGAGCGGCTGGACGATGGCCCGTGAATCTGCGCTGTTGGTGCAGGGACAGACCGTGTTCACCCCCGACTTTGTGCTGACCGATGAAATCAACCGGCGACGAATCTACCTGGAGGTTGTCGGCTATTGGACTCCGGAGTACTTGCAAGCCAAGGCGGCCAAGTTGGCCACCTTTCGCGACAGCGTCGGTCGGAAGGACCGCTGGCTGATCATGGTCCCCAAGGGATCGAAAGCGGAGGACGCGGATTGCCTTCGCGGAATCGAAATGCCAATGGTGGTATTCGACAAGAAAACATCACCGAAACAATGGATCGACCAGGCTTTCCTGCCTTGAAAGCAACCGTCATGGGAGCAAACGAGGCGGCGATTTTCAAAGGGCCTCGAGTTGTTCCCAGCGGGTGAAAGCGTCGGCCAAGTCGGATTCCAGTCTTTTCAACTCGGCGGAATCGGCGGTCAGTTTTTCCGGCGGCGACTTGAAGTATTCGGGATCGGCCATCGACTGGTGCAATCGGGCAATCTCACTTTCCAACGTTTCGATCCGCGTGGGGAGTTCTTCTAGCTCGCTTTTTTCTTTGTAAGACAACTTGCGTGCCGGGCGATCGGCCACCGGCGCGGTCGGTGATTCACCCGCGGGAGGCTTGGCAGCCGCATCCGCCTTCGCTCGGCTCGCCGACTTTTCCGCTTCCGCTTTTCGACGTTGATCGACGGCCAGCCATTCGTCGTAACCGCCGACATATTCTTTTGCGCCGCCGTCTTCGAACACGATCGTGCTGGTCACCACGTTGTTCAGGAATGTGCGGTCGTGGCTGACCATCAAGATCGTGCCGGCGAACTCGGTCAGTTGTTCCTCCAACATTTCCAGCGTCTCGCTGTCCAGGTCGTTGGTCGGTTCGTCCAAGACGATGACGTTGGCCGGGCGGGTCATCAGTTTGGCCAGCAGGGCACGATTGCGTTCGCCACCGGATAGAAACTTGACCGGCGTGCGGGCGCGATCGGGCGTGAATAGGAAATCTTGCAGGTAACCGATGATGTGCTTGGTTTGATCGCCGATCTGAATGCGATCGCTGCCCTCGCCGATGTTTTCTTGGACCGATTTTTCGGCATCCAGGGTGTCGCGCAGTTGATCGAAATAGGCGACTTCCAATCGCGTGCCCAAGCGGACCTTGCCCGCGTCGGGCTTCAAATCGCCCAACAACAAACGCAGCAAGGTCGTCTTGCCGGCTCCGTTGCGGCCCATGATGCCGACCTTATCGCCACGCATGATGGTGCTACTGAAATCGGTCAAGATCGGCTGTTCCGAATCGTACGCGAAAGAGACGTTTTTTAAATCGGCGACCAGCGCACCGGAGTTCTGTGCCTGTTGCAGATTCAGTTTCGCGGTGCCTTCGACCTTACGACGCTCGCCACGTTGTTCACGCATTTTTTTGAGCGCGCGGACGCGGCCTTCGTTGCGAGTTCGCCGGGCTTTGATGCCTTGACGGATCCAGACTTCTTCCTGGGCCAGTTTCTTGTCGAACAAGGCGTCTTGTTTTTCTTGGGCCGCCAACGCGGCTTCTTTCCGCTGCAGGAACGTCGCGTAGTCGCAAGACCAGTCGAAAAGTCTGCCGCGATCGATCTCCCAGATCCGGGTCGCCAGATTCGTCAAAAACGTGCGGTCGTGGGTGATGAAAATCAGCGTGCCCGCGTACCGCACCAAAAACTGCTCCAACCACAAAATGGAAGGCATGTCCAAGTGGTTGGTCGGTTCGTCCAGCAGCAGAATGTCGGGCCGGGCGGCGATGGCGGCGGCCAACAAGACCCGTCGTTTCATGCCGCTGGAAAGCTGTTCGAAGGGCTGTTCGGGCGGCAATTCCATCTGCGACAGCGTGCGATCGACGGCGTGTTCGATTTGCCACGCCGACTCGGGATCGTGGGGGTCTTGGTCGCCATCGGCGGTCACCCGATCCAGAACCACGGAATGAATCGTGCCGCTGACGTCTCGCGGAACGTCTTGGATCAACCGCGTGACCTTCAGGCGTGCTTGACGGTCGACGTCGCCGTGATCCGGCCGGATTTCGCCTTCGATGATCCGCAGCAGCGTCGTCTTGCCGGCGCCGTTTCGCCCCAGCAAGCCGATCTTTTGTCCCGGTTCGATGCGTGCCGAGACGCCGTCGAGTAGTGGCGGACCGCGAAAGCCGATCGAAAGGTCGTCAAAGGAAAGGAGAGCCATCGGGTGAAAGAAAGGGGGTGAGGGTTTCGGGTGAGCAGTTTAGGACTTCGCGGCCGACCGATCGGCTTGCATGGATTCGCGAAACAGTCCGGCGATGACGTCTTCCAAGGGCGGGTCTTCGACAATCACGTCTTCGATCGGGTTCTCGGCCAAGGCTTGTGCCAAGACGCGTGGCACGTCGGCGCGGGGCATGCGGATGCGAACTTTGGGCCAAGTTTGATCCAACACTTCCCCCAGCTTCGACAGCATCGTCGGTTGGTGTCCCTCGGCGAATTGCAGGGTGATGATCTTGCTGCCGCTGAACTTGTCGATGATGCCTGACAGGGAACCGTCGTATTCGATGCGTCCACCGGCGATCACCACGACCCGCTTGCACAGCGCCGCGACGTCCTTCATGTAGTGGCTGGTCAGCAGAATCGTGATGCGACGTTTCTCTTGATAGTACCGCAAAAACTGCTGGATATTGTGCTGCGCGATCACGTCCAGCCCGATCGTCGGCTCGTCCAAGAACAAAACGTCAGGACTGTGCAACAACGCGGCGATCAATTCCATCTTCATCCGTTCGCCCAAAGACAATTCTCGAACCGGATTGCCCAGCAAGCGTTTGACGTCCAAGAGATCGGTCAATTCTTCCATGGTGGTGTCGAACTGGTCGGTCGGGATGCCGTAAATCTGTTGGTGCAGCCGATAGGATTCTTGTGCCGGCAAGTCCCACCAGAGTTGATTTTTTTGCCCCATCACCAGAGCGAATCGACGCCGGTATTCGTTTTCGCGATGCCAGGGAACGTGGCCCATCACTGTCGCGTCCCCGGCGGTGGGGTTGATCACGCCGCTGAGCAGTTTCAGGGTCGTCGTTTTGCCGGCTCCGTTGGGCCCGAGGAAGGCGACGAATTCACCTTGTTCGACTTGCAGATCGATGCCCCGAACCGCCTGGACTTCGTTGTACTCTCGATGAAACAAGCCTCGTACACTTTCACGCAGACCCTCGCGTTTGCGATAAACGCGGTAGGACTTGGTCAATCCGGTGACTTCGATGATCGGCATGGAATCGGGAAAGCGGCAAGTGGGGGATTCGTGTTCTACGATTCAGAACTTCAGAAGTTCAGAAGTGCTGGTCCGCCCCGAAAGCGAGGCCGGCGATCCTTCGCGATCGTCTCGATGCATGATAGGGACAAGTCCGCATGTGTTACCATCACCCCCCGTCGCACGGCCTGACCGCGACTCCCGGCTTTCACCCCTCGAACCCCGACTTCCCAGCCATGCCTCCCCGCGTTCCTTTTCGAATCGGTCTCGGATACGACAGTCATCGCTTGGGCAACGGGGGGCCGCTTCGAATCGGCGGTGTCGACCTTGCCGCGGAGGTTCATGCGATCGGTCACAGCGATGCGGACGTTCTGATGCACGCCATCACGGACGCCTTGTTGGGGGCGATCGCGGCTCCCGACATCGGTCGGTTGTTTCCGGACAACGCGCCGGAGAATCGCGGTCGCGACAGCGCAGATTTTTTGAGGGAGGCGGTTCGTCGCGTCCATCGCGCGGGTTACGAAGTCATGAACATCGACGCGGTGATTCTGGCCGAGCGGCCCAAGATGGCGCCGCACATCGATTTGATACGAGAGACGCTGGCCGGGCTGTTGGACGTCGCGCCCGAACAGGTTGGTTTGAAATCCAAGACAGGGGAGTTGGTCGGATCGATCGGCCAAGGCGCCGCGATCGCGGCCCACTGTGTCGTGATCTTGCAGTCGGCGATTCCCGATCCCGCCGAATCGATTTAGGAACCTAGCGAAGCGATCGTATCGCGCGTCCGATCATGATCCGCCGACGGCTTCATCGGTCGTCGGTGCCCGACAAGTCGCCCGTCTTGATCGACAAGCCGGTGTTGTTGCGGATTTGTTCGATCGCCCACCCGCAAGCGTCTCCCACGGGCACCCGCATGCGGTCGTTGCCGCGGGCCATCTCCATGAGCGGGACCAGGGTGTCGTCGCGGAGTCGCCCCGCCGTCAAGGTTCCGGCATAAAGTCGCAGCGGACTCGGCGGTTCGTCCGCCATGATCTGTTTGACGAGCTTGCGATTGGCGTCGGTTACGGCCTGCGGAGGGTCGTCGCCCTCGTAGATTTTTCCCAGTGCCCACATGGCCGCGGCGCGGTTGAGCCCTTCGTAGCCGTCGGCTTCGAATTCCAACAAGATGTCCGTCGCGGGCCGGTAACGGTTTTGTCCCACCAGTTCGCACAACTGCGCGTCCAGTTTGACGTTGTCTTCGGTGAACGGCAGCATTCCCACGGGCAAAGCTTTGGCGTCGGCCATGCGCGTCGTCAGCCACTGCGTGACGCTTTCCATCACGTCGATTCGATCGGTCAATCGCTTCAACGCCCAAGCCGCCGTCACACTGACGTTCAAGTCCGGGTGGTCGATCAGGTCGACGAGCGGATCGACGGCGGCTTGATGATCGATCGCCACCAGTGCGATGACGGACTGTTCGGCGGTCCGCCAGGACGATGACGCCAAACCGTCCATGAAGCCGTCGACGATCAGGGTGCGTAGCGATTCCGCCGAAGCCTCGTCGCCGTCGGCCGTCTCGGTCGCGGCCACGTCGACCAAGCGGCGGCGAGCCTTTCGGCGAATCGGCAAATTGGGATCCGACAGAAACATGAACAGAGATTCGCAATGTCCCCTCTTCGTCGATCGGGACAGCAAATCGACGCACGTTTCGCGAAACCGGGGATCGATGTACCGACGCGGCGTCGAGTCGGCTTCTCGCCCGTTCGCTTGGATCCATTCCGACGCCAACTCGGTGGCCACGGCGTCATGGTTTTTCGCCAAAGCCTCGAAAGCCAACCACGCCGCGCCGCTGGGGGTCGCCCGGGACGACCAAGTCAGGAACAAGTCGGTCAAAGCCCGGGCGGCTTCATCGCCGGAATCACGCGAGAGCAGTTTCGCAGCCACCGTCGCTTCGACGGGGGCTCCTTGCAACGCGGTCGCGGCAAACCGTTTGGCCCGATCGCGGTTGGACTGCGGTGTCAGCGTGGCGAGCGCATCGGCGGCGGCCAGCAAGATACTGTCAGGCTGATTCGTCCGAAGCCAAGTTTCTACCAACGACGCGTCCTGTGGATTTCCCACCACCGCCACAGCTCGCAGCGCCGCGATGACTTGATCGGGTCGGCTTGAGGGCATGTCCAGTGTCCGCCGCCAGTCTTCCACGGCGACATCGGAATCTTCGCGGATCAATTTTTCTTGCGTGATCGGTTCCAAAAAGGGATCGTCGCGGCTGTGTTCCCACAACCATCTCAGGTCCTCGGTCGATAGCGGCGTGTGAACGAGCAACGCGATCCATTGTCTTCGCTCGGCCGAGCGTGAGGGCCGTGCCGCGGCCCATTTTTTCATCGGTGCGATGAAAGATTGGGGAAGAATCGGATCGACCAACCCGTCCGTCAGACCCAAAAACTCTTCTTCGCGAACGTAGTGCATCAAATCCCGTCGCAACTTGGCTTGAATCCGCAGCGGTGCTTCGTCGTACGCCGCCAACTCGTTCGGGGTGGGCAACTCCGCGATGTTTTCGTAAACCGTTCCGGGCAACGGGGCACCCAGGGGCGGATCGGTCAACAGAGAAAACGTCACTTCCGGTTGAGGCATCGAGGACTGGCCCCACGTCGGCGACGGTGTGGCGGCGACGATCAACGCTCCGGCGATGGCCGACAAAAGAATCATCGGTCGGATCGAAGGGGACGGAATGACTTGTGGCAAAGTAGGCATGACAATTTTAAAGGTGTACCGAGTGGCCGAGCGTAGACACATCGCCGATCGAATCGACACGATTCAATCGGCGCGACTGAGCCGAAACGTTTGCGCGAACAACGCCACGATCGCCAGCAGCGAGACGACGCCGCCGATGATCCAAGCATTCGGCAATAATTGATACGATTCGAATCCCGGCGTGCGGATTTCCGCTAACGCCGCGGCACTGGGATTCAAGGACAAAACGTTTTGAACGAAATCGTGTCCGAAGGGTCGGTCGCGGGCCAGCCAGACCAACAAAGTCCCGGCGAACACCACCAACAAGACGAGGTAGTTCACGGCCGTCGCTGTCGCGGTCCGTCGATTGAAAGCGCTGACGCACAAACTGATTGAAAGCACCACCATCGCGGTCACGGCCAAGCAGACCAGCACCCGCTGGACTTGAGGACCCAGCGTCGGTTCGATCGCGACCATGACCAAGTATCCCGGCAACGTGGCCATCAAGATCAGCAGCAGCGTCCAAACGACGCTGAAGATTTTTCCGCTCAAGATGCGGCCGATCGACATCGGCGTCATCCGAAGGATGTTCCAGCCGCCGCTTTCCAGTTCCCCGGCGATCTGGCTGGATGCCAAACTCGGCCCCATCAGAACCAACAAGGCCATCTGCAGGACGACGAGCAGTCCGGCGACGCGTTGGACGCCCCAACTGACTGTCCCGGTCGTCGCCACCACCGCCAAAGTCATCGACACGACCGCGCACAACGCGACCAAACGCAGCAACCAGTGCATGCGTCCGAAACGCCGCGTACGAAATTCCTTGACCATCATCGGATTGACGCCCCGGGGGATGCCGCGGGAACGACGACTGGGATCGACCAAGAACGCGACGCGGCGCAGCACGCGGATGCCGAGTGATCGTTCCTCGGTGATTTTGCCGGTCGCTCGGCCGCGGTCGCCGGCCGACGGGGTCAATTGTCGCATCGTCAGCCCGCCAAAGACCAATGTCCCGATCATGCTGACCAACACGAAAGGCCCCACGAAACCTTGCATGGCCGTCGCGATGCCGTTCTCGCCACCGACGCCGGTCGCGACGACCGTGCGATCGCCGACGATTTGTTGGATGGCGGGGATCGGGCTGGCCGCACGCAACCAATCCCCCAGCACACCGACCGGGCCGGCCACATTGGCCAACGCCGCACCGCCGCCCAGCGTCGCCAACACGAACGTCAACACGAGGGCGTAGGTCCATCGCAGACTTTCGTCACTGGAGACGACGCGACTGCTGACCCACAACGCGATCGCCGTGTAAAGGAACACCATCGCCAGCAGCACGACCAACAGCGGGACGATCTGGGCCGT
>CAYVRC010000018.1:17883-51305 GCA_964453205.1 uncultured Pirellulaceae bacterium | reverse complement strand
TCAGTTGAATCATGATCGGTTGGCGGGCTTGCTCTCGGGGATCAGCGTCTGTGTGGCTCCGGCTCGCTACGAAGGCTTCGGCTTGGTACCCCTGGAAGCCATGGCTTGCGAGGCGGCGGTGGTCGCCAGTCGTACCGGGGCGTATCCGGAAATCATTCGACCCGAACGGACCGGTCTGCTGATCGACTTGGAAGACGTCGACGGCTTGATTCTCGGCCTGGATCGGCTGCTGTCGGACGATTCGCTTCGCACCGCGATGGGTCAGGCGGGTCGCCGACGTGTTGTGCAGCATTACAGCGCCCAGAAAGAGGCGCAAAGCGTTCGCGACGTTTACGCGGAACTCTGGAGACGAGCGGCATGATCAAGAAAATGGGCGTGATCCTGACGACTTACAATTCACCGGCTTGGCTCGAGAAGGTCTTGTGGGGTTACGAAGCCCAGTCGGACGCAGAATTCGAAACGATCATCGCCGACGACGGATCGGGCGATGAAACACGCGACTTGATCGAGAGATTTCGCCGACGCGGGCGACTGACGCTTCGTCACGTTTGGCACGCGGACAACGGCTTTCGAAAGACCGAGATTCTGAACCGCGCGATCGAGCAAACGGATTGTGATTATCTGATGTTCAGTGATGGGGACTGTATCCCTCGTCGCGACGTGATCCGAATCCACAAGCGTCGTGCGCGGCCGGGCCGTTTTTTGTCGGCCGGCTATTTCAAGTTGACTCGATCGGTCAGCCGAGCGATCAGCGAAGCCGACGTCCGCAGCGGTCGAGCATTCGAGCACGCTTTTCTCCGCCGGGCCGGTCAGCCTTGGAGTTTCAAGAACCTGCGATTGATGACCGGACCCTTCGCCGCCGAAACGTTGAACCGGTTGTCGCCCACGGCGGCAAGTTGGAACGGTGCGCAGAGCAGCACCTGGCGGGCGACGCTGTTACGCGTCAACGGCTTTGACACGCGGATGCGGTACGGCGGTCTGGACCGTGAACTGGGCGAGCGTCTGATGAACGCGGGGGTTCGTGGCATCCAGATTCGTTACACCGCCATCTGTTTGCATCTGGATCACGACCGGGGTTATGAGAATGCCGAGACTTGGGCACGAAACAACGCCATTCGTGAACACACGCGATCGAGCGGGTTGACGCGCACGGAGTTCGGCATTTCGCTGGACCGCTCGCGGCAAGCCGCCTAAGCGGTTCGCCGGCCGGTCGCCGACACACGCAGGTTTTCCGAATCGTCTTTCCACGTCGGGTCGTGACGCAACCAGTACTGACGAACCCAGTCGACAGGTCCGTAACCGAATTTTCGCCGCGTGCCCCAGCGGTAACTTCCCAGCGGCACGATGTCGATGGGACCGGGACTACCGTGAAAGACGACGACTTTGGCGGTGCGGGGTTCCTTGATTTTCGGCACGACCTTGTTCAGCGGAAAATACTTCAGACAGTGCCATTTGAAACTGGCCGTCCATTCGAAGGGCCAGTCCTGCGGATCTCGGACGTGTTCGGTCAAGAAATCTTGGTCCAAGTGATAGCTTTCGAATACTGCGGCCTGGTTGGTCACAAACTTCTCAAACAAATCGGCTTGCTCGTCCGGGAAAAAACCAAGAATGGAACCCTGAACGCCTCGGTGCGGACGGTAAGCCAACGGCACGAGGCTCCACAGCGTCGGGTTCCATTCACGCAACGCGTGAAAACCGCGGCGAGCCTCCAGACGCTCGAAAAACACGCCCAAATCGTCGCGGACCATCACGTCCAGGTCCAAGTACAGCGTCGCGTCGGAGGGCGGCAACAGCCCGGGTTGAAATATCGACAACTTCGGCCAGCAACCGTGCCGTTGATAGCGAAGCGGAATGCCCAAATCGGGCATCATCACGCCCTCGACGCCTTCGTCCAGGCCACCGGGATTGTCGGTGACGCACAGAAACCGATGATCACGTTTCAGATTCGCGGCGACGGCATTTCTCAGCACGGTGACATAAGATGCCGGAAAAGCATCCAGCCATCGCGTGCAGACCACTGTAACCATCGGGGATTGTTCTCGGGAAAGACAAAAAAGTGCAAGGCAGAAAGACGATCAATCGCCCTGCAAGCCGCATTTCCTGTCGTCGGAAACACACAGGGTATCGCAAGCCGGGGTCGGTATCCATGCCGCTTGCGGCTTCGACTTGCGTCGGTCGTGGCCGATTTGTACTTTCCAAGCCGCCTTTCCCCGACGCGTGATCGCGTTTTCTGATCTTTTGAGCCCCAAATCAAACTCGATGGCAAACGCTTGGCTGGCCGGTTCGCTTGATTCCGACGGTTCCTCGGAACCGTCGACGCCTTCATCCTGGTGGTTGCAGCGAGCCGGGGGTTCGCGACGGTCTCGTGTCGAGTGTTTTTTCCTGGTCGTCACCCTGGTGGCGATGTTGGGCTGTTTGCCGATTTGCGTGTATCGTGCGGTCAATGACACCGGCGGAACCGACTTTCCAGAATTTTATGAGGGCGGCGCCTTTCTGTTGGAAACGGGTCAGCGGGCCGAGGGTTCGATGGCATCGTATTACTTGCCATCGGTCGAAGTCATGTGGGCGGCCTTGGCGCTGATGCCCTTGGGGGTCGCGTCGGCGGTTTGGTACACGGCCGGCTGCGTCGCTTGGGTCGCTTGTTTGTTGGCGACGGATCGTTATTTGTTGCGTGACGTTTTCGAGCGCGACGGCCGGCCGATTCCCCGAGTCTTGCAAGTCGCGGGGCTTTCGACAGCCGGTTTGGTCACGTTGCCGCTGTTGCTTGACAGCCTTTGCCTGGGCGCGTTCCACGTCTTCATGTTGTGGTGGATGCTGGAGGGACTGGGCCGAGTTTCGCGTGGCCGTGATCTCAGCGGAGGCTTGTTTTTGGGACTAGCGATTTGGCTGAAGCTGTTGCCGTTGCTGGGCGTCGGCTATCTGGTCTTGAAACGCAAGTGGATCGCCGCGATCGCCGCAGTCGCTTGTTTCGTCGTGATCGATGCGGGTCTGTCGATTCCGGCTTACGGCGGAGTCCGAAACGCTTGGAATGAACATGTCGAGTGGTTCGAAGACGACGTCTTGGACGGTCGCGCCGGAGCGCTGTTAAAACGAGACAAGGGCGTCGACGAACAACGCGTCACGAATCAGTCCCTGCCCGCGGTGCTGCGGCGGATCTTGACCAAACTGGGGTACCCGTCGGATTCGTATCGCGACTACGCGGCGCTCGGCAACCTGACCGCGCGGCAGTTGCGGATGACTTATTTCGGGTGCGTCGGCTTGATCTTGGTTCTGGGAGCCTGGTACTGCCGTCTGCCGGGTTCGCGGATCACCGAAAGCCGCTGGGCGACGGAACTCGCGCTGTTGATTCTGGCAACGCTTTGGTTGTCGCCGATCGCGCCGAGCTATCATCCGATCGTGGCGCTCCCGGCGTTGGCGGTCGTTTGCACCCGCTACGCCTTTCGCCCGCTGGGCTGGTTCGTGCTGACGTTGTGGATCTTGGCGATGATGTTGCACGCCGTCCCGTTCGCCCGAGCGTTCGGTCACGTCCTGTGGACGACGATGATCATCGGCATCGTTTTGGTGGTCAGCCAGATCGCGTCACCGGATCGCCTGGAAGAAAAGGACGTCGCGGCGAAGTCCTAGGGAGCGATCGAGAACAAGGCGTCGATCTGTTCCGCCGGCCCGCAGGTTCGGCCTTTGCGTGATCACGCCGCCCGGCGTTTGGCGGGCACACGTGACGTGGCCGTGGCCGCCGGAGCGATTCGGCTTGTCGCTTGCGGCTGCACCGTCGACGGCGGCTGCGTCGTTCGGAACACAAAGCTTCTGCAAAGCAGAAAGTTCGACACGGACGCCAGCAAGATGCCCGTCAGGGCGCCCGACATGGGCGTCAAGCCGAACCGGCTGACCATCACCACGCTGATCATCCAGTTCAACACCGCGCCCAACATGCAAGTGCTGGCGTAGCGAGCGAACTGGTTCGCCCAATTCGTTTTCGGTCCACAGTGGGCGAACGTGAAGTGACGGTTCCATTGGAAGTTCCACGTCATCGCGACGCCGATGGCCAAAGCCCGGGCCACGGGAATCGTCGCGACTGTCGAAACGAGCGAGAACGCCGCGACGTCCACGAACACGCCTGACAAACCGACCAGGGAAAAACGAGCCGCCGTGGACGTGAGGCCGTACTTGTATTGGTACAAACGGCTCAAGTGCCGAAGGTAATTGAGTTGTTCACGAAGGTTCAGTTTGCTTTCGCCTTGCCGACGGTCTTCGAAGTGGATCGGTTTTTCCGACACGGCGACGCAGTGACCCTTGACCATCAATTCCAGGCCGATCTTGTATCCGATCGGTTCCAGATCCGTGGCGGCTTCCCGATAGGTTTCGGCGCTGAGGGCGAAGAAGCCCGCCATCGGGTCTTGGGCGATCGTCAAAGGTCGCGCCAACCACGTCGCGATCTTGGAATTCAACAAACGCAGGAATCCCCAGTCCGCCGACGTGCTGCCGCCGGCGACGTAACGACTGCCGATCACAAAATCGCTGCCATCGCGAAGCCCCGCGATCAGATCCGCGATTCGCTCGGGAGGGTGCGAAAGGTCCGCATCCATCACGATCAGGTAGTCTCCTCGGGCCTGCCGCAACCCTGCGACGACGGCGCTCGATAATCCCCGTTGATTTTTTCGCACCAGCAAACGGATGGGCAAATCGGAACGATCGGCCTCGCGACAGACTTCGACGGTCCCGTCGGGGCTGTTGTCGTCGACGACGATGATTTCGGCGTTGAGCGAATCGGACTTCATGGCCGCCGACAATCGCGCGAACAGTTCCGGAAGATTCTCCGCTTCGCGATAGGTCGGGACGACGATTGAAATTTCAGGGTTCGAATTGCTTGGCACCGGAATCAGCCTCCTTGCTTGACGACCAGCCTGGCAGGCGGGGGTTGTCGCAAATCCGCCCCCGCGATCGCAACCTCAGTCGCACCAACGGTCGAAACGTCGCGGGCCGTTCTCTGTTGACCGAGTCGCGATGTCTGTGTTACTCGCCAACCCGCAGAACTGCGACTGTTTCGAAATTCACAGACAGGAAAGCCGAATTGTCAAAGCCGCAACCAACCGACACGTCGTGTCCGATCGGCCCAGAGGCGTCAACCGTGGCTGAGCGATCGCCCGCGATAGGGCGTCGCGCGGCGCTAGCGGCCGCCGGTGCTCTGGCTTGGGGCGTGCCGCGAACCGGTCGGTCGACGCCGCGTGAAACACCCGATCGATTTGTCATCCCCGATTTTTCGGTTCGATCGACCCGACCGGTGATGTTTCGGTCGACCGTCGGCGACGCACCACCGTCCGGGATGGTTCACTGCGCGTCGTTGTGTCAAATCGATCCGACGCAGTTGGCTGCCGTCTGGTATGCCGGGTCGCGTGAAGGTGCCCGCGACGTCGCGATCTTTTACAGCACCCGGGACCTGCCGAGGGAGTCGGCATCTTTCGGATCGCCGAGCGCCCCTTCCGTTTGGTCGCCGCCCCGCCGATTGATCGATCAACCGCAAGCCGAAGCGGAACTTTCCCAACGCGTCAAGAAACTGGGCAACCCGGTCCTCTTCAGCGATACCGAATCGCGGATCTGGATGGTTTATGTATCGGTCGGGATGGGCGGTTGGTCGGGCAGTTCGCTGAACGCCAAGGTATCCCAGGACGGCGGACGGACGTGGTCGAACAGCCAAAAACTTTATCTGAGTCCGTTTCTGAATATCAGCACGCTGGTTCGGAGCACGCCGGTGCTGTTGTCGTCGGGCGAAATTTTGTTGCCGATCTATCACGAGTTCTTGGGCAAGTTCCCGGAGTTGTTGCGTCTTCGTTACGAAGCCGGCCGCGTTCATTATTCGAAGCAACGGCTGGTCGGCTCCAGCGATTTCATCCAACCGGCGATCGCGGTGACCGGTGAACGGGACGCGACCGTCTTGCATCGTGACATGGTTCGTCGCGGAACCGCGTTTCAGACCACACGTGACGCGGGCCAGACTTGGTCCCCGCCGGCTTGGACGGGGCTGCCGAATTCGAATTCCAGTGTCGCCGTCGCGTCGACATCCGAACAACGTTTGCTGGTCGCGTGGAACGACAGCCCGACCGATCGGGCGAACTTGACGTTGGCCCTTTCCGGGGACGGTCCTCAACAGTGGACGAGACTGGCCGTGATCGAAAACGAGCCAGGCGAACGCTTCAGTTACCCCAGCATGATCCGCGACCGTGACGGATTCTTTCATCTGGTCTACACCTGGAAGCGGAACAAGATCGAACACGTCACGTTCAACGAAGCTTGGTTGACACGACAGGAACAGGCCGCCGAGAGAAAAAGGACCACCTGATCATGCACGCTTGTTATGCCCTCTTTGCCTGGGGAATCGTCGCCGCTTCGATCGTCAGTTGCCTGCGTCGCCGTTCCAGAAAGCAAAAAAAGTATTGCCTGCTGGCGGCGATCGCATCCACGATCGCGCTGTTTCCGATCGGCGGATTGTTGCTGGGGCAATGGTGCCAAGGTTTGCTGCACGGTCCGTCGCCCGTGTTGACGTTGTTGATGGTGGTCAAGATCGTCGAATCGCTGTCACGATCCACGTTGCTTCGCACGGGGGCTTGGACGTCGGCATGGATGTTCGGAATGCTTGCCGGCTGGATCGTTTATCCGGCGGCCTTGGGCATCGGCTCGGTCGACGTTTATCCGTTGGGCTTTCAAGGCATGACCTTGCCGTTGGTTTTGGCGGTGATCACCGCGGCGCTGCTGTTTCACAGAAACCAGTTCGGTTACGTGTTGATCTTTGCCGCCGCGCTGTGGCAACTGGGTTTGATCGCTTCGCCGAACCTGTGGGACTACCTGATCGATCCGGCGTACGCTTTCCTAGGGACGGCGATGACCGGCGGGCACGTCGCTTCGACGCTGTGGGCGAATCGGCGACGGCAGGCTGAAATCAGCCTCTCCTAGAAGCGAGCCGCGTCGGCGGTTCCTAAACGTCGATTTCTTCGGCGTCTTCGGCGCGGTCCATGATGAAACGGAAACGGGCCGAAGCGTCGCGTCCCATCAAGTCGCTGATCACGCGATCGGTTTCCAGTTGATCGTCGATCTCGACCTTCTCCAATTTCCGCGTGGCCGGATTCAATGTCGTTTCCCAAAGGACTTCGGGCATCATTTCGCCCAAGCCCTTGAAACGGGTGATCTCCGGCGTGGCGCGGCCGCCGTGTTCGCTGAGAATCTTTTCGCGATGCGTTTCATCGGCGGCCCAGTAGGTCTCTTTGCCGATGTCGATGCGGTACAGCGGCGGGACGGCGATGAACAGCCTTCCATCGGCGATCAAGCCGGGCATGTGGCGATAAAAGAACGTCAGCAGCAATGTCGTGATGTGATGACCGTCGCTGTCGGCGTCGGCCAGTAAAATGACGCGGTCGTACCGCAAGCTGGCGACGTTCAAATTGCCGCCGATGCCACAACCGAGTGCGGCAATCATGTCTTGGATTTCTTTGTTCTCCAAGATCTTTTTCAGCGTCGCGCTTTCGGTATTGAGCACCTTGCCACGCAGCGGCAAAATCGCCTGGGTGTTGCGATCGCGGCCTTGTTTGGCGCTGCCGCCGGCGCTATCGCCTTCGACGATGAAGATCTCGCTGTACCCTTTGCCGGTCGAAACACAGTCGGACAATTTGCCGGGCAGCAAACTGCGTTTTCCGGCCGTCTTGCGTGAAACCGCTTCGCTGGCGGCACGGGACGCGGCGCGAGCCCGAGCGGCGGCGATGATCCGCGCGATGATCGAATCAGCGATGCTGCGGTTGTTGTTCATCCACTGTTCCATCGCCGGCCGGAGTGCGCCTTCGACGATCGAGTGGACTTCCCCGTTGTTCAAACGGTCTTTGGTTTGACCTTGGAACTGTGGTTCGGCGATGAAGATGCTGACGATCGCGACAAGGCCTTCGCGGATGTCTTCGTGCGTGATTTTGACGCCCCGCGGGGTCAGGTTGTGCGTGTCGATGTAATTCCGGACCGCTTTGTTCAACCCGCCGCGGAACCCGTTTTCGTGGGTGCCGCCGCTGCCGGTCGGGATCCCGTTGACGTAACTGCGAATGTGTTCATCGGTGGCTTCGGTCCATTGCAACGTGACTTCCAGACGCGGATCGTCGTCGCTGCGTACCGTGAACGGGGACTCGTGGATCGGCCTCGCTTTGCGGTCCTGCAAGACTTTGGAAAGATAATCGACGATGCCTCGTTCGTGGTGAAAGGTCTGCTTGGTGCCGGCGGCCTGGTCGTCATAAATCACCTTCAAGCCGCGATGCAAGAAGCTGGCCGTTTCCAGCCGACTGCGGATCGTTTCGGAATCGAAATCGGTCTTGGGAAAGATCGTCGGATCCGGCGTGAACGTGATCATCGTTCCGGTGCCGCGAACGGATCCCTTCAGTTTTTGCAGCTTCGACGTCGCCTTGCCCTTGGCGAACGTCATGCGGAACTGGCTGCCGTCGCGACGGATCACCGCGATCAGTTCCTTGGACAGCGCGTTGACGACGCTGGCCCCGACTCCGTGCAGGCCTCCGGCGGTCTTGTAATTGCTGCCGTCGAACTTGCCGCCCGCGTGCAGCACGGTCAGCACCATTTCCAAGGCCGGTTTCTTGGTCTTGGGATGCTTGTCGACGGGGATGCCGCGACCGTTGTCCGCCACACTGACGGTCTTGCCGTCCTTGTGCAGCGTCACCGTGATCTCACTGGCGTGCCCGTTCATCGCTTCATCGACGCTGTTGTCGACGATTTCCCAGATCAGGTGATGCAGTCCCGAGCCGCCCACTCCGCCGATGTACATCCCGGGGCGTTTGCGGACCGGGTCGAGCCCCTCCAGGGCGACGATGTCTTTGGCAGCGTAGGATTTTCCGTTGACGTCAGTGCTCATGAAGGGGATTGCAAACCCGAGGGACGAGGTGATGAAGGCCAGGCGGTGTGCCCCACGACGCCGAAACGAAACGCCGGGGAACCGGACGACCGAGCCGGCCGTTTAGCGGGCGACCCGGGAGTCCTGAAGTGAACGCACCAGTTTAAGGCCAGCCCTGGATCGGCATAGCCCCGATCGACGCATCGATTCGCGGTCTTGCCGGCCCTCCCGCCGGGCTTCGTCCGCCGGCCGCGGACATCCCGTTTGTGTTCCCGGCGGGATTCATGGATGCCGTGTCGATCGGGGCCGCGGCCGATTCTCTCCGCGAGATCGGCTAACTCAATCCGTAGAGACTAACGCACCGGATTGCCGGGCAACGCTCCGATCGTGGACGAGGAAGTCGAAGGCGTGATCACCGTCGGTGCCGGCGAGGTACGGATCACTCGCTCGGAGATGATCCGCGGTGCGGTCCCGTAAACCGGCGGCGAAATGACGACCGGTGAACTGCGGATCACTCGCGGGGCCGAAGCAACGGGGGCACGGGGGATGCGGCTTTGCTGCACGAGCGGCGCGGCGGGTGTGACGTAGGCAGGCGCCGAGTACGATCGATTCATCGGGGTGCTGCGGAACATCGAACGGTTGACGTTGTAGCTGCGGGTCGGCGTCGTCTTGGTTGCGAAGTATCCTTTGCCGGGACGTTGACGCCTTTCAACTGCCGAACGTGACTTGGCCGCTTCGGCGATGTCGGCGGTGACGAACAAGCCGAGCAGTGCGGCGGCGACAACGGCGGTGGGGGTCAGGCGAATCATGGTGATACCCTCGGGTAGCAATTGCCGGGTCGGTCATCACTCGGGTTACCCCCGGCAGACTTGATGTGGAGACACCACGCTTCGACGATGAAGGTGGTGCCGATGACCTCGAAGCTGCCCTAAAGCGAGCGTCGTACCAATCACGACGACGGAGACGCCGAAAGACCTTAAGACACCGTGAATCGCAGTGTTTTCGAGATCAGAAAATTCTTGCGACGCGATCGAACCTCAAAAGTTCGTCAGAACAAGTGGAAACGACGGAGCGACAGCGTCGATGCCCCTTGACACTGTCGCCCGATTGTGTCGCCCGATATCGCCACGACGGGCCGTTCAATAGCTTGTCACCGACTGTCGCCAAGGGTCGTCGATCGCCTTGGCAACACGACACACCGAGAGTTGACGTTGGTCGCCGTGGGCGGGCTGACCGAGGATGTCGACGATCTCGAGCCTTCGCTCGACACCGGGCAGATGTCGTTGCACGGTTTGTCCCACGTGCCGTCCGATGATGGCGGTGCCCACCGGGGCCGTCACGGACAGCCTTCCCCGGGCAATGTCGGCGTGTTCGGGAAACACCAGCGTCAACACGTCTTCACAGCCCGAGGTGGTATCTCGTAATCGCACGACACTTTCCATGGTGACGACGGTCACCGGAATGCGGTCGTCGCCAACCAGCAAAGCAGCGTTCAAGCGGTTCCGTAAGAGCGACAGCGTTTTGGGATCGGCGATGCGGATCACGTTTTGCTGATCGAGCAACAGCATCAGTTGTTGATGAACCGTATGAGTGATGAGCGGTTTGCGGGTCGGCATGAGAGGAAGGTCCGTTGGATTGTCCCGTCGCTGATGCGTCGGGTCGTGGTTGAACTGCGGCGTGGTGGAGAAAGCAACCGTGGTGCCAAAACGAGTTTCACGATCGAAACTCCGAGGCATGGATGTCATGCCTTTTCAACAACTTGTGCATTCCCTGTCGCGATAATCCCGCCTGTCGCGATGCTTCGGAAACGTTGCCTGCGTGTTGCTGCATCAATACGACCAGGTATTGGTACTCGGCCGCCTCCATCGCCTGTTCGCGGGAAGCATTTGACAAGGCAACCACGGGCGACGCTGCCGCAAGCGACGTTGTCGCGACCTTGGAAACCGTTGGTGACTCGGTGACGGGTGAAGGCAAAGAGGATCGGACCTTTTCGGGCAGGTCCGCCGCCGTGATCGTGTCGCCACGGACCAACGTGACCGCCCGTTCGATCGCGTTGCGGAGTTCACGGATGTTGCCCGGCCAAGAATACCGCATCAGTGTGTCACATGCACATGGTGAAAATCCTCGGATGGACGAACCGCTCGGTCTCAAGTTCTCCAAAAACGCATCGGCCAACAGCAAGATGTCGTCGCCACGCTCACGCAGCGGCGGCAGCGCAATGTGAATCACACCGAGGCGATAGAACAAATCCTGACGGAAACGCCCCGCGACGACTTCTCGTTCCAGATCGCGGTTGGTGGCACACACGAATCGCGTGTCGACGCAAACCGGGGTGTGGCTGCCCACAGGAGTGAAGGTTTGTTCCTGAACGGCTCGCAACAACTTCGCCTGCATCGCGACCGGCAGTTCGCCGAGTTCGTCGAAGAAAGCCGTCCCGCCGTCACACTGTTTCAGCAATCCGTCGGCGTCGCCGACCGCGCCGGTGAACGATCCTTTCTTGTGCCCGAACAACGTCGATTCGAACAACGCCTCGGGAATGGCGGTGCAGTCGATGACTTGGAACTTGCCCCGGTCGCGATGGCTGTGTCGGTGAATCGTGCTGGCGACGACCTCTTTGCCCGTGCCGCTTTCGCCGGTGATCAGCACGCTGGTATCGGTGCGGGCGACACTGTCAATGATCTCAAATAGTTCCAACATCGGCGCGCTGTCACCGATGATTTGTGGGAACAGTGTCTTCAGGTCGCGTCGATCCCGAATCGGGAAGACCGTCGTCTCGGTCTCCGGCTTTCCGCGTTCGAGAACTCGCCGAACGCAGGCCAACAAGTCCTCGAACTTGACCGGCTTGAGCAGGTAATCGGTGATGCCCAACCGGATACTTTCGATCGCCGAAGGCAAGGTCGGAACTCCCGTCACGACCACGATGGGTACCATCGGTCGATGCTCGGATTGATCTTTCAACAATTCCAATTTCATGTTGCCCGGCATGTTCAAATCCGACAGCACCAAGTCGAACGACGTTTCATGCAATTGCGCGATGGCCGAAGTCGCGTCGGGAACACACACACATTCGTAACCCGCTTTGCGTAACAAAGCGCCGGTCGTCCGCAGGTACAACGGTGCGTCATCGGCGACCAGGATCTTCTTGGGCGTCCCGGCCACACTCATTCCAGCACCCGCCGTGGCACCTGAACGGTGAAAGTGCTGCCCTGGCCCACCACGGATCGGACCGTCAGCGAACCGTCCATGCTCTCGACCAAGTTTCGCGAAACCGACAGCCCCAGTCCCATGCCTTCTTTCATCTCGCTCTTGGTCGTGAAGAACGGTTCAAAGATGTGCGTCATCGTCGCCGCATCGATGCCACAGCCTTCGTCTTTGACCACAATGCTCAGCTCCTCGCCCCGCGACTCGGCGAACACTTCCACGTCGCCGTGTGGCGGTGAAGCCTGAATCGCGTTGCGAATCAGGTTGAACAAGACCTGTTTCAATTCGCCTTCGGGCAAGCACACGCGGTCGCTTCGGCTATCGTCGTTTTGCCAATCGTTGCCGACACCCAATTGAACCTGATATCGCTTTGCGATCGGTTCGCAAAGAATGGCGACGTCACGAATGATCTTTTGAACGGAGAACTCCACAGATTGCTGCGGACTGCGACGATAGAGTTGATACATCTGGTGAATGATGGAACTGATCCGTTCGATCTCTTCGTCGACCAATTCCAACAAGTCATAGTGCTCATGCGCCGGCGTCAGACTGTCGCGGAACAAGGCGAACGCGTTTCGGATTCCGGCCAGCGGATTATTCACCTCGTGCGCGACGCCGGCGGCGAGTTCCCCGAGCGCGGCGAGCTTTTCCATTTGCTGTCGGTGTTTTTCCAGTTGAGCGATCCGGGCGGTGCGTTCTTGGACGAGCTGTTCGAGGTGCTCGGTGTAAAGTCGCAATTGTTCTTTGAGCCCTTGTCGATCGGTGATGTCGCGAACGCTGGTGCGAAAGCCGAGGTGCTTGCCGTCGTCGCCGTACATGGATTGCCACGACACGGCCATCCAACGCTCTCGGCCGTCGCGGGTGACGATTTCAAATTCCAAATCGTTGCGTGATTTCCTGGCGATGGCTTCGTCCAGCATCGCCTGCATTCGGACGCGATCTTTTTCGGCAACGATCGGCAGCGGATAGTCGGGCATCGTCAGACATTGCTCGGTCGTGTAACCGGTCATCCGCTGGACCGCGTCGTTGACCCAAACGAGTTTACCGTGAGGGTCGTGCCAGCTTTCCCAGTCATAGGTGTAGTTGGCGACGACACGGAAAAACACGTCGTTGATCGACTTGTCGCGAAAGTGAGAGTACGGCATCACACGAAGATCACGAGGCAACGGGGAAGGATCCGTCACTGGCAAAGCACAGGGCGTGCCCACACGAATGACCCCGTATTTTCCGCTATTTCGCGACGGCTGTCACCCGCGGTTTGCGCCAACGGAACGCGACAGTGTCGTCGCCCGTTGTCGCCGGTCCTGGGGTTCGGCAAAAGCCCCGACCGGGCGAGGGATCCTTGGCGAAATCCGCTGCGACGAAGATCGGCGGACCGATCAAGCCGTCTGCAGGCTTTTCGACTCTATCGTGTGCGGCGGGTGCCGGGGTGATGCAGTTCGGCGCGACTGCTCCGTTGCCATCCCCAACTCTTTTTCTTTGCCGGAGCCGCCTTCTTGGGAGTCATCCAAAACGGCTTCCAATGATGCTGAAAGAAATGTCTCTTTTGCCACGCGGCCGGTTTTTGAGACTCATGATCGGCTTCCCAAAAACCGCGACCGGGGTGCTGTCGTCGTTCGATCGGGTTGCGGATTTTCTTGGCTTCGGCGATCGACACGTTTCCCAAGGCCGCCGCTAAAACGGCAGTCACGATCAACGCTCGCAATTTCATATCCATCATTCATCCCTGTTTGAAAGTTGAGTCTTTGTGCGAACCCGTTCGGCTCGGCGTCGACCCAACGCACAGGGAATGCCAACGCTGCCCACGAAGAGTGGCATTGACTCGGATGGGATGCGAAACCCAATGAAACGCCTCGCGAAAGCGACGCAAGTTCTTTCGAAAAGCACGACAGCCTGATGCTCGATGGCTTCGTCAGTCCGCCGTGATGTCAAGCATCGGCGTCGGATTCGGTTGTCGGTGTCAATCCGAGTCCACGGCCAACTTTGGCCCGCGACAGACTTGGTCGCATGGGCCGAGCCATGAGAGTCGAGACCGTACACGACTTTCGGCGCCGGGTTGTTCGCCGAGTTGTTCGCCGAGTTGTTCGCCGGGAATTTCACACGCCGCGGCGTGTCGTGCCCGCCCTCGCGTTGCTAGTCTTCACCGGCTTGCGGTGGCTCGAAAGAGAATTCTTGCCACTTGATCGCTTTGTCGGTCGGCACGATCTGCAGAATCAGGAATCCGTTTTGGTACAGCCGGACCGTGCCGGTGCTTTGACTGACGACGACCGAGACGGCTTTCGTTTTGCGAGTGATCGCGGCGGCGGCCCAGTGACGCGAACCGAGGCCTTTGGACATTTTGAGGTCTTCGTGGGAGACTTCCAGCATCTGGCGACTTCGTTCGATGAAGCCGTCCGCGGACACGATGAACGCGCCGTCGAGCTGCGCGATTTCCTTGGCGTCCTCTTGGACCTTGGGGTCCATCAGGTTTCGGTAACTCTTGTTGTAACCGCGATACGGATCGACGCCGCTGTCGCTGGAATGATCCAGCACTTTGCGGGTGTCGCCGACGACGAAGAGGGTGCCGACGGCTTTGCCCTCACGGCCTTCGCGGCCGATGTCGACGGCCAGGTCGACGACGGCTTTGATGGTTTTCAGCGGGACGCTGCTTTCGAGCACCTGCAGGTCACGGCTGGTGAACCGCCGCATCCGTTCGTCCAGTTGCAAGTAGCTGATCGAATCCAAGCGGCCGGCCTGGAAACCGCTGTAGACGGCCACGACTTCGCCGTTGGGGCGGATCAGTTCGTCGGCGGCGGCCTCCAACAACGCCTCTTGCAATCGTTCCAACATCGGCGCTTTTTCTTTGTTCAGCGCCAGAGGGGCCAAACCGGCTTCGGCCGCGCCGGCCAAGTCCGCGGCGTCGTCGACCGCGACGATGACCGGTTTCTTCGTGTCTTTGACCAACGCGGACACTTTGATCCAATCGGTCGAACCGTCCAACAGCAGCAACAAGGCGTCGCCTTCGCGGTTCTCGAGCAACTCCACGCCGGCGACGATCATCGCGGCGGTCTGTTTGGTCAGTCGTTGCGTGGGCATGAAAAGACGAGCGTTCGCGGATGAGCACGGGCGGAGGCGAAAGTAGTGTAAATCAAAGTCGCCCCGCGTAGAACGGACGTCAAGCGGATTCGGTGATCAGACGAGCGACTTGAGCGACGATGGCCTGCTCTTCATCGGTCGGGACCACCAGCGTGCGGGCCGACGCCCCCGAGGCGGAGAGGTCCAGAATCGAGCCGCCGTCGTGTCGAAGCTCGTTTCGCGAGCCGTCGATCTTCACCCCCAGATGCGCCAGCGGATCGACGACACGGCGGCGGATCAGCGCCGCGTTCTCGCCGATTCCCGCGGTGAACACCAAGGCGTCCAATCCGCCGAGGATGGCAAAATAAGCGCCGATGTACTTGTGCAAACGTCGGACATAGATGTCGATGGCCAGGGCCGCCTCCGGATCACCCGATTCGTCTTTTTGCAAGACACGGCGCATGTCGGCTTCGCCGCACAGCCCGAGCAATCCACTTTGCTTGTTCAGCAGCCGGTCGACTTCGTCGGGGGACATTCCGGCCGAACGCATCAAGTGCAGCGGGACGCTGGCGTCGATGTCGCCACACCGCGTCGCCATCACGAGGCCCTCCAGCGGCGTCATGCCCATCGACGTGTCGACGGCCACGCCGCCGATCGATGCGGTCGCGCTGGCGCCGCCGCCCAGGTGCAACGTGATGATTTTGCAATTCGACCTGTCACTCGGGTCGCCGGCCCTCGCCGCAGAAGCCAAGAAATCGATCGCCCGGCGGACCACGAAGCCGTGGGAGGTTCCGTGCATCCCGTACCGCCGCACGCCGTGGTCACGATAGGCCGCCTCGGGAACCGCGTAACGAAAAGCGCTGGGCGTGAGCGACGCGTAGTAGGCGGTATCGAAAACCAGCACCTGAACCGAATCGGGTCGCTCCCGGGCGATGAAATCGACCACACGTCGCGCCGGCGGGTTGTGCAGCGGCGCCAGCGAATCCAATTCCGCCAGATCACGGCGGACGCGATCGTCGACACGCGTCGGTTCGGTAAAGCGGTCACCACCCTGCACGACACGGTGCCCGATCGCGGTGATGTTCAGATCCTCGTGCCGCGCCAGCACCTGACGCGCGGCGGTCAAATGATCCGCCGCGTCTCCGTCGGCTTGGCCGATGCGATCGATCGTTCCGTCGGTCAGCCGGCCGCCCGATCCGGCATCGATGCAAGCGAATTTCAACGTCGTGCTGCCGACGTTGAAGACCAACACGCGTGCGGAAGGTTCGGTCATGGGACGCCGACCGCGGATTGGGCGCGAGAATCCTGATCGGCAAGCGGTTTCGTGTCCTGGGCTTGGATGGCCGTGATGGCGACCGTGTTGACAATGTCCGCGACGGTACAACCGCGGGACAAGTCGTTGACCGGCTTGTTCAGGCCTTGCAAGACCGGACCGATGGCGACCGCGCCGGCACTCCGCTGCACGGCCTTGTACGTGTTGTTGCCGGTATTCAAATCGGGAAAGACGAAAACGGTCGCGCGGCCGGCGACTCGGCTGCCCGGCAGTTTCTGGGCCGCGACGTTCGGATCGATCGCCGCGTCGTACTGCAGCGGGCCTTCGACCAACAAGTCCGGTCGTTTTTCGTGCAGGATTCGCGTCGCTTCGCGGACCCGATCGACGTCCTCGCCGTGGCCGCTTTCGCCGGTCGAATACGACAGCATCGCGACCCTCGGTTGGATGCCGAATTGGGCCGCGGTGTCGGCGCTGCTGCTGGCGATTTCCGCCAGTTGTTGTGCCGTCGGATTAGGGATCACGGCGCAGTCCCCGTAGACCAGCACGCTTTGTTTCAGACACATCAGAAAGACGCTGCTGACGCACCCCACACCGGGACGAGTCTTGATGAATTCGAACGCGGGCCGGATCGTGTTGGCCGTGGTGTGCCGGGCACCGGACACCATGCCGCCGGCCATGCCGCGGTGGACCATCATGGTGCCGAAGTAGCTGACTTCGTGCATCCGGTCACGGGCCACGTCGATCGTCGCCCCTCTGGATTTTCGCATCTCGAAATACGCTTGCGAAAATTCCTCGTGCAGCGGCGAGTCGAGCGGATTGATGATCTCGACTCCTTCGGTGGGCAAGGCGACACCGGCGGCGACGGCGGCGGCGTGCACGGCCGAGGGATCGCCCAGCAAGACCACGTCGACGACGTCCCGTCGACGGAGCACGTCGACGGCTTGCAAGATCCGGGGCTCGGTGCCTTCGGGCAAGACGATTTTCGTCCTCGAGGATCTGGCCCGTTGGATCAACGAGTACTCGAACAGCATGGGCGTGACGGTCGCGGCCGAGGGAGCCTGCAGGCGTATCGCCAAGTCGTCCAAATCGATATTGCGTTCGAACAGCCCGATCGCCGATTGGATCTTTCGCGGTGCGTGTTCCCCGATCTCGGCACGCACCAAAGAGGCCTTGGCCGCGGCGGTAAACGTGTCGACGCCGGTGGTCAAGATCGGCAGCCCGCCGGCTTGCTGGACCATTTCCAGAATCGCCTCGGGCGGCACCAAGCCGCCGGTCAACACGATGCCGGCCGGTGATGTGCCGTCGGCTCGCAAACAGGCCAGGGCGCAGCCGGCCAGGATGTCGCTGCGGTCGCCCGGCGTGATCACCAGACTGGACGGGTAAAGTCGTTCGGCAAAGCTGTTCAATTGCATCGCGGCGACCTTCAGCCGGGTGATCTCGCGATCCAGCGTCGCGTCGTCACCGGACAACAACCGGGCGTCCAAGCCGACTTGAATCTCCCTCACGGTGGGCTGGCGGAGCAACGGTTCCTCGGGCAGGAAATAAAGCGGGGCCGTCGCATCGAGTCCCGCCGCGGTGCATGCGGCGGGCAAGTCGTCCGCCATCGCCGCGCCGACTTGGTTGACGATCGTGGCGACGATCTGGCCGCCATGATCGGTCAAACTGTCGTTGCCGATGCGGATCGACGCGACGCAGTCCTCGACCGTGTCCGACGTCGCCGCGTAGACGGGCATCATCGTGCACCCCAAGTTGATCGCGATGTCCGCGTTCAATTCGAATTCGATCTCCGGCACCAAGCCTTGAAAGCTGGTGCCCTCGACGACGACGAAGTCCGCGGTTTCCTCCAGCGTCTTGAAACGCTGCTGGATCCGCTGGATCAACTGCTCGTACCGATCGTCGGCCAGCATTTGACGCGTTTCGCGACGCGTCACGCCGGCCATCTGCTCGGGCGCCGTGTCCAGCTTGTACCTGGCCCGCATCAGCCGAATGCTTTGATCCGACCGGGCATCGTTGCGAACGATGGGACGAAAAAAGGCGACGCGGTCGAATCGTCGCGTCGCCAACTCCATGACCCCCAAAGCGGCCATCCGCTTGCCGGTCGCGTTGGCGTTGGTGGCCAAGTAAAGGCTTCTGGGCATGACGTCTATCGACGGGTTTGTTGGTACCGGCTGGAAGGCCGCGACGCGGTTCGACTGGACGCGGCGGCCGTTTGTCGCCACGCCGGCCCTTCACCGTAAACCCGATCGTAGTACATCGCCAGGGACCTCAACGCATGACCCTTGGGACCGATCGACCAATCACGATCCAGCTCCTTTCGCATCGAAGTCGCCAGGAAACGAATGGCGGCAACGAGTCGCGGGTTCTGAAGTTCTTCGTCCGGCGTGACGGTGATCAACCATTCCGCCATGTGTCCGGTCGTCTGGATCTTTCGATCAAGGTCTCCGTTGTCCTCACGGCCTTCGAACCAGCTCGTACTCATCGATCCGTCGCGGTTTTGCAGTCGATAAGTGTACGCGACAAAGTCCTCCAAGAATCGTTCGGCGCGGGCCCACTGGCCTTCGACGGGCAAACCTTCCATTCGCCGTTTGCGAAGGGCGTGAGCGAAACCCATCAAACGGTGCGTCCCCCCGCAGGCGGCCCCGACGATCGGCTGCGACAATTCTTCCGCGATCAATCGCTCGAAGTCCCAACGTTCTCCGTCCGTCGAGGTCCAGGACTCTTCCGTGCCCAGGTAATGTGCCAAACCGATCAACGTGAACGTCAGCTCTTCCCCGCTGCGACAGGTCTCGGCCTCGCGCCGAATCAGATCATCCACGGAGTACTTGTTGCCGTTGGCGTACAACGGGTAGTCGCGCGGCACGCCGGTCAGCCCCAACACCATCAGTAGTTGACCTTGGTGGCCTTGCAACCCGATTCCGTTGTCGGCCTCGATGCCGTGGGGACCTTCGATCAACAGTCGCTTGCCGCGGCAAATGTTGTTGCCCGCCACCCACGCGATCGTGCTGTGCGTTTTTCGGCCGACTCGCACTTTCGTGTCCGCGCCGTAGACCAGCATCGCGTGCATCATCCCCCAATTGCTGCGACCGTCGGCGATCTCGGGGTTGTGGTAGTAGTACTGAAGCACTTGGCGGATCGGCATCCTCAACGCAGCCGACTCGCGGGTCACGTTGATCGGCACGGCCGGTCGCCCGGTGAAGTCCAACGGCAGGTCGCTTGTCGCCATCCGGGCGGCCTCCCGAGGCGAACCTCCGTCCTCGGTCTCCGGACTTTCGGCGGCTTGCGGATCGGGTTCGACAAGATCTCCGACACGGGCCTCGGTCGACGAACCGATCACCGACCGCGGCGCCACAGCCTCGTCAGACGTCGCAGACTCGTCCGGGACCGCGGCTGCACGACGGCTGCCGGTCAGTGCGCCGTCCCGCTGGATTTTCAGTGACCGCACCGTCACCCCTCCGCGAACGTTCTCTCGCGCCGTCACGCTCGAGTCGGACGGCTCGGCGACTTCCCGGGTCGGCGGCGTTCGGGTCGGCGGCGTTCGGGTCGGCGGCTTGATTGCCGGCGGGCCCTGGGCCGGATGGGCTGCCCCGAGGGTCAGCCCGCCTTCGTCGGACGTGTCGGGGACATCGGCTTCGTCGCGATCGTCGACCCGGTCGGCTTTGACTCGAGTGTCGGAAGTTTCGCGGCTGGGAATCTCGCGGCTGGGAACCGACGGCGTGACCGGTTTTTTCGGGACCATTCTCGGCGGAACGGGATCCAACAAAGGCGCGACGCGATTGATCGCTTCCCGGGCCACCCACGCGGAATCGGGATCGCGATCCGGCGCGGCGACCGTTCGTGGCGGGTTCGTGGCCGGTGCGGGACTGGTCGGCCGCATCGAATTGGGGACCCGCGTCGAATCGGGTTTCCTTGTCGAACTGATCGCGGTGGCCGACTTCCCGGCGATCGGTTGGGGAGTCGCCGGGTCGGCAAGTTTCATGAGCGGCTCCGCCGGCCGGACGCTCGGCGGTTTGACCGTCGCTTTGGCCGGCGGGCCCGTTTTCGCTTGGGTCGGCGGATCGATCGCGATCGGGCGCAGTTTGATCGACGAAGCGGAAACCGTTCGAGGCTGCGTCCGCGTTACCGCGGGCGCCGATGGCTCGGCGGGCGATTCTGTTTCGGCCGCCTTCGGCGTCAGCAACTTGACCGCGGGCGTCAGTGGGAGGTCGGCGTCGGTTTCCCAAGGCCGCCGGGCGACGTGGATGTGAACGTCCACGTTCGCCGGGCTGTTCAATTTTATAACGGATTGATCGGCCATCTCGGCGTCATCCTCCGCCGCCCCGGCGACCCCACAGCCCATCCCAATGAAACAGGCCAGGGCGGTACGTCGAAAGGCGGCAGATCGGCTGGACAATCGCTGAGTCACGGAAAGCTCCAAGAAAAAAGGTAGGCTTCCTCTTTCCATCGGACTCGACAAGCCGGAAGTCCACTCATTCGAAACCCCCAAAACGCAGGGGTGCTAAATGAAGCAAACTGGGTCGACTCGGTCATTTCATCGCCGACAACTTTCTCGCGATCTCCTGATTCGTCTCAAGTCGATCGCCTGCCGAGCGGCGGCCCGGCTTGACCGCCGGCGGACTTTGAAAAGCGACGCGGTTAACGCGCCAAATCGACCGCGACGATTTGTTGATCGTTGCGCAGGTAAGCCGTTCGATTCGCGTACGCCGGATGGCTCCACACGACGTCGCGTCCGAAGACGTCGCTGGTCGGCGCGATGGCTCGGAAACGACCGTGCTCCTGGTAACCCTCGGCGGTCAAGCTGGCGATGATCAGGTGCCCCGTTTCGGCAAACAACAAGTAGCGATCGCTGTCGCCCAGGCGGGTCAGGAAGGCGGTCCCGTGTTTGACGTCGACTTTTCGCTGGCGATCGGGCGCGGTCGCTTGATAAGTCTCCCACAGACGATTGCCGGTCTTGGCGTCCATCGCGATCAGGGATCCGTCGTGACAGTCGGTGCCATAGACGACTCCGTCGACGAACAGGGGGGTGCTGTTGCTGGTGTACAAGGCGCTGTCACGTTCGCCGCGCCAAAGCTCTTCGGCCGCCGGTCGGTCGCTGTCCAATCGGATCATCACCGATTCGCTGCCGATCCCGCTGGCGTACATCAGATCGCCGTCGACCATCGGCCGGGAGATGGACATCTCGTACATCGGCGCGACGTCGATGTTCCAATACACCGAGCCGTCGGTCGGGTTCATGCCGACGACGCCTTCGGGGTGAAACACGATCAGCTGTGGGACGCCACCGGCCTGAATGATCGAGGTGGGACAGTACCCGGCCTTGGCATCGAGTGCTTTCCATTTCACTTCGCCGGTCATTTTGTCAAAGGCGACGACGCCCTGGCCGGTACCGCCGACCATGCAGTACAGCAAGTCCCCGTCGACCAACGGATGCGACGAGAAGCCCCAGATCGGGACTTCGGCCGAAAAGTCGTTCTTGAAACTTCGTGTCCAAATCGGGTTTCCCGATTCGACGTCGACGCAGTGCAAGTCGCCTTCGCTGCCCAAGGTGTAAACACGATCGCCGTCGACGGTCGGCGTGCATCGCGGTCCCGCGGGATAACTGATGCTGTAAGGGCAATCGTACTCGTGTTTCCAGATCGGCTGGCCCGAGGCCGCGTCGAGCGCGATCAAGCGTTCCTTGCCGGTCAGCACGGCGCGGGTGCCCGGATCGTTGATGATCTCGCCCGAGGACTTTTCGTAGTCAAAAACGAAGACCTTGCCGCCGGCGACCGCCGGCCCGGCGTAGCCTCCGGCGATGGCGGTCGTCCACTTCACCGGCAAGCCTTCGGCCGGGATCGCATCGACGACGCCCGATTCGCTATAAACACCGTCGCGATCGTCCCCCATCCAGCCCGGCCACCCCTCGGCGAGACAACGGGCGGACAGAAAAAGCGTGACGCACAGAGTCAAACAAGCGGGTTTCATCAGGGACTTCATGGTGTTTTGCCGGATCGAGGAATCACGCGATGCGAAAACGTGAAGGGACGGAGATGACCGCAAGTATACGAACTCGTCACCCTTCGGCACCCGAGTGGCCGGGAATATGAAGAATCGACGACTGCTACTGATGCGACACGCCAAGAGTGACTGGGGCGATCGGGACGTCGCCGATCACGATCGTTCGCTGAATCGGCGTGGGATTCGCGACGCTCCCCGGATGGCCGCCTGGATCGGTCAGTTGGGCGATTTGCCGGATCGGATCCTGTGCAGCAGCGCCGTGAGGACTTGCGAAACGTCACGACTGCTGGGCGAAGCCTGGAACGCCGCCGTGCCGGTCGTCTCGACCGATTCGCTCTATTTGGCTTCGCCCGAAACGATCCTGAACGTGATCCGGCAAGACCACGGCGACGCGGAAACCTTGCTGGTCATCGGTCACAACCCCGGCATGGGGTCGCTGGTTTCGGGGCTGGCCGGACAGATCATCGACATGCCCACCGCGGCGATCGCGGCGTTCGAAATCGCCGGCGACACCTGGGAAACGTTTCCACAATCCGAATCGATCCGTTTGATCGATACCGCACGACCGAAAGCGCTGTAAGGTTTGTTCAGTCCGACTCATTGGCAGGTGTTGGCCGTCTCGGCGGTGCTCGGGCACTTCGGGTTGCACCTGGGCCTGTACAACCGTTTGAACGCTTTGGGCTGGCCCCGTCGGTGGATCAAACGGACCGAGAAAATCTTGTTCGCCGAAATGTGGTTGACGCTCGCCGCGTTTCTGTGGTGGGGCGGGGACGCCTGTCGCGCCCTGATCGACGGCTCGGCAACCGTCGAAGCGTTGTCTTGGCCGATGCTGGTCTACGGATCGGTTTGCTTGGCCGCCTGGATCGTGCTCGGTTTGCCGTGGTTGCTGTGGCGACCGATCCTCCGCTGGGAATGGGCCGACGCCCCGCGACGCGTCGAAGTCGTTGACGTCCAAGACGCGTTGCGGGTTCCGCTGTCGCGAACCACCTCTTGTAAATGGGAATCGCGTTTGCCGCTGAACCAGATCTTCGACTTGGCGGTCGAAGAAGTCTTTTTGCCGGTGCCCGGTTTGCCGGCGGGTCTGGACGGCTACCGGATCGCGCAGCTTTCGGACATTCACCTGACCGGCGACATCGCGCCGGACTACGCACGGTACGCCGTCGAACGGGCGACCGCTTGGCAGCCTGATCTGATCGCGTTGACCGGCGACATCATCGACAAACAGCCTTGCATCGACTGGCTGTTCGACATCTTTTCACCGGCGTCCGCGCCGGACGGTTGTTACTTCGTGCTAGGCAACCACGATACGCGGGTCGTCGATTCGTGGCAGACCCGCGAAGCGATGGACCGTGCCGGCTGGACGGACTTGGGCAGCCGCGCCTTGCCGACCACTTTGCGGGGCGTCCGGGCGTGGATGATCGGAAACGAGTATCCCTGGTTCGAACGTCCGGATTTGCCGGCCGACGACTCGCGCACCTTCCGCTTCTTGATCAGCCACAGCCCTGATCAAATCAGTTGGGCGCGTCGCAAAAAGGTCCAGCTGATGTTGGCCGGTCACACGCACGGCGGCCAAGGACGGTTGCCCCTGATCGGTCCGCTGCTCAGTCCCAGCCTGCACGGCAGCCGCTACGCCTCGGGCGATTTTTACAAACCCCCGACGACGATGCACGTCTCCCGCGGCCTGGGCGGCGTCCACCTGCTCCGGATCAACTGTCGCCCGGAACTGTCTTTGCTGATCTTGAAAGCGACCTGAGTGGCGCCGAGATCAGTGCGGCAATTCGGCGAAGCGTTTCATTTCTTCCGGCGTGAACTTGTTGTCCAAGCGGGCGCCCATTTGGGCGACGATGCGGGCGGCGGCGTGCGAGGCCATGTGGGCGGCTTGTTGCCAACTCATGCCGTTGGTGATGCCGTACAGCATCGCCCCGGCGTACATGTCGCCCGCCCCCGTGGTGTCGATCGCCTCGGTCACGACGCCTTCGATCGGAAACGATTCCCCGCCGTGCATGATGATCGAACCTTTCGGCCCCAACGTCAGCGCCACGTTTTCACAGTGCTGGTGAATCTTGGCGGCCGCGACGATCGGATCGGATTCGCCGGTCAAGCTTTTCGCTTCCTCTTCGTTGCAGAAAAACAGATCGACCGGCCCGGTGATCAAGTCCCAGATCTCATCACGGATGAGGTTGACCAGAAAAGGGTCCGACGCGGTGAAGGCGACTTTCACGTCGTTCTGTTTGGCCAGCTCCATCGATCGATAAGCGGCCTGCTTGGTCCCGTCGCCGGGCAACAAGTAGCCTTCGACGTACACGTATTTAGACGCCTTGATCATGGACTCGTCCAGGTCGTCGGCGGTCAACGTCGCCGAGGCCCCCAGGTTGGTCAACATCGTCCGCTGGGCGTCGGCGGTGATCAAAATCGCACACGTGCCCGTCGGTGCCGACTCAGTGGGATCCACGTCGATGCCGATGCCCAGCTTCCGCATGTCGGCCAAAAAGAAATCGCCGATCTCGTCACGCCCGATCTTCCCAAGAAAGGCCGCCGAGCCGCCGAAGTCGGCCAGGGCGACGACCGTGTTCGCGGCTGATCCCCCGGCACAGCGGTGCAGCGGCGTCCCGTCGACCGCGGCCAACACGCCCGCTTGGCGATCGTCGTCGACCAGCGTCATCACGCCTTTGTCCAAATTCAATTCCCGCAGCACGGTGTCATCGACCCGCGCTTGGATATCGACCAAGGCATTGCCCACCGCAAAAACGTCGTACTTCGTCATGGATCGTTCGTCATAGGAAGAGGCCGATCGCTCCGCCGACCGGCAAATCGTCGTCACCCGAACCGTCGGAGCGGCCTAGGGTCTTGTCAGGGCACCGCAGACTACTTGGCCCGCCAGCGTCGATGAAGGTGCCCTCGGGCCGGGGGGACGCAAGTTTTTCAAATTTCACCCGACCGCACCGGAAAACCTGACCTACCTTTCGAATAACCGAGGTCCTTCTGCGGCCGACGAAATTCGCTCACCCCCCGTACCATTGAACCCATCCTCCGGAGTTCGCCGACTATGAAACGAAACAAGAAAGAGGGCTTCTCGCTCCTTGAAGTCATCGCTGCCGTCATCATTTTGGCCGTCGTCGCGGCCGCCACCGTCGCCACGGTCGCTCCGATGCGTGCCAAGAGCGAAGAAAAAATGGACGTGCAAACCAAAGCGTCGCTCGATGCGATGTCCCAGACTTATTTCTTGGAACAGCAACGCTTCCCTCGCAGTGTCAACGAACTGGTCCGCGAGAGTTACATCAACAACGTGACACAAGCCGAACGAGACTACGTCCGAAACCTGAGCCGGAAATGGAAAGTCGACGGCACGACCGGCGAGTGGTCCGAACGATAGTCTGTCGGTTCGATCGACCCATCCCCCGTCGGTCGCCTGAAACCTTCCCGTGGTCCGTCGCCCGATCGCGCCCTCGCCCGCGGGCGGGCGGGCGTGCATCGCGACGGACTTTTTTCGTCTCGCTCTGTACCATCGCCTCCACCCCAGCTGTTGGGATCGATTTTCATGCGCCGCGCCGACCGGTCCCTCCGACGAACCCCGTTTGCGTCACCGCGACGCCGCGGCGTCACGTTGCTGGAAGTCATGATGGTCGCGATCGTGATGAGCGCCGCTTCGCTGATCGGTTTGTTCGCCCTGGACGGCCAATGGATCCAGCGACGTCAGGTGGAATTGGAATCTCAAAGGCTGCGACAAGCCTTGACCGTGATCCGCGAGACGGCCATCGCCGGCCGCGCCGATGTTCTGATCCGGTTTGACAACCGAAACGATCGGCTGATCGTCCGACAGGCCGTCGGCCCGCTGTCGCCCGGCAAGACTTGGGAAATCCCCCTGGTTTCGGATTGCGACATCCGGCCTTCGCCCGGCTCGATCACCTTCAAACCGAGCGGTTCGTGCGATCGCAACTTGGAAATCGTCGTGACGACCGGTCGGATCAAAAACACGGTCGGTGTCGACGCCGTCAACGGAGTCATCCGATGAACAGGCTTCGACAGAGAAAAACGCGGCTGGGCATGTCCTTGTTGGACGTCGCGATCGGTTCGTTCCTGTTGGCGATGATCTTGATCCCCTCGGCGCGGTTGCTGCGTCACCACGATCGCTTGCAACGGAATCGTCAATGGCAAGAAACGATTCTGTTCGAAACCGAACAGTTGATCGAACGGGCGAAGATCGATACGGCCGACCCGGCACGATTCGCCGCCGCTAGGAATCGAGCCCGACCCACCGTCCAGACGGTCAAACTGCACCCCGGCGACGGGCCGCCGCTGGTGGGTCGCCTGACCTTGTCCGCCGATACCACGGTCGCCCCGTCGGTGCCATTGTTGACGATCGACTGCACCGTTTGGCATGACCGCAACGGCAACGGCCGCCCCGACAGCGACGAACCGAGCGAAACGCTTCGTACCCAGCGGAGTCAACCATGAAACGGCGAACAAGGCGTCGAACGGCGATCAGCTTGCTGGAAGTCATCGCCGTCACCATGTTGGTTTCGATCTTGATGATTCCTATCGCCGATGTGATGCGATCCTCCGCCAAGGCGATCGCAAGGAGCACCGGCGCGGGGTCCCCCGAAGCCCAAGCCCGTCGTTCGTTGCGATGGCTGTGCGACGAAATCCGACGGAACAAAATCCAGTCCGTCGCCGGAAACGGCCAAGGCCTGCGACTGGACATGCCCGGAGGCCGAACCGCAACGGTGGCCATCCGCCGCGGCCGCTTGGTGATCAATGACGGAGTCGGCGAAATCGTCTTGTCAGAAAACGCACGCGGGTTCCGCGTCCAAGAAACCCGTGTCGTCACGGGCGGACCGTTGATCGGCATCCGAATGGAACTGACGCTACGAGACCCGGCCACCAAAGTCGACCACGTCGTCCCCGCAGTGCTGTCGATCTGACGCGGCGATTCGAAGGATCAGGAATCGGGATTCCCCATCATGCAAAAGTCGTCCAAACGAAATCGCCGCGGTGCCGCGTTGTTGCTGTGCATGTTGGCGGCGGCGGTGCTGCTGCTGTCATCCGTGGCGATGCTGCGCGCCGCGGGTTACGCGAAAGTCCGCAACGACGCTTTGCGAAGTGGCGCGATCGCGACGCAAACGATCGACGGCTTGATCGCCCGGGCGACGGCATTGGCCGAGACCGGGCAACTGCCGCTCGGTGTCAAGCTGCAAGACGAGTTCGTCGCCAACCCGAACGCCTATGTCATCGCCACCGACGCCGGCGCGGGCGACGTGACGATCGCTGTTTACTTGTACGCCGGCAGCGTAAAACCGGCCGTCATCCGAACGATCGTCGCCAAACCCCCACCTCCCGGAATGTCACCGCCTGGCAAAACGCCTCCCGGAAAGTCACCGCCGGGCAAGTCGCCGTTCGGAAACTCCCCTCCCGGAAAGTCTCCGCAGGTCAAATCGATGCCCTTTCCCGGGGCAAAGCCGACACGCTGACGACGCGTCGTCCGCGACGGGGACCCCGATCCCGACCCACGATCAGTCACGCACCAGCCACACGTCCTGGTGAGAAAACTCGGGGAACACTTCGCGGTAACCGAACGGCGTCAGGTGATCCAGCAACCGTCGCTTGCGACCGGCCACAAAGTTGTGCTCGATGACCAACAGGCCGACGTGATATCGGTTCAAGTCCAAGCCTTCCAGGACTTCCAATTCCGATCCCTCGGTATCGATGGAAATGAAGTCGATCGACTCCGGAGCGCCGTGCTCGGCCAAGGCGCGATTCAGCGTCACCGTGGAAACCTGATGGGTCTGGCCCCTGCGACTGCGTCCGTCGTCACCCAGGTGATGCGTCAACGTGGACAGTTCGCCGGAGCGTCCGACTTCCATGAAATCGCAAACGCGGTCGTCGGCGGAGTAAACGGCGCGGGTGTCCAGGATCGCTTCACGACTCGCGGCGATGCTTTCGTGAAAACGTCGGTCCGGTTCAAAGACGACGCCCCGCCAACCGAAATGCTTTTCCAGCAGATAAGTGTTCGACAACGTTTCCCCGTTGCCGGTCCCGACTTCGACGAAATAACCGTCTCGTTTTTCTCCCGTCGCCCACAACGCGACGACGTCTTGAAAGGATTGCCCGCGACTGCTTTGAAGATGCCGGGCGATCAATTCCAGCAGTTCGTTGCTGTCATCGCTGAGCGGATGCCCGTTAGCGAAATCACGAAGCCCGCTCAGCGACATCAGCACCGAAGCGCAGATCGGTTCGCCGACGCCGCGACGTCCGAGTTCCAGCGCCGCCCGCGAGTTGAATCGATTCTGCTTGACCGCGGCCTGCAAAAAACGAATGTCACCACCGCGATACCCGCGACGGAAATTGATCTCCGAGGCGATCTGCTTCAGCATCCGATTGACCTGTGAAAAAAGTTGCCGACAGAATTCCTTGTCACTAAGTTTTTTCGTGTACCAAATCCTCACCACCCGGCGGAAGGGCGATTGATCGATTCATTCCCGTGCTCCGGCAACAGGGCGACCAACAGTGGGATGCAGAGGGTCGACCTCGTGTGTGACCAGTCCTGCGATTCTTGGGACGACCGGCGGACCGACGCAACGATGGAAATCAGGCGGATGCCCAGGATTCTCGAATGTCTTTGCGCGAAGGCCATCGTCAGGCCGAAGATGCCCAGCACGATCAGCAGCCATTTATCCCTCGGCGAGTCGCACCTCTGCACCGCTCGCTTGCGTTTCTCCCAGCATTTGCAGCCTATCGGACGCAATCAAACCAATCCACTGACCATTGGACACCGGAGCCATGCCTTGAAAACCTTCCGCGCGCGCTTCAGTCGGATGAGCCGAAAAGAATCCGTTTTCCACCCCTCCGTTGCCTCCGGCGAGATCCCGGGGACTGATTTTAAGTCACTGTGCATCTGAAAGTCATGAACGGAACGCTCGCAATTAAATTCCAGCACTTCGGCCGAGCAAGAGTCCGAAAAGAGGCGATAGGACACATCGACTTCGGATAGACGAGTCACGGCCGACAGATCACTCGCCCCACACGGCTCGAGCAACGACCAAACTGCCACAAAGCACGCCGCGGCAAGTAGCCCGGGATCGAATCGGTTGATACCAAACATGACGTGAAGCGTCCCTAATAGGAAAGGTTGAAATTCGGAAGCCCCGAAACGACGGCGGGGCTGAGGACAAACGGTGGTGAGACCAAAACGGACACGGTGAGCGGAGTCTCCAGGGTGTTCTCGACAAGCAGGTCAAACTTGATCACGTCACCGACGCGGACCTCACCGAGATCCAATTCCTGGTTCACGATCCTCAGGGCTGATTCGGGCCTCAGGGCTGATTCGGGCCTCAGGGCTGATTCGGGAGCCGTGGGGCGTGAGAAAAACAGGCCCACCAAAAGGACGACCACGGCGGCGGACAGCAGCCAGCCGATCTGGACGCCGCCCGCCCGTGCCGCGGCGCGGTTTCGCTTGATGGTTTGCCGTCGCCCGTTCGTCGAGCTATCTTCCATTTCACAACCCCGGCCTACTGAGTCCGTCCGGATGGTACCCCCCGCCCCACACTCGGTGTCCATCAGAAAACAGGAATGTCGGCAAAAAGCTCCGACAACCCGAAGGCGATCCGATGATTCGACCGTCGCGGGCGGTTGCCGCGTTTCCATGAAAGAAAGATTCGATCGATGCGATGTATCTCCTTGATCTTGCTGGGTGTCTCGGCGACGCTGGTGCTTTTTGACGGTTCGCCCTTACCCGCCCAACCGACTGCGGTTCGTCCGAACATCTTATGGATCGTCGGAGAGAACTTCGATTTGGACTTCGGTTGCTACGGCGCACCGAACGTAGAAACGCCGAACGTCGACGCCTTGGCGAGCGGCGGCATGCGTTTCAACAACGCGTTCTCGACTTCGCCGGTTTGTGCCCCCAGTCGATCCGCCTTCATGACGGGGATGTACCAGACGACGACCGATACTCATCACATGCGGTCGCATCGCGACGACGGCTTTCGTTTGCCCGAAGGCGTGCGGCCGATCACCCACCGTTTGAACGATGCCGGTTACTTCACCGCGAACATCAAGCGGATCGGTGACCAGGAAGTCGGCACGGGCAAACTGGATCTGAACTTTACCGACGAAGGCCCGCTGTACGACACCGACGATTGGTCGTCGCTGAAAAATCATCAACCGTTCTTTGCCCAGATCAATCTGCCCGAAGCCGAGTACGACATTTACGACCGCAAATCGGCGGAAAAAGATCGCGTCCGATGGGTCGGTGAAGACTGGCACCCCCGAGTCGCGACGCCCGAGAATGTCACGCCTCCACCTTACTACCCCGAGCATGAAATCACGCGTCGGGAATGGGCGCGATATCTGAACTCGGTGTCCGGCACCGACGTGCGGATCGGACAGATCTTGCGGCAGTTGGAAAAAGACGGCTTGTCCGACGACACCATCGTCGTGTTCTTCGGCGACAACGGACGCTTGGAAGCACGCGGGATTCACTGGTGCTTCGATTCCGGGTTGCACGTCCCCCTGGTGATCCGCTGGGCCAAAAATCATCCGTCGCCGCCGCAATACGCCGCGGGAAAAGTCAGCGACGAATTGATCAGCTTGATCGATCTGACGGCGACGACTCTGGCGATGGCCGGCATCGAGAAACCGGTGATGATGCAAGGCCGGCGGATCTTTGGTGACGATCTGACTCCGCCCCGACGATACGTCTTCAGCGCCCGCGACCGGATCGACGAAACCGTGATCCGGCAACGAAGTGTTCGCGGGCCGCGGTATCATTACATCCGCAATTTCACGCCCGACGCGGGCTTCGTCAGTTTGAATCGCTATAAAGAAAAATGTTTCCTGGTCAAACCGCTGATGCGACAGTTGGCAGCCGAAGGAAAACTGACCGGTGCCCCCGCGGAACTGATGAAGCCGTTTCCCGCCGAACAGCTTTACGACACCCAGACGGATCGCTATGAGGTCCGCAACTTGGCGGAGTCGTCGGACCCGGATCACCGGCAGGCCCTGGTCGCGATGCGAGCGGCCTTGGAAACCTGGATGGCCGAGACTCGAGATCGCGGCGGCATCGCGGAGCCGGCCGAAATCGTCGCGCCGTTCGAAAAGGAAATGCACGACTGGTTCGGCACGCCCGCTTGGGCCGCCGAATGATCGCGAGGCGAGCGACGAATCGCACACTTTTTCCCATGCCCCGACCGATAATTGAAAAGCAAACTCATGGTTTTTGGTGACCTACGTCCGTCTTTCATTCGTCTTTCCTGGTGGGGCGTTTGCTGGGCCGTCTTGTGCGGCGTCCCCGTTTGCCAAGGCCAGCAAAACGGACGGTCGCCGGATTCTCCGCCGAATGTCATGTTGATCGCGATCGACGACTTGAATGACTGGATCGGCTGCTTGAAAGGCCATCCCGATGCGCGGTCGCCGCACATCGATGCCTTGGCCACTCGAGGCGTTCTTTTCACCAACGCGCATTGCCAAGCACCGATATGCAATCCGTCGCGGACCAGTCTGATGTACTCGCTGCGGCCATCGACCAGCGGTGTTTATGACAATGCGCCCCAACCTTGGACCGTGCCGAAATTGAAAGAACGGGTCACCTTGCCACGTTATTTCGCCGAGCACGGTTATCAAACTTATACGACCGGAAAAATCTATCACGCGTCGCGTTTGCCCGACGGTGAATTCGACGTGGTCGGTCCGCGGCCCGGACAAAGAAACGCGTACGACCGCCGGATCGTTCCCGAGACCCCCGACGGCGCGAAAGGCTTGTGGGATTTCGGCGGACAAGTGTACCAAGACGACCTGTTCCAAGATCACGCCGACGCGACCTGGGCCACGGAACAACTGACACAGCACATCGACAAGAGTGATCAGCCGTTCTTCATGGCGATCGGCTTTTACCGTCCGCACGTACCACTGTATGCACCGGAGCAGATGGTTCGCGACGTGAAAGCGGCCGGAGTCTCGCTGCCGCGGGTCGACGCGAACGACTGGGACGACATTCCGCCGATCGCGCGGCAAGTCGCCGTGTCACCCGCCGCGCCGGATCACCAATGGTTCGTCGACACCGGCCGCTGGTCCGATGCCGTGGCGGCCTACTTGGCTTGCGTCCGCTCGACGGACCGGCAAGTCGGACGGCTGATGGCCTGGTTGGACGAAAACGGGCAGGCCGACAACACCGTCGTCGTGTTGTATTCCGATCACGGGTTCTTTCTGGGCGAAAAGCAACGCTGGGCCAAACAGTCCTTGTGGGAAAGAGCGACCCACGTGCCGATGATCTTCACCGGCCCGAACGTCCCCGCGAATCGGCGATGCGGCCGACCGGTCGAGCTGTTGTCGATCTATCCGACGCTGATCGATCTGTGCGGATTGCCACCACGCGACGACTTGGAAGGCCGCAGCGTCCGCCCGCTCTGCAGGGATCCCGATGCCGACTGGCCCCACTTCGCCTTGACGACGCACGGCCCGGGCAACCACGCGATCCGCACCGACACCCATCGCTACATCCGCTACCACGACGGATCGGAGGAACTGTACGACTTGATCGAAGACCCCCGCGAATGGACGAATTTGGCCGATCGCCAGGACACCCGATCGTTGCGGCAAACGCTCCACGGTCGGATGCCGAAACGCAGCGCGGCGAACGCTTCGGAATCAGCCGGCCGCCGTCAGCGGCGGGGACAGTGATCCAGGAGACGGCACCGAAGGCCGCCGAAGCACCGGAAAACCGGGCGGCGACCTTTTTGCACGCCACCGCTTGACTTATTGAGAATCTGTCTCAACCACGCCGGGCATCGCTAGCCAGCCAGGTCGGGTCATGCGGCTTCGGCGTTCCACGGGGACACCGTCAACACAGCCGGACCAGCATTCCCAGCAAGCAACGCGCGACCTTGGCGGAACGGTTCCGTCAGTGTTCGTGGACGATCTAGGGAGTGACGATTTCGATGAAGATGACTGGGGTTTCTGTACGCCTTTTTCGGCGTTTTTCTGTCCGCCGCGACGCCGCGACGCCGTGGGGTCGACGGTTCGGGGGAGATCAGGACGGTG
>CAYVRC010000018.1:0-17783 GCA_964453205.1 uncultured Pirellulaceae bacterium | reverse complement strand
CGCCGCGACGCCGCGACGCCGTGGGGTCGACGGTTCGGGGGAGATCAGGACGGTGGCGGTCGAACCGGTGAATGAATCAGACGACGCGTTGCCGCCGGTCAACGCGTTGGCGGCGATTCGCCGCCGACATTCCGGTCAATCCGCTGCAACAGGTTCGCGAAGCCTTACCCGCGGTCTTGGATGAACTTTCCTTGTCCTCGGGGGAAGCGTTTACGGGACGTCGGACACCGGGTGTCGTGTTCTCCGTCGTCGCCGACGGAGTCCCCTGTTTGGTCACTTATGACTTGGGAAGCGGAAGCGTTTCGTCGATTCCCCCAAGACGCGCGGCCGAAGATGGACACGATCGATCTGATGCGACGGATGCACTCGGCCAGCATGGGCTCACCGCAGTGGGACATCCGTTGCCGGTGATCAACCGCGCGTTCCGACCAAGTCCCTCTACGCGATTTTGGTTCGCGTCCCGGAGGCTGACTTGCAACAGCTTTGGAAAGAACCCTGATAGACTCGGGTTTTGCAGGCACCGTCGTTCCCTCCGAAATCAGGTCACCGAAGATGAAGTCGGGCTTGATCGCCACAGCGTCAGCGATCCTGTTGGTCGTTCTGTCCGCCACCGCCGGAGCCCTCAAGCCCGACCGAAACGAGCCCGACGAAACACGTTTGGGATTCGTCTCGCTGTTTGACGGCAAAAGCTTCGCCGGCTGGAAACAGGACGGTAATTGGGTGATCCGAGACGATGCCTTCGTGCGGGTGCGTCCCCGCGGCGATCTGACCTACGAAGCAAAAACGGTTCCCGATGATTTCGAACTTCGCTTCGAATTCAAGGTGTCTCGGGGCTGCAACAGTGGGGTCTACTACCGCCCGGGACAAGTCGAATACCAAGTGCTCGATGACGAACACAGCCCCTACGGAGAAAACCCGCGACAGTCGGTCGCGTCGCTGTTCTTTTGCATGGCCCCCGACCGTCGGGCCGGTCGACCGCACGGCCAATGGAACACCGCTCGCATCTTGTGCAAAGGCAGCGTGATCGAACACTGGCTCAACGGACAACGCGTGCTGTCCTTTGACTACACCGATCCGCGATGGTCCGAACAGGTGAAGCTGTTGGGCATTCGCGGCGGGGACCTGACCGGTCGCGGCGGCAAGTTGATGTTGCAGGATCACGGACAAGACGTGGCGTTTCGCAATCTGCGTTGGCGGACCATTCCGACCGAGGAGGCCCTGCTGCCCGATCCCGATTTCCGGCCGCTGGCGGTGCCGCCGGCCGCGTTGGAAAAGGAGCGAGCCCGGGTTCGACGCATGCTGGAGAATCCGTGAAAAAGGGGTCAGGAGCCAAATATGCCGATTTCGGTTTTTGGCTCCTGACCCCTTTTTGCCTCGGCGGAGCCTAGCGGCTTCCGCTGACGACCGAAGCGACCGGTCGCACGGACCAGATCCGTAAATCGTCGAACCAAGCCTCTTCGCCCTCGCCCCAAACGCCGATTCGCAAATCGGGTTTAGTGGGATGAGCAAGACCGGGACTCTGCAAAGAACCGACTCGTTGGTCATCGATCATGACCCGCATCCGGTCCCCGACGATTTCGACGTTCAGCTTGTACCACTGGCCGGGCCGAATCTTAACCGGGACCTTTTTGGTGGCACCCGCCGACATTCGATCGCCTTCGGCTTTCATCTCCGGATCATTCGATTTACGCAAGGCGCGGATGTCATTGCGCATCACGCCTTCTTTGTCATCCATCAGGATCAGCGTGGGAGGCCGAATCACGACGCGGCTGATGTGTCCCGCATGGACGCCTTTGAAGGCTTTGTCATCCAGGTTGATGTTGATTGATTTGGCACCTTCGAATCGAAACCTCAACTCCAAGTGAAAATCACCGCTGGGCAATGGCAAGCTGGTCCCCACCGACGAACCGTGATCCGATTTCGCTTGAATCCCTCGCAAGACACCATCGGAAATCTGATACCCCGGAATGCCGACCTTCCATGCGGACCCCAATTCGGTCCGCTGAAAATCATCGGAAAACACAAGCTTCCCTTTGACCGCCCGCGGCGTCGGATCGGAATCGGCCCCGGACACCGAGACGGCTGAGAAAACGGTCGTCACGAAAGGGGCGATCGCCAAAAGAGAGAATTTCGCGAGCAGCACAGAACGCGGTAATGAATTGACTCGCATGAATGGTCCAGCTTTTCGGAAAGGAAGGAACAGCACGGGCAAAAAGTCGCGTCCGTTCGAGACGATCATTCGTCGGAGAGTTGCGGCAAAAACGGAAACAGTTGGCGGATCTCTTGAGGCGACGGCTGCCGACCGTATTCGCAAATTTCAAAGGCCTCGGCGTATCCGATTTGATTCGCTTCTTCTTCACCGTACCAACGGATCAACGCGTTGCGATACTTTTTCGCTTCGCCGCTTTGGCGTTTCTGCCAACGTTCGTGAAGCCACCCACGACGCAGTTCCGGTCGCGAAGCGGGTGGAGCTGCCGCCATCGTTTCTGCACTCCCGAGTGCCCCGCCCTCAAAGGTTTGCGATTCGAGTGCCATCAACGCATCGACTTTCTGTTCAAAGACCGGACCCACGTCGACCGCGATGTCGGCTTGGAACGCGTAAGGCTTTTGAAAACGGTCGCTCGAATACAAGAAAACCGGGTTTTTGCTCAGCGGAGGTGTATCGGGACAGAAGAAAGGCACTGCGACCATGTAGGCCGCGTCCTGAACCAACACACCGACGTAGCGATGATCGGGATGGTAATCCCAAGGTCGGTGCGAAATGACAATGTCCGCGTTCCAATCACGAATCAAGCGGGTGATCGTGCGACGATTCTCGAGCGACGGCATCAATTCGCCGTCGTGAATGTCTAGCACTTGGGATTCCACCCCCAATCGTTCGGCGACCAGCGCTGATTCGGCGGTGCGCCGCTTGGCCAAGGCACCGCCCGCCATTTGCCAATGACCGATGTCGCCGTTGGTCACCGAAACGAGTTTGACATGGTGTCCTGCTTTCGCCCACAGAGCCGCCACGCCGCCACTTTTGTACTCCGCATCGTCCGGGTGCGCACCGAAACAAATGATCCGAAGCTTGCCGTCGTCTGCCGCGGCACGAGAAGGCAGGTTCGTTGCGATCAATGCCAGCGCAACGGCGACCAGTCCCAGAGAAAAATGGTGAGTGCGATTGTCGTTCATTTTGCACCTTTGATGATGACCAATTCGAATGAAACACGTTACGCCGCCCGATCGAACTCGCCCTTGTCGAGGTCGCGTCTGTCGGGAAGCGTGGTGACCCGCGGAGTTTAACAGCCCGCGACCCCGCGATGTGGACGGACACCGCCACGATCGCTTCGGCCTTCAACGGCAACCGGGCGACAAAACGCCGACCGATCGGCCTCGGTTTCGCGGTCGTCACGTTGTTCGTCCCGAAACAATTCACCGTTGGCAGATTTCCGGTTTCGATCGAGTCAGCACCGGCTTCGTCATGTGTCGAAACGTCGACGCGAAAATCGCTTTGTGAAAACGCCAAGGGGAATGTTCCAGATGTCCGTTTCACGCGTACCCGGTAGTGTCTACAATTCGACCGGTTGATTGTTCGACCATCAGATGCTCTCTCGGCCGATCTTGTGAAGCGTGCGTTGGTCCCAAGCTCATGAAAACATCAATCGATACTCTCAAGGGACTCGTCGCCGCGACGTTCACTCCGATGCACGACGACGCGACGATTCGCGTGGAATCGATCGCTCCGATGGTGGACGGTCTTGTCGAGCAAGGCATGGCCGCACTGTACGTCCTGGGCAGCACCGGCGAAGGGGTATCGCTGACCTTCGAGGAACGTCGCGAAGTCGCCGAAGCTTTCGTCGACGCGGCCGGTGGCCGGTTGCCCGTCATCGTTCAGGTCGGCAGCGAAAGCTTGACGCAAGCTCGGCAGCTCGCCGCGCATGCTCAGCGTATCGGTGCCGATGCGATCTCGGCGGTCAGCCCGCTCTACTTCAAGCCCGATTCGGCCGAGACACTCGCCGCATCGATGGCCGGGATCGCGGAGGCCGCACCGGAGCTGCCGTTTTTCTATTACCACATTCCGGCCGTGACCGGCGTGACGATCAGTGCCATCGACTTTCTGCGATCCGCCGAGCACGCGATCCCGAATCTGCGTGGCATCAAGTTCACGTCGCCCGACGTGTTTGAGTTTCAAACCTGTCTCGAACACGCCGGGGATCGATTCGAAATGCTGTGGGGGCTCGACGAGATGCTGCACTTCGGGCTGGTCGCGGGCGCACGGGCCGCCGTCGGTAGCACGTACAATTTCGCAGCGCCGATTCATCAGCGATTGCTCGCAGCGTTTGAGGCTGGTGATCCGAGAGCGGTTCGGCGCGAGCAGGCTCGTTCACAGGCGATCGTTCGGGCGTTCGTTCCCTTCGGACCGCGGGGTGCTCAAAAAGCGATCATGAAGATGATCGGCGTCGATTGCGGCCCGTCGCGATTGCCGATTCCGACGCTGACTTCGTCGCAATTCGAGCAACTCGAAAACCAGTTGCGGGACATCGGTTTCTTCGAGTGGATCGCACCGGTGCGGGAGAACGTCTCCTCGTGAAGCTGCACTTACCGGTGATTCTGTCGCTCGCGTTGGTCCTGTCGCTGTTCAGTCCCGGGCAAGCCGTGGGCGAGGAAGCGGCGAGGCTGGATTGGCAAACGCTGCCCGACTTGCCGGACGAACTCGGTGTCGCCGGGCCGTTCGTCGGAGTCCATGGCGACGCTTTGATCATCGCCGGCGGAGCCAATTTCGCTCGCCCGGTTTGGGACAACGGCAAGCGGTGGCACGACCAGATTCATGTGCTGGCAAAGACGCCTGACGGTTTCCGTTGGATCGACGGCGGAAAATTGCCAAGGCCGATTGCTTACGGGGCTGCTGTTTCGACCCAAGCCGGCGTCGTCTGCATGGGGGGCAATGATTCGGAACGAACGTTCGACGCGGTCTTCACCTTGCAATGGGACGCGGACACTCAGACAGTCCGGTCGATCGACTTGCCATCTCTGCCACGACCTTGCGCTTACGGTCAAGCGACGCTGGTCGGGAACGTGATTTACCTGGCGGGTGGACAGAGTGGCGGAGGACTCGAATCGGCAATGAACAACTTCTGGTCGCTCGATCTCTCCATGCGGGAGCGACCCGACGAGTTCGAGTGGCGAGAGTTGGCTGCTTGGTCGGACGAACCGCGTGCATTCAACCTGACCGCGACTCAGCACAACGGTTTCGAGGACTGTGTGTATGTGATCAGCGGAAGGCGAGCGAAATCCGACGGCATTGAATTCCTTCGCGACGTTTGGGAGTTCATGCCGCGAACGGCGACGTGGCGGCAGCGACGTGATTGCCCGCGTGGCGTTTGCGCGGGGACGGGCATCGGGTTCGGTCAAAGCCATCTGCTGGTGCTCGGCGGCGACGACGGCCGGTTATTCGACAGGGCCGATGAACTCAAAGACCTGCACCCGGGTTTTCCAAAAGAAGCTTTGGCCTATCACACGATCACCGACACCTGGACGTCGTTCGGTGGGATTCCCGCCAATCATGTGACCACGATTCCGGTTCGCTGGGATGATCGGATCGTCATCGCCAGTGGGGAAGTGAGACCACGTGTTCGCACGCCGACGGTCTGGAGCGTCGCGCCGGTCGCCGGCGGTCGAGGATTCGGCATCGTGAATTACGTCGTGCTCGGGGGATACCTGTTGGCGATGGTCGGCGTCGGTTTTTACTTTGCGCGTAAAAATAAGACGACGGACGACTACTTTCGAGGCGGCAAAAACATCCCCTGGTGGGCGGCCGGATGCAGCATCTTCGCAACGATGCTCAGTTCCCTGACGTTCACCGGCTTGCCGTCCAAGGCGTACGCTCAGGATTGGGTGTACGCGGTCGGTAACCTGATGATTCCCGTCATCGCCGTTGTGGCGGTCTACGTCGCGCTGCCGTTTTATCGACGGATCGATGCGACGAGTGCTTATGAGTATCTGGAGAAGCGTTTTAGTCGCCCGGTGCGATTGTTCGGCAGTACCAGTTTTGCACTGTTCCATGTCTTTCGCATGGCGGTCGTGATGTCGCTGACCGGATTGGCACTCGCCGTGGCGACGCCGTTGACGCCCACACAGTCGGTGTTGCTGATGGGGGTACTGAGCATCGCGTACAGTACGCTGGGCGGCATCGAAGCGGTGATCTGGACCGACACGATCCAAACGTTTGTCTTGCTGGGCGGTGCCGCACTCGCACTTTGGATATTGGTCAGCGGCAGTGGTGGAGAAACCGGTTTCGGACCTGCTTTTCAGTCGGCAATCGATGCCGACAAGCTGCGATTGGCGAATTTCCAGTGGCAGGGTGCCCAATCCCGCGTGGCGTTTTGGGTGATCGTGCTGGGTGCTTCGGGACAGCATCTCGCCTCCTACACGGCGGACCAGGCGGTCGTGCAGCGTTACATGACAACGTCCAGCGAAAAGCTGGCGGCCCGTTCGATTTGGACCAACGCCGTGTTGACGATCCCCGCAACGCTGCTGTTCTTCGGCATCGGGACGGCGATGTTCACGTTCTATCAGACTCACCCCGAGCGACTGGACCCGACGATCACGACCGATCAGGTCTTTCCGCTGTTCATCGCTCGTGAGATGCCGATCGGGATCGCCGGATTGGTGGTCGCCGGAGTCTTTTCCGCCGCCCAGTCGACGGTCTCGACCAGCATGAATTCGATGGCCACGACGATCGTGTCCGACTTCGTCAGGCCCCTCGGGCTTTGCAAAAGCGACCGGAACTACTTGGCGTCGGCTCGATGGATCACGATCTTCGTCGGGGTGCTCGGAACAACGCTGGGTTTGTTTTTCGTAGATCCAAGAATCACTTCCCTGTTCGATGCCTTCATCAAGGTTGTCGGGCTGTTCATGGCAGTCTTGGGCGGGCTATTCCTGCTGGGTGTGTCGACGCGACGAGCCAATTCGTCGGGCGCAATACTGGGCGGCCTGGTCGGTGCGGGAATGATGGTTTGGCTCTTTTTCGGCACCCACCTCAACGGCTATCTCTACATCCCGATCGGCTTGGCCACGTGCATGGTCGTCGGCTACACCGCGAGCTTCCTCGGTGCACCGAAATCCGACTTGGACGGGCTGACTTTATGGACCCTAAAACACAGTGAATCTTGAGAACCGGATCAAAAGCAACGTCTTCCCCGCCCAGTCACGCCTCTGTCGGTCGTCAACTTGTCGACTTTTTTACGACCGACCCCGCCGCCCCACACTGGCCTGTGCCGCGTCCATGGATCTGAAGCCGATCCGGGCGGCTTTGGCGGAAACGCCCGAGACCAGTAGATACACCGGAGAACGCCCTGAGCTCAAGACACTACTCATTGACTGATCCGTGTTCGCTCGATCATTCGACGGCGTTCCCTGTCCTCTGACCGAGTCCCGCGTGCGTCCTGGCACGTGGGCCACGCTACGAAATGACCACCAATTCCCGGGGACGCTGTCGTTTCCAGTTGGTTTGCGGCGGTTCTGAGCCGGATCGACTCTCCGTCGCGATCCAACACCAAACCGGTCAACACCCGGCCGTCGTCCAGCAGGAACGCGGAGGAGACGAAGTTGAAGTTGATCGCGGCGCTCGGGTACTGAACGTGATACAGCAATTCCGGTGCGCCGTACTTGATCCCGATGGACGCCAAGTCGGGTCCGACCAAGTTGCCTTCGCCGGTCGTCCGGTCGGAAAAGCGATTGCCGCCGACGCCCGCGTCGTACCAATCACAAACGAAGACCGAACCGTCAGGAGCGATCGAAACGTCGACCGGGCGAAACCAATCGTCGCCGCCACGGAGCAACACGTCGTAATCGGCTCGAAAACCTGCGCCCCGGCGATCCAGCGGAAACACATTCAACTGATGGGTGCCGGAATCGATTTGCAGCACCGCGCCTCGGTACCGCTCGGGAAGCGACCCGCCTTCATAAACGATCAGCCCGCCCGGGGCTCCATTGCCCGTGCCGACCAGCTTGGGAATGACGCCCGGGACTTCTTCGGCCCAGTGCCGCGACCTCGTAGTTGTTGCGATGACCGGAACTGAGAACTTCAAGCTGCGTACCGTCTCGACTGACACGTAAAGTGGTGCCAAAATTATTCGCACTCAATCGTCGCCCCGATCGGTCCGTCACATCCAACGTGGGCTCACGTGCCTGCACCTGGTCGGCGCCGTAACGTGCGTCGCCGACGGTGAAGTACATGCGTCCGTCAGGGCCGAAGGTCATGCCGTGCAAGCCGTGATCGCTGTCGACACCTCGAAATCCAGTCAACAGTGGATAACGCCGATCGGCCGAGTCATCGCCATCCGAGTCATCGCCATCCGAGTCCTCCAAGACCAGCAGATCGGGCGAATGGCCGACGTAAACCCGGGTTCCCGTTTGCACGTTACCCTCCCACAACTCTTCGATCGCGAGCCCCAGCGGCACGGGAAAGATATCGCTGGCGAAGTCCGTGACTTTGTCGGCCAGTCCGTCACCGTCGGTATCCTCCGAAATACGAATTCGGTCGGCGCCATCGACGCGTTTCAAATCGTCAAACTCCTTCATCTTCATCCGATAGTTCTTGCCTTCGGCGATCCAAACGCGACCCCGCGAATCGATCTCCATCGCCGTCGGATTGTTGACCATCGGTTCGCCGGCCCACAACGAAATCTTCACGTCGCCGGGGCGGTCATCGATTGCAGCGAAGCGGACGGAGCGACCTGGGCCTGCACGCCACTGCCGCTGACACCTGCGACGAGTGCGAGCAGCAAGGTGGACAGGCGATAAACTGTCGATCGGATCATTTCAGGGGTCCTTCGAGGATCACGGTCGTGCCATGGTCACTCTGGCTTTCAATCGTGACTTTGCCCCCGAACGATTTTGCTCGTCGCTGGAGGCTTCGCAGTCCGTGTCCGGTTTCCGCGTATTCATTCGGGATGAAACCGCAACCGTTATCACAAACTGTGATTTGTAACATTTTGCCGACTCGACGCAGACGGATCTTCACCAGGGTCGCGCCGGAGTGCCGGGCAACGTTGTGCATGATTTCCTTCGTCGCCAAGTAATAATGCCGACGCGATTCGATGGACAATTTCTCCGCGCCGCTGGACGAATCGAGTTCGACCTCGTGTTCGATGCCGACCAGCAGCGATGCGGCGGCTTCGACCAATCGTGAACGAAACGTCTTGAGATCACTGGGTGAGGTATCGATCAGCCAGACCAGATCTCGTAAAGAGTGCAACGTGTCGCCCGCAATCTGCTTGATGCGAGCGAGATCTTCTCGCACCGGTCCCGGCAATTCGTCGGAGCGAACCAGTAATCCGCTCGTCAGTGCGATGCTGCCCAAGTTGCTGCCCAAGTCGTCGTGCAGATCACCGGCGATTCGCTCGTGCAATTGACGTTGTTCGCGATTTCTTCGACGACGTGAGATGAAAATCCAACTCGACAAGCCCGCCAACGCAAAGACTGTCAGCAGAGACAGCACGGCGATCAGGTCGTTCCTGGCTCGCCGCAGTTTTCGCGTCACGCTGGCCAGTTCGAGTTCCGCCGCTCGACGAGCACCGAGCCGATTGATCCAAGTGGCCGGCGGCAGCAGTCGGTGGTGTCCGCTGAATCCGTCGACGGCGAACTCGGGCGCCCAAAGGCCTCGAGCGTGTTCGGGTGCGATGACATCCGCAACGGCGACCGGTTTGTTCAAGGCGATGTTGCGATCACCGCTGCGGACTTGAATTTCTGCGAACGCGAAGGAACACTTCCACGAACAGTCCCAAAGCTCAACCGCCTGAAACCTGACGAAACGTTTCCGCAACTCCGCTGCGACGGGAAAGATCACCGGGTTGTCCCCCGGGCTTGCAAATGGTTCCTCGGAGTGATCCGCGATCACTTCGTGGTCGACGAAAGTCGGATCATCTGACGCGAGGACCCGAAACCTCGGGGGGAATCCGTACGCGGCGCGATCGGCGTAGTCGATCGGGCGGGCCGGAATCAAGCAGACTTCGTCAATCTCGGGCGGACGGCCGCCATCGGAACCGAGGTCCACCTGCAACCACTTCTCCGCCGCGGGATTCGTTTCACGACGAGCCAAGTAGCCGCTCGTCGGGCTGATTTCACTGTCGACGGGTAGACCCAAGATCGACCGTCCGTCGTTGACGTACTCGCGTGACCACACCGACGGTGCTTCGTAGGACTGTTGCGAATCGACGGCGGCGAGTGGCCCGACCTGACGCTCGCCGTCCAGCAGCATCACTTCACCGAGCGCCCAACCCCAGCGGTCGTGGATCGGCCACAGTCGAGTCGCCGTGATGCGGACGACACGGGTCCCCGGCCAATCGCCGCGAACCTGATAGGGATAGCCACGGGGTGCCGAAACGTCGCGGCGCTTTTCATCGGCGACCGTCTCAAACGCTTGACCGTCGGCAGATGTCTCGATCCGAAAACGTCGCGGAAAGCCATAATCATCATCGACATGGATCGTCGAATCGACACGCGCGGGGACCAACGCAATCGTGGTCAAGTCCTGAGGTCGATCAAACACAAGGGAAAGCGTCCGCGATTCATCCTCTCTTTCGGCGGGTGTGCTGTGAAAACCCAGTCGTCCCGCTTGCGTCCGCCGCGAGAGCGGTGGACTGTCGGCGATCTTGGCGAGCAACTCGTCACGTTCCCGTTCCGACCGGCGGACCCGAAGACTGAAAAACCGGCTCATGAGGTCGGTGAAGCTATCGCTATTGTCTCGGAACCTTTCGACTGTTTCCGCGGATCGGGTCTCTTTCTCGCACCCGCAAAACCAGACGCAGACGAACCAAGCAACTAACAATCCGGCCACCGGCGGCACTCGCGTCATCACACCAAGCCCTCGCGGATCGCTTTGGCAACCGCCTCGGAACGCGTATGCACGTGCAACTTGTCATAGATATTCCGCAAGTGCGTGTGGACCGTGTGCGGACTGACCTTCAATCGCGAAGCGATCTGTTTTTTAATGAGTCCGTCAGCCATCAACTTTAAAACTTCATATTCGCGGTCGGTCAACCTGTAGTCGTTCGCCAAGGGGAGGCCGAAGTTCCGGTTGAACAAGTCGAGTACGCGGCGAGCGACTGTGGGTGACATCGGCGCGCCACCGGCGACGACGTCGCGGATCGCTTGTTCGATCACCGCCGGCTCGCTGGATTTCAGCAAATAACCCGACGCGCGGCCACACAATGATCGAAACACTTTGTCCGGATCGTCGAACACGGTCAGCACGATGATGCGGGCATCCGGGGCCAAACGATGCAGGATCGGTAACCCCTCGATGCCATCGACGCCGGGCAATCCGACATCCAACAGAATCACATCGGGCCGCTCCCGCGTTGCTACCGTTTGATCAGCCAACATCTCCTGCGTGTCTTCGATCGAACCGAACTGCCCGGAGCAAACCATGTCTGCGGCGGCATCGATCACTCGACAAAGCGACCGACGGTACTCGACATGGTCTTCAATCAGATAAACGCGGATCATCTCGCTCGTTGAAATGGCTTTTACCCCAGCCCGTCACCCTGATCGAATCGATCGATTGTCGGTCCGGGGCAATGTTGTCGCATCGCTCGGTCACGCCCGCCTACCACGAATGTGCGATTGTCGACGAATTCAATCCGGCGTCACAATTGTAACCTCAGTCAATCCGTTCCGTTTCCCTTTCGCCGTCTTTCAGGAGGCACGACCGTGGCCCATCCCCATCGCGTCAACCGACGATCCTTCCTGGCAACCGCCGCCGCGAGCGCCGCCTCCTCGGCGGTGTTGGCCCAAAACGCTCCGGCACGTCTCGGTGCCAACGACACCATCAACATGGCCTTGATCGGCTGCGGAGCCCGTGGCCGCAATCAGGTCATGCCCAGCTTCATGGAATTGCCCGGTGTCAAGTTCACGGCCGTCTGCGATGTCAACTCGATCAATCTGGAAAAGGGTCGGCAAAAGGCGGGCGGTTCGTCGGTCAAGACGCACAAAGACTTTCGCGAAGTGTTGGCCGACAAGAGCATCGACGCGGTGATCGTCGGCACTCAGGCACACTGGCATGTGCCGATCGCGGTCGCCGCCTGCCAAGCGGGCAAAGACGTGTACGTCGAAAAACCCCTGGGCAATTTCATCGGCGAGGGCAAGTATCTGATCGAAGCGGCCAAGAAGTACGACCGCATCGTGCAAATCGGAACGCAACAACACAGCATGGAACACTACCACAAGGCGGTCGACATCATCCAGTCGGGCCGGCTCGGCGCGATCAGCGAAGTCAAGGTCTGGGATCATACTTACTGGGCGCCGGGTCGCGGTAATCCCGCCGATTGCGATCCACCGCCGGAATTGGATTGGGACTTCTACGTCGGGCCTTCACCGATGCAGAATTACAACCCGAACATCTATTCCAACTACGGATACGATTGGTTCCGCCTGTCCGGCGGCGGACATCAAGTCGCCTGGGGTGTGCACCACTTTGACATCATCAACTGGGCGATGGGCGTGAAGTACCCGAAAAAGGTATCCGCGATGGGTGGGCATTTCGCTTATCAAGACAACTTCGAATATCCCAACACGTTTGACGCGATCATGGAATTCGGCCCGGGGCCCGTCGCGGAGAACGGATTTTTGCTGCAATACACGATGCGGATGGGATCACGCCGCGTGCGTCGTTCCCACGCCAAGTGTTTTTATGGCACCGAAGCGACGATGGTGCTCGATCGCAGTCGCATCTCGATCGCCGCGGAGCCGAAGAAGAGCAAGTCGCAAAACGAAGCCGGCTACCTGCTCAGCCCCGAGGAAGAAATCGTCTCCTCGAAAGACGAGTTTCGCCACTCGCGGGTCTTCATCGATAACATCCGCAACCGGACTCAACCGAAAACCGACGCGCAGACAGGCCACTACGCCACCAACGTCGGCCACCTGATGAACGTCTCCTGGGAAGTCGGACGCAGCATCGAGTGGGACGGGGAAAAGGAGTCGGTTGTCGGTGACGATGAAGCCGACAAGTTCGTCAACAAGGAATACCGCGACCCGTGGAAGCTGACGGTGTGAAACGCCATCGGAGGCAGGATTCAGGCGGTCGGCATCATTCCGAGGCCGCCACCTTTTTATAGACCTGCAAAAACCTTGATGAGGACGGGGCGGCAGACGACTGCAGCCGAAAGCCGTTTTGAGACATTTCTTTTCGCACCGTTCTCGGTGCAATCATGCGTCGGTGACTGGCTTCGCGGTGCGATAACTTTTCATCTGATTTGCGGTCCAAGACGACAACACGACCGCCGTCGGCGAGCCTTTCGTGCAGCGCGGGAAGCAGCACGTCGGCGTGAAAAAGCAGGTGATAAGTGTCCAGAAAGTAGACGGCCGCAAGGGACTGGTCATCCAAACCGGGATCACCTCGCTCGGTCAGCACGCTGGTCAGCTTCACACCCGCCGGCGTCTCGGACCGCTCCTCCTTCTGAGTCGCCCATTCCTCCAGGACAATCTCGATCGCGTCGGCCGGATACTTCTCGACGATCGGCCGGATCAACTCGCGAGCTTCGCCCAAGGCGACAAAGGCCAATTTCGCGTCCGACGATTCCGACAGGGCCGGCAGGTCGACGCCCAGCAGGGCGGTTCGCAGCCCCGAGTCGATCGGTGGCATCGGGTCGGGATCTCGTCCAGGTCGATCGAGGTCTGTCGGTCGCCGCATGATCATCACAAAGTTATCGTTCTTGGCAAACCATTCGCGTTCGCCGAAATCGACGAATTCGAAACCGGCTTCCCGCGCTTCGCGCATGAACGTGGTTTCGGCAAGCCAGAAATGTTTCTTCTCTCGTTGTTCGCGGGGCACCCAATCCACCAACGTTCCCTTGTGTCGATCGACGACGACGTAATAGCCGCCCGGCTTGAGCGCCCGCCACAGACTGTCCAGCATTTTTCGCGGCTTGGCCAAATGATGATAGACGTAATGCATGAACGCCATGTCGACGGAATTCTCGGGCAGGTTGGGCGTTTCGGATTGGCCCAACACGGGTCGGACCTGCGGTAAATCGCGTGACTTGATCGCTTCTCGCAAATTCACAACGCCCTCTTCGGTGATTTCGACCGAGAACACGCGTCCTTCCTTACCGACGATGTCGGCGAACACCCAACTGTCGCGTCCTTTGCCGGCGCCGATGTCGGCGATCGTTGCACCACGGCGAATCTCCAGACGATCGGCCAGTTTACGCAAAGACTCGGCACGCTTCTTTGCTTCCCTTTCTCGTTTCGCTTTCTGCTTTTGCTTTTGCTTCTGTTCGGCGGCGTCTGTGCGTTCCGCAGCTCGGCTCGGAGCGCCGGTGCTGTTGTCCGGCTTTGTCTCGGTCGCGGCGTCCTGCGCGACGGCAACAGAAAACATGACGACCGTGCAGGTCAAAACAATCAACGATCGCGTCAAGGAGTGCAACATCGCAGTCAACAAATTGGGAGGGGAAATGAAGGCGGGGACTCGGCAAGTACGAAAATCGTACGCTGCCGGACCTTGGCAATATAATCCATCTGGCAGGGGCAAGCACCCTCGGGACACCTACCACGAACGTGCGATGGGCTGACGTTCCGAATCGCTCACAATGGACGGTCGGGGAACGAGCGTTCGTGCCGTCGGAATCGAGATCCGGCCACGACCCTGGTTCAAAACTGTTCCGAGCGATTTGTATCGAGACCACCATGCGACTGTTCGTCTTGTTGTTTGTCACCTGCTGGTTCGCGCCCCTCTTGGTCGGGCAATCCGCCGATCCGCTCGATCGCTACGGCGGCTTGCTTTCGATCGACGCGGAGGCGACGGGATGGTTTCGTGTCGAGAACATCGACGGTCGCGATTATTTCATCACCCCCGATGGCCACGCGTTTTTCTCTTTGGGCGTGACCCATTCGGTGGAATGTACGTCTCGCGATGAACTGAATCTGTTCGAAACCCGGTACGGCAAAGACGAAGCGAAGCTGACCGATTTCTTTCTGAAAGGGTTTCGGCAATGGGGCTACAACTCGTCGGGTTACGGCGCTTTGCCGACGATGGAGAAACGGGTCCCCTACGTCGCGGTGATTCCCACCATCGGCCCGCGGTCTTTGTCGGCCGGCGAGAAATCCAGATGCCATGACTTGTTCGACCCCGCAGTCCTTGAACGATTACGGGAGCGAGTCCGAGACCATTGCCGCCGACACGTGGACAACAAGTTTTGCTTGGGCTACGTGTTCATCGACCTGCCGATCTGGGGTGTCCGCTGGCAAGGCCGGGCGCGGCAAGAAACTTATCTGGATTACCTGCGGTCGCTTCCCGATTCCGCGCCGGGCAAACAGGCTTACTCGGAAACGTTTCCCGATCGGGATCACGCCGAAAATCCGGAAATCGCCGAAACCTTCGTCAACCGAATCGCGGATCGCTACTACGCCTGCGTCACCGGGGAACTTCGCAAACAGGATCCCCATCATCTGATTCTGGGCGACCGTTTGATGGCACTGCCCGAGCGAACCCCGGATTCGATTCTCGTCACCGCGTCGAAACACGTCGACGTGATTTCGTTTCAGCCGATGGGAACCAAGACGCCTCTGCGTGAATACATCGATCACGTTCACGAGATTACCGGCAGGCCCGTGTTATTGGCCGATGTGAACACGATGACCAGACGCCCGGAAAAGGAAGATCAGGCTATCGACGAATACCAACGCAGCGCCGGCGAGCACACGATGGCATACTACCTCGATGCCGCGTCGAGTCCGCACTGCATCGGCCTGCACCGCTGCACGGTGCGCGATTACCAGCCTTGGAACACCAAATACCATCGACGCGGACTACTGAAGGCGGACGACACCGAATACCCGATCCTAGTCGATTTCACTCGCCGAACGAATGCGAAAGTCGCTGACCTCGTCTACGCACAGCAACCGGCGCGGCGATCGTCGCCTCCGAGAAAGGTTTCGCTGATGCCGAAGACATCGCTCGTCCTTCGTCGCGACCTGGAGAAACGCTATCCCGACAACACGCTCGTCCAGCAGGGATACTTGCCCGTCACGTTGCAGGGTGCCGACCCATCGGGGCAGACCGACAGTACCGACGCGATTCAAAAGACGATCGACTTGGCGTACCAGGGGAACATGGTCTGCTTCTTTCCTGCCGGAACCTACCTTGTCTCACGTCAACTCGTTTGTCATCAACCGCGCGACAACATGACGACGGTTCATGTGTTGACCGGTTCCAACCAAAATGGCAAACGTCCGGTGATCCGCTTGGCCGATGCGGCCGAAGGATTCCAAGACGCGGCAGCGCCTCGCGCCGTGTTCAAATTCCAAGGCTTTGACGCCGAGGGCAAGGAGCGATGTCCGGCCACCTACAACCAAGTGTTCCGTGGCATCGACGTGCATCTTGGCCGGGGAAACGCTGGTGCCATCGGTGTTTACATGCACGCGGCGCAAGGTTGTACGATCCAAGACGTCAGCATTTCCGCACGCGGCCCCTTTCACGCGGGCATCCGACACATGGTCGGCAGCGGTGCGGGCTATGAAAACATCGAAGTGATCGGCGGAAAGCACGCGATTGACGCCGAAGCGGATAACGCCAAACATCCGGTCGTCGCCGGACTTCGGGCCATCGGGCAAACCGAAGAGATCATCAAGTCCGATACGGCGACCGTGCTGACCGTTGTGGGCATGTACGCCGAGAAGCAGCGCGGACCCTGTTTTACTCTGCAAAAAAGCCCACGGCGGAATGAATGCGTCGGGCATTTGTCGCTGATCGATTCGGTCGTCAAATTCACCGAGCCCGGTCAGACGCTGATCGACAATCGCGATCGCTCGGTGTTCTTACAGAACGTCTATGTCCGGCAAGGCGGAAGCCTGGTCGTCAACTCCGAGGGCAACGACCCGCTGGCTCCCGGTAATCCGCAGGGTTGGTCGCATATCGAGGAATACTCGTACTACCATCGGCCCTTCTCTCGCTTGATCGATGGTCGCGACCCGGAACCCAATGATCCCGCGCTGGCCATGATCGAGACGAGCGGCGTTTCCCGTGAACACGTTCCCGAGGACGTGGTCGCCCGCCACGTTTGGGACGATACCACGTTTCCCGACTTCGAAGACGCCGACGTCGTGTCCGTCACGGACGCCGAGTATGGTGCGATCCCCGATGACGGCGGTGACGACACCGACGCGATTCAGCAGGCGATCGACCAGGCTTCGCGCAGCGGCAAAGCGGTCTTTCTGCCGAAGGGACGTTATCGCATCAGCCGAACGATCGTCCTTCGCCGAAACACGAGGCTGTTCGGCGTTTCCCGCAACCTGAGTCTGATCGAATGCATGCCGGACTGGCAGGCCGACACGAACTCGCCCATGATCGACACGGAAGACGACGCGACCGCTGATACGCTTCTAGCCTTCCTGCGTCTGGAGATGCCGTCCGACGTGGCGCGTCACCTTTACCCGTTGCGTTGGCGGGCCGGACGTCATTCGATGGTTCGCGAAGTGTGGTTCCGAAAAAGCTGGGGACCAGAACGCCGCCTGGATCTGCAGTGCTTGCTGATCACCGGCAACGGCGGGGGTCGCTGGTACAACCTCTTTCACCGCGCCGGCCAAAACACCTCGTCGCACCCGAGCCACCGCTACATGCTCGTTGAGGGAACACGAGAGCCGCTGAATATCTACACCTACTGCGTCGAATACGCGGTTACCGAGGGCGGCTATCAAGCCGAGTTCAACGACGCGCAGAACATCTGTCTGTTCGGCTTCAAATGCGAAACGGATCTGAAAAAGAAGGCGATTGTGACCACGCTCGGCATCAACGATTGCCG
>CAYVRC010000017.1:0-51415 GCA_964453205.1 uncultured Pirellulaceae bacterium | reverse complement strand
ACTGCCGAGTCACGGATAGGCATTTCTCGGTGCAACAGCGGCGAATTGGCCGGTCATTTGCCTGCAGCCAGGCGGCTCGCCATCCACGGAAAGTGGCTGGCACCATTTGGTTATGCCCTCGGGCGGGCAGTTTCGATTCGGCGGCAGGTTTCGTTTATGATAACGACCCTTCCCGACTTTTGATCCTCCCCACCATTTCAGGTTCGAACATGTTCCTTCGTTTCGGCTTTCACCCATTCAATCTCCTCGTCGCGGCCGCTGTGTGGACGACGCAATCGTCCGCCATCGCGGAAAGTCCCGTTGGTCCGACGTTGCAACCGATTTTCAACGGCGAAAATTTGGACGGTTGGAAACACGGCGGCAATTGGGAAGTCGTTGATGGCGAAATCACTCGCGTCGGCAAAGGCGGCTCGTTGGTCTACACTGCAGCCAAGGTGCCCGACGACTTTGAGTTGACGTTTGAATGGAAAGTCGCCCCGGGCAGCAACAGCGGGATCTACTATCGGCCCGGTCAGATGGAATACCAAATCTTGGACAACACCAAGCACGCCGACGGCAAGAATCCGCGGACCAGCGCCGCGTCGTTATACTTTTGCATGGCACCATCGAAAGACGTGACCGAACCGGCCGGCCAATGGAATCAGGGCCGCGTCGTGTGCAAAGGCAGCGTGATCCAGCACTGGCTAAACAACATAAAAGTCATCGACTTCGACTACTCCGATCCGAAATGGTCGTTTGAAGTCGAAATGTTGGAAAAGCGAGGCGGCAAACCCGGCGCACGTGGTGCGAACCTTTCCCTGCAAGACCACAACGACCCGGTCTGGTATCGCAGCATCCAGCTGCGATCGATCCCCGCGGACGAATCGATCGATCACCACACCGTCACGCCGGCGGAAATCCCGGCCGATGTCTTGGCCGCCGAAAAGAAAAAGCTGGACGCGATCGTCAACCGTCGCGAAAAAGCAAAGAGGTAAACCCAACTCGGCGGCTTATCCGTGGCGTCGACGAAACATCGACGCCACTTTCGTTTCACCCATCGTCCGATACGACGACGATTGCCGACGGACCGCCGGAGATCCGTTGGGCGCCAAGCCGGCGTACAAACCTGAGAAAGCACGGAAGGTGGGCGGCGCCGTTTGAGCAAGAAAGGTGGGCGGCACCGTTTGGGATGATGGCTGGCACCTATTGGAATTTTCGAAGGTGGGCGGCACCGTTTCATTCATTGGAATTTTCGAAGGTGGGCGGCACCGTTTCATTCGGAAAAATTCAACGAAGATCGGCGGGGGATCGATACAGATGTTGAACCTGATCCTCGGTCAGAGCACGGTCGTGAATGGACAACTCGTCCATCAGTCCGACGTAATTGACACCGATCATGACACCGACATCTTTCGGGTTCCAGGTGAATCGCAGCGGCCGTCGGATTGCTCCCTGCAATTGGCCGTTCAGGTACAGGGAACTGGACGCGGGTGATCCGTCGGTCGCATTGACGTTTCGCCAAGTAAAGCAGACGTGCGTCCAAGCGTCACGGCGAAACGGTGGTGATTCGACGGTCACCAGAGGGCGATCAGCGACCGGTACATCATTGAATTTGGTGTCGTTCGGATTCCAGGTCTCGAAGTCGGGAAAAACGCCGAACCGGAAATCACGGGGCAACTCCTTGTCGAAATCGATAAAGAATGCCCCGTCGTTCCAGGCTCGCTCGGTAATCTGGATCGGATCGCAAAAGCCGGGTTCGAGGTCCCGATCGGGGTCCAACTTCAGCCATACCGAGACGGTACCGGACCAGTTCTCTTTCTGATAACCGGCTTCGATACCCTCGTAAAAGAACACTTCGTCGACCTTCTTTTTGAATCGCAAAGCACCACCGGATCGTCCTCGTCCCTTGTCGATCTCGATGACCTCACCGTAGTCGTAGGTCTGGCCGTCGCCGTCGAGCAGTTTTTCGCGCTTGGTCGACTCGGCAATTCGCAACTTCCCGTGGCCGGTGGACAGGTCGGCATCGGTCCCGTCATCAAAAGACGCGTGGAAGACCAACCCGGATCTCACGTCTTCCCAGGCCTGCCGCTGCGGCGAATCGGGCAGTCGTTTGATGGCGATATTTCGAAACATCACGGGATCATTGTGTCCGGCGAAGCCGAAATGACCGCGCGGGCGGTCCTTACCCGGGTGTGCCAAGTCGCCCTTGTACTCCGTGATCTCGGAGACGTCCGTGTCCACAATGACCGTGCCGTTCAATTCGACTTTGATCCGCGATCCGTCGACCGTGACCTCTTGGTAATTCCACTCGCCGGCCGGATTGAGATAACCGCGATGGGCCGCAGCGATCCCATAGACCGAACCGTGGTACTGACGCGGATCGAGCTTCGAATATTTCTCAGCCGAATCGTCCAATACCTGCAATTCACACATGCCGTCGTAAGCCGCGCGACCTTGACCGGGATAACGGATGGCTAAGCCGTTGTTTCCCCCGGGTGGGAGTTTGAATTCCAAGCGAACGACAAAGTTTTCATACTCTTCGTCGGTGAACAGGACTCCGCCCTTGCCCGACTTGCAGACGATTGCCCGATTTTTGACCTCGTAGTCATCCACGGCACCGGACCAGCCTGACAAGTCTTCGCCATTGAACAACGACACGAATCCGAACTTGCTGTCGTCGCCGCGCAGGCGACTGATGGCTTCGTCTGTTCCGATTTCTCGTACGCGAACATTCTTCCAGCGGATTTCACCGCCATGGGTTTGCAGGTGGATCGGCCCCGCGGCCGACAGAGGCGTGGCCCGCTGCTTGTCCCAGTAATTTTCCATGATCGCACCGTCGACGACCAATTGATCGTTCAGTTCCACCCAAGTCCGGCTGCCGATCTGGACGACGCGAAAGTGATTCCATCGGCCGAAAGGTTTGTCCGCCAGCCGCAGCGGCAACTGCCCCGGGGCCCCCTTGGTGTTGTTGAACAGTCCGCCCGAGCCCGCATCCGCATCTCGGTCCCATTTGCCGCCCTCCCGGGTCGTGTCCCAGATTTGGATCTGCGGCGTGCCTCGCAAATAGATCCCGCTGTCCGCTTTGGCGACCGTTTTGTAATCCAACTGCAATTCGATGTCGCCGAAGTCTTCATCCGTGGTCGCATAAGGTCCACGCCCGTCGTTCACCAGCTCGCCGTTCTCGGCTCGCCAATGTTCGACGAATTCGGCTTGCTGCGTCTCGACGGCGGCCGCTCGCCCCTCCGGTTCGGCCCTGGCCGTGCTGTGAGGGTTGTTGCCGTGCCAGCCTGAAAGGGTCTGGCCGTCGAACAACGAACGAAACTTCGATCGTCCCTCTTGACCGACGACGGTCGGAGCCGCACCACCGAACAGGATGAGCAAAGTGATTAGGAACGCAGATCGAGGATGGGCGGGGGACGAAGAGTAATGAGGGTGGGATCGCATCGAGGTGTTGTGCCGAAAACGGAAGGGGCGGGAATCAAATCAAGCGACCGACAACTTACCTCAAGCGCCCGACCGAAGGCGGCGAAGCCGGACAAGTCACTGGATTTCGACATCCTGGACAAGCCGGTCGTTCGCCGACGGATCCACCAGCCTGCTCGGCGGCACCTCGACAAAGCGCCGGCGATTCGAACCGGATCTTCGTACCCCCACCCAAAAGTATACATTTGACCACATCAAAAGGCCCTCCGCACAAACCACCCAGAAGCCCTATACTGACAGCTGTCTTTCTTTCCTTTCTAGTTTTCTGAGAGTTGGTTATGAACGTTGAATTACGAGTGGCGGTGCTTGCGGTCGCGTGCTTGGCGACATTGTCGAGCGGACAGCGAGCCGATGCCGTCGTCATTGATTTCGAGTTGATGGGCCGCGCCGGAATCGGCTTGATTCCGCTGAACGAGGTCGGCGCGAACGTGCCGATCCTTCCCGGCGACTCCTCGGCTTCGGGCGGCGAAACGGGCGGCGGTTTTTTCTACGACACGGATACGAACGTTCTGAATTTCGAATTCAGCTTTTCCGGACTTTCCGGCGGGTTGTTCAACGCCGGCTCGGGAATCCATCTGCACCTGGCGACTCCGGGTACCGATCCCTTCAACGAGACCGGTGGCATTGTGTTTAACCTGAACTCGGGGACGGACACGAACGTGACCTTGACGACTCCGACGATCGCAATCGGATCGACGGCCGGCAACGTGGCGGGCACCGCGAGCTTCACTGATGAACAAGAAGTGGACCTATTTGCCGGTCGCTACTACGTCAACATTCACAGTGATCAGTTCCGGGGCGGCGAACTCCGGGCCAACGTGACGGCGGTCCCGGAACCGTCGACGCTTTCGGTCTTGGGAATCCTGGGAACGGTCGCAGCGTATCGCCGTCACCGGAAGGTGAAGGCCTAGTTCCTGATTTCTGACTTCGGTGGCCGGCACCCTCAGGGGTGCCGGCCGTGGAGAGAACCGGCGAAACGGCCTTAGCGTTCCGGCTTGGCACCCTGATTCCGAGACGTCAGATCGTCCGCGTACACCCTGGCGACGTCCGCCATGTAGTGAGTCATTTCGGTCGCGGCGGCAGCCTTCATCCGCGCGACGGCCCGGTCGAGATCGCCTTCCGCGTCGGCGATCAGACCCAAGTACAAGTTGCCGAAGAATTCGGCCGAATCGTACTGTGGTGAACCTTTCAATTCCTTGACCGCGGTTTCGATCCCCGCATCTTCGCCGCCCGGCAACCGTTCTAGCACGGCTTGCATCGGCGGCCGGGGATCTCGGGGTGCGGGAAGGACGATCTTGCGTGCCTGGTCGACGTCGGTCTCTTTCGCGGCGCAGACGAAATGCCAAGCCGCGTTCTCTACGTCGTTCGGATTGACCCGACGGTGTTGTTCGAAAAGCGAGCGTCCGTCCTCGTATCGTCCCACGAAATACAGAGCGATCCCGTACTGCCAAAGATGGGGTGTTGCGGACGGATCCAAAGCCAAGGCTTTTTCGAAACTCTCGACGGCTTCCCGGGACTTTCCGCCACGAAGCTGGGCATCGCCCAGGGCGATCCATTGCGACGCGGTGGGTTTTTCCCCGGCCGACTGGACCCGCGATCGGGCCGACTGAATCATCGCCTGGTGGCGTGACGCGTGGGGATCGGTCGGCTGGGCAAAAACCGTCGGCATCGCGGGAAAAAGCCCCGCGCAGACCAAAAAAACCATTGTGAATGGGCGCAAGCCCGACGTTTTCAGAATCACTGTTTTGGTCATCTCTTCGTTACGAAAATTTCTGGTGCCCCGTCCGTGACCGGCGATGTCCGGGCCGGTAAGTTGACCGGTGTCTTTCCGTCCATTCCCAATCCAATGGTACCCGCATGGTCCACGTCGTTACGGATCCCGACAGCCTTTCGATCAAGCCCGCCGCCAAACCGTTCGTCCACCTGCATTGTCACAGCCACTACAGCTTACTGGATGGGGCCGGCGACATCGGAAAGTTGGTCCAACGGACCGTCGACCACGGCATGAACGCGTTGGCCTTGACCGATCACGGGAACCTGCACGGGGCCTTGGAGTTCTACCGCAAGGCGAAGGACGGGGGCATCAATCCGATCATCGGTTATGAAGCCTACATCGCGCCGGGCAGCCGATTCGACAAAGGCGGCGCCAGCAGCAGCAAGGCCGCCAGCTATCACCTGACGTTGCTTGCCAAAAACCGAACGGGATTCAAAAACCTGATCAAGCTGGCCAGCGCCGCGTCGCTGGAAGGTTTTTACTTCAAGCCGCGAATCGATAAAGAAATTCTGGAGAAGTACAACGAGGGCATCGTGTGTTTGTCGGGCTGTGTCAGCAGCGAATTCAGCCGCGCGATCTTGAAGGGATTGGACACCGAGGAGCACGAAAAGGAAGCCCGCGAAATCGCCGGTTGGTTCCACAAAGTTTTCGACGACCGCTACTTCATCGAAATCATGAACAATGGCGTCGACATCCAACGTCAGCAACTCGAGGGGGCCGTCGACATCGCCCGCCGCGTCGGACTGCCACTGGTGACGACCAGCGACACGCATTACGTCGACCAAGGGGATGCCGAGGCGCAAGACATCATGTTGTGCATCAACACGGGTCGCTTCCGCACCGATTCATCACGAATGAAAATGGAGAACGACCAGTTTTTCTTGCGCAGCCCCGAGCAGATGTACGAAAGCTTTCCGGGACTGGACGACGCGGTCGCGCGAAGTCAAGAAATCGCCGACACCGTCGACATCGATCTGGAATTCAATCAGTACTTCTTTCCCAGTTTCGAGTGTCCGAAAAAAAAGGAGCCGATCGATTACCTCCGCGAACTGTGCGTTCAGGGACTCAAAGAACGCTACGAGGGCGACGCGGAACGCATCATCGACGGCAAACTTTCCGACGAAGTCCTGGCGCGTTTGGATCGCGAGCTGGGTGTGATCGAAAAACTCGGTTTCCCGACGTATTTCTTGATCGTCTGGGATTTCGTCAACCACGCCCGCAGCATCGGCATCTCCGCCACCGCTCGGGGCAGCGGCGTCGGCGCGATCGTCTGCTACGCGCTCTATTTGTCCCACGTCTGTCCGCTGCGGTACGACCTGCTGTTCGAACGGTTCCTTGACGAGAGCCGCACCGAGCCGCCGGATATCGACATCGACTTTGAAAAAGAACGACGGATTGAGGTCATCGATTACGTCAAGCAGCGGTACGGCCACGAAATGGTTTGCCAGATCGGCACGTTCGGCACGTTGGCGGCGCGGGCCGCCATCAAGGACACCGGGCGCGCGCTCGGCGTTCCCTTGTCGCGGGTCAACCAGATCACCGAGATGGTGCCCGACGAACTGAAGATCACGTTGCCCAAGGCGCTCGAAAAGAGTACCGACCTGAAGAACACGTACGACAGCGATCCGGAAATTCGCGAGCTGATCGACTTGGCGATGAAGATCGAGGGACTGGCGCGGAACGTCGGCACGCACGCCGCGGCGGTCGTGATCGCCGACAAACCACTGACCGAGTACGTGCCACTGACCCGAGTCCCGGGCAAACAAGACGTGATCACGCAGTGGTCGATGAATGACGTGGAAGCCTCGGGTCTGCTGAAGATGGACTTCTTGGGTCTTCGCAACCTGACCATCCTGTCGCGCACCGTCCAGTTGGTCGAAGAAACGACCGGTAAGAAAATCGATCCGCTGAAATTTCCGCTGGACGATAGGGCGACTTACGAATTGCTTCAACGCGGCGAAACCAAGGGCGTCTTCCAACTGGAATCCGGTGGCATTCGCGACTTGTTGCAACGCATGAAGCCTGACCGTTTCAACGACATCATCGCGACGGCCGCGCTTTATCGCCCCGGCCCGCTGGAAGGCGGCATGGTCGACGACTACGTCAACATTAAACACGGTCGCCAAGAACCTGAATACAAACACGCCGTGCTGAAAGACGTGCTCGAGGAAACCAACTCCATCATGGTTTATCAGGAACAGGTGATGCGGATCCTGAACCGCCTGGGCAAGATCCCACTCGCCAAAGCGTACACGTGCATCAAGGCGATCAGCAAAAAGAAACAGGCGTTGATCGACGCCAACCTCGAAGCCTTCATCGAAGGCAGCGTCGAGAACGGTTTGGCCGAGAAAGACGCCCAAGACATTTGGAACCTGATCGTCAAGTTCGCGGGCTACGGCTTCAATAAGTCTCATTCGACCGCCTACGCACTGGTAGCTTACCAGACGGCCTACCTCAAGGCGCATTATCCGGTCGAGTTCATGGCAGCACTTTTATCCAGTGACATCGACGGACGTAATTTCAAACGCAAGGATTCGCTCGTCGAACACATGGAAGATTGTGATCGCATGGGGATCACGATCGAGCACCCCAACGTCAACACGAGCGCCTCCGGGTTCTCGGTTTCCGAGAACACCATCTGTTTCGCGCTTTCGGCGATCAAAGGCTGTGGCGGGTCGACGGCGATCTGTATCGAAGAGGAACGCAAAAAGAATGGCCCCTACAAGGACTTGTTCGACTTTTGTGAACGAGTCAATCCCCAGGAATGCAACCGCAGCGCCATCGAGACGCTGATCAAGGCCGGCGCGATGGACTGCTTCGGCGCGAAACGGAGCCAACTGATGGCCGTTTTGGACCGTGCGCTACAAGCCGGTGCTTCGATCCAAGCGGACAAGAAAAGCGGTCAAACCAGTTTGTTCGGAGCCTTCGAAGATGACGTCGCGGAGCAGTCGGCGTCGATCCCGCTGCCCGACGTCGACGAATGGCCGGATCGCGAAAAGCTGTTGGCCGAAAAAGAAGTCTTGGGTTTCTACTTGGAAAGCCATCCCCTGGCGGAGTACGAAACCAAGTTGGCCACGTTCCGGACCCACACCACCGATCGTTTGGCCGACCTGAAAGATCGCGCCGAGGTGATTTTGGGCGGCATGATCAGCAGCATCAAACTGGCTCACACCAAAAACCCCAAAGCCGGTCAGCCGTCGAAATACGCGAATTTTGATCTGGAAGACATGCAGGGCAGCATCCGCTGCATCGTCTGGCCGCGCGGTTTCGCCGAATGTGGCGAACGCGTGCAACCGGACGCCGTCGTCTTGGCCAAGGGAAAGATCGATCGTCGAGGGGGCGGCGACGAAGCCAACTTGATCATCGATGACTTGATTCCGTTAGACGACTTGGACAGCCGCTACACCCACGGCATCCGAATCCGATTCGACGAAGTCGAACACGACCGACAGACACTGGCCGGCGTCCGCGAGATCATCCGCGGCTATCCCGGCGGCAAGGAGGTGTTGATGACGATGTCGCTGCGTGACGGCGAAACGGTGCACTTCAAAAGCGACCGGTACCGCGTCGACGTCACGCCGGAGATGCGTGGCCGTTTGGACGACTTGCTCGGCCACGGCTACTACAAATTGTTGATGAGCAAACCGTCGCGCTGAATTCGGTTGATCGGCCGCCGCGAACGACGATGCCTAACGTCGGATATTCAACAGTTCGTCGATCAACTGTTGACTGGTCGTGATCACGCGACTGTTTCCTCGATACTGCGTGCTGGCCAAAACCAGATCGACCAAGTCTTGACCGATGTCGGTGTTGCTCAGTTCCAACGCCCCACCGATCACCGTGCCGATGCCGTTTTCGCCGGGAGCACCTTGCACGGGCAATCCCGTGTTGATGCCTTCGGCGTACAGGTTCAACCCGCGAGCTTCCAAACCGGCCGGGTTGGCGAAGCGAGCCAGCTGCAATTGGCCGAGGTCTCGGGTGATTCCGTTGCTGAACACGCCGCGAATCGTGCCGTCTTCGCCGACCACGAAACTGTTCAGCACGCCCGGCTCACTGCCGTCTTGCCGTGTCGCGGCCAAGGTGGCTTCTTGAGTCGCCAGGCCGGAGACCAGCGAGAAATCCATGTCGAATTCGAGCGGCGAAATGCTGGGAATTCCGTTCCGAGCGACCGCGATTCGCTCGTTGGTCGCGTCGACGAAGTTTCCGTTCCCGTCGAACTGAATCAGTCCCGTGCCGACCGAGATGTCGTTACCCGAAAGGGGTTGATTCTCCGCGCTATCGGCGTACCAACGATAGATCGTCGCTTGGTCGGTCCGGCTTTCCAGCGTCGCGGTCACGCGAACGTTCATGGGAATGCCCAACGAGTCGTAGACGATGAAATCGCTGGCCGCGCTTTGGCCGACGGCTTCCTGGGCGACACCAAAGGCCAAGTTCGGGGTCGTCGTCGTACCGAGGTCATCCACGATCCGAAACGCACTCAAATCGATGTCCAACGCATTGAGTTCGCCGTTGTTGCTGATGATTCGAATCGCGCCGTCGACGATGCTGGCACCGGGCGTCAGCAACGTCGATTCACCGGGAATGTTGTTCTCCGATCGCGGGATCGGGTTTTGTGAATCGATCTGCGAGGTTTGAATGCCGGAGGCGTCGGTGACGAAGTCCAAGAAGTCTTGCACGGTCGAACCGTTGGTGATTTCAAATTCTTGGGTGCCCAAGGCGCGGCCGCCCTTGCGTCCGCTGTAGTGGAGCGTGCCTTCGCGAAAGACTTGTTCGTAGGTCAATCCGTCTCGCTTCAACACGTCGACCAACAAGGTATTGCTGTTGATCGTCGGGCCGTCCAGGTCCAACAGTTGATTGCCGGGAGTCGCCAGGTCCGCGATCTCAGCATCGCTTCGCGTATCGGTAAAGGTTTCTCCCGGCGAGGCGGTGTCGACCAAGTAAAAATTGTTTTGGTCGCCCGCCAAGTTTCGATAAATTCGAACTTCGTCGTACGCGGGAAAGCCACCGCCGGCCGGTGGAGTCGGTGGGGTCGGGAGGTTCGCGATCGACAAACGTCCGTTGACGACACTCTGCGGACCGATCAAAACGCTGGGCCGTGATTCGATTTCGCCGTTGCGATGATAGGTCACCATGTAGGTGTAGTTACCCGTTAAGGTCGTCGCGTCCAACGGGTTGCCCGAAAGCGCGGTCGACCCGTCATCGGCGAACGTGCCGCCGGCGGCTGTATTTCCCAGCAGAAAGAAGTCTGAACCGTTGGGCCCGGTCCGATAGACGTTGACGCTGGTGTAATCGCTGCCGGAGGCATCGGCCGGCAAATTGCTCAAGTCGACACGGCCGCCGGTACCCACCGTCGCGCTGATCACACCACTGGGCGTCGATTCACGACCTTGGGAATCGACCAAAGCGACGCGGTACTGGTAGGTCCCAGGAACCAGTGTTCCGACCCCCGCCGTACTGACCCCGACCGCGTTCCCATCGGAAAACGGCGCGGCATTGAGGGTGATTCCGGAGGCCTCGGGACGCGGAGTGCTGCGGTCGCCCAGGGTGGTACTTTGGATGACTTGAGCGGCACTGGCGACTTCGCCTTCGGGCGTCAACGTGCCCTCAAAGCTGACCGTCTCGGTGGCTTTCGCGACGCTCTCGGTTCCCAACGGAACCTTCAGCGGCTCCAAACGCGCTTGTTGCAGCCGGAACTGTTCGTCCACACCGTAGCCCAACAACCGTTGTCCGGTCGAATTGACCAGTTCGGCGTCGCTATTGAGTTTGAAGATCCCGTTGCGACTGTAGAGTTTTTCGCCGCCGTCACCTTGGACGACAAAAAAACCGTCACCCTGAATCGCCAAGTCACTCGAGGAACTGCTGATCTCGATCGTGCCTTGGTTGTGGTTCGCGGCGATCTCGGCGACCTGAACCCCCAAGCCGATTTGACGCGGGTTGGTCCCTCCGTTGTTCGCCGACGGACTGGACCCCAAGGTCAACGTTTGCAGAAACTGGTCCGCAAAAATCACGTTCGATGATTTGAAACCGACCGTTTGCGAATTGGCAAGGTTGTTGCCGATAACGTCGATTTGCGATTCCGCGGCGCTCAGCCCGGTCAACGCGGTCGTCAAAGCCGATTGCAAGCCCATTGTCAGCTACCCATGATCTAAAGAACCGACAGGGGAACGACAAGCGACCGATCAGGCCGCAAAGTTCACCCAGTTTGAATTTCGCGAATGTTCTTTACATCCATCGTCTTTTCACCCACGTGAACTTTGACCGAACGTGTCCCCTTCTCGGTATCTGTTGAAACCGTGACTCGTTCGACCACCCCTTCGACGTTGGTGTTGTCGTCGGCCAGACCGGTGATGGACTGTCCGATCAAGTTACTGGCGGTCACCAATTCTTGACTGTTGGACAGATTGGACAAGGTTTTGGTCAGCGTGTCGGTCGCGCCGATGTCGCGAATCAGCCCGATTTGCTGAATCATTTCCGAGTTATCCATCGGATTCATCGGATCCTGGTTCTGCAATTCTTCCATCAACAACGACAGAAAATCGTTCGTGCCCAGGTCGTTGAAACCGTCGCTCGATGAGCCGATCTGACCGGCCTGCTCGGCCGAACTGAAATTCGCGCCGCCGGTTTGGGGAATCGCTGACATCTTGATCTCGGACGAAAGGTTATTGGAAACGGAGACGCGTCGCGGGCCGAAGGACCGCCGATTCGATGAGCCCATTCATACGAGTTGCCGAACGACCAAGGCGAGATCAATGCAGGATATCGATCCCACGGTTGCCCGCCGACACGATTCCGGGGGCTTGGTCGGCGTGTGAAACTTCCGCATCCGATGACCGCTGCGTCGTGACGTTTCGTGACGACGGCGGGGCAGCCGGCCGGCGGTCTTGCCAGCCCTGCGAAGAATCTTGGGACGAATGCTCACCGGCAAACTGCTGCTGCGCAAAACGTTGTTCGTCGTCTGCCGCGTCATGCTGCACCGACAAGCGATCGACCCGCATGCCCTGCGCTTCCAGACGACTCCGCAACTCGGGAAGTTGCTGACGAAGCATCTCGGCGGTGGTTTCGGATTCGGCGACGACGCGGGCCTGAACTTGTTTGTCTTTGACTTGCATCTCCACACGAACCGTGCCCAGTTCCGCGGGGGCCAATTTCAGTCGAATGCTCCCCCCTTCGTTGCCGAAATGCTGGAACGCTTTGCTGACGCGTTGGACCAGTTTCGCGCGGGCGATCAAATCACCGGTGCGAGACGTCTGATCGGCGGTACCGGGCTTTCCTACTTCTGAACCCGAACCGGAACGCAAATTCCCGCCGCGACCGTCCAACGTCGGCGGTCCGCCGGTCTCCGAAGTGCGGCCCGGAGCCGAGGCGGTGGTCGATGATTTGACCGTGGGCGTTAAGGTCGCCGAGGTCGCCGCGACCACCTGGGTCGCCTTGACCGTGTTTTGTATCGCCGGCGACGAAGCCTCGATCGCATCGGAAACGTTCCTCATCGATTCAGCCGCCGGACCGGACGATGAAACCGGGTCGTTCGACGGATTCGCCGATGACGGAGGACTTGCCGCATCGAGCCCCGTCGACCGTTTCCCCGGTGCACCGTTTCGTAACGAATGCTCGCGGCTTCGACGGTCGTGACGATCATCACCGGCGGCATCTTGATCGGTCGCTTGGCTCGTGAAACCCAACGTTTCATCGGTTCGCGTCAGGCCGTCTTGAGACTCGACGGACTGCGATCGTTTGACGGTTTCTGCGACCGGCTTGATCGGAATCGTCTCGGTTGCCGGTTTGACTTCCGTGGCGGCGGCCGAATCTTTCGAGAGCTCGACCGACGAATTCGCCGGCAAGCCGTCGCTTTTCAACACGGTTTCGGCTTCGTCGGTAGGTCGGGCGTCCACCGTCTTTTCGTCCGGCGTCTCGGGCTGTTCGTCCGGTTTCGCCGACCGGTCGCCTCGGGCAAAACTTTCGTCCGTGCCTTGGTCGGTCACGGCAACCGCAACGGGCACGTCATGGTCGATGCCGTTTTCGATTACCGGGACGTCAGATTGTCGGACCGCGGCGTCATCGGCGATTCGGTAAGCGGCGGCCTCCGATGACGACCCGGACGCGGGTTCGTCCTGGACGTCGTTTTCGTCGGGTGTTTCGGGTTCGGAATCCCGGGTCGACGTCGTCTGAGCGGGCGGGCGACGGACGATCGGTTCCGTCACCGCCATGGCGGCAAAAACGTCGGCAAACGCATCGACCAAGCCATCGGAAATTCCCAGTTTCCCGGCCAGCCCGACCGTCGACGGATTACCCGCGTGAGCGGCATAAGGCGATCTCAAGGATGCACGTTGCGAGGTCTCCGCAACTTTCGGATCGCCAGATTGGATTGTCGACATGCAGGCCGCCCCCCCGGGCTGATGGCGTGAAACGCAAGGATCGAGCCACACCGGTCGGCCGTCGTGCCGCTGGCACTATTTCGGCATCCCCGCTTCGTCGATCAGCTTTGTCATCGGCAAACCGTCGCCGATTCGACGCAGAATTTCGTAAAGTTTGTCTTTGTCTGCATCGGTTTCGAACTCCGCCAGTATTTCTTGTCGTTTATCGATTGGCATGTCTTGAATGATATTGACGACCTCATCAATTTTGTCATCGTCATAAATTCTCAAAAGCTGGTCCTTCGCGGCATCCGGTTCGAGCGCCTGGATGGTCCGCTGACGCTCGAGTGCGCCTTCCTCTCGGAACCCGGCTTTGACCCGTTCTTTTTCTTCGTTGAAAGACTCGACCCGTGCATCCATGACGGTGGTTTCCACGATCAGGGTTTCCAGCGCCTCGCTCAATTCGTTTTTGGCTTGTTGTTGACTACGAATTCGCAGGTCCATGTTCATGCCTTCGCGACGACGGGATTCAAGGATTTCTTCGAAGTCCGGCTGCTCGCGGTCTTCGGCTGCTTTGAGCACCTGCTGAAGTCGGGCGCCTGAGATGTCGATGCCGTTCAAGAGTCCGACAACTTTTACGCCGGTTTCACGACTCAAGGAGCCGACGAAAGCGAAGTAGATCAACAAAATCAGTTGCGTGATCACCGTGGCGACGCAAAAACCGACGAAAGCCCGAAGCATCGTTTTTTTCATGACCACGGTTCCTGTTCATGCAGATCGAAGGCGAAAGGTTGGCGACGATGGCGGTTTCTTGACGCGGCTTCGTCGATCTCGGCTTGCTCGTTTTTCAGTTCCCGCTCGCGGTGAGATCGGCCGTCTTTGTCGCGAAGTCGCTCGAGTCGCTTGACTTCTTGTTCGGCCTGAGTCAGCCGCAACATTCGACGTTCCCGTTCCTGTTCGAGCTTCTCCAACGCTTCATTCAGAGCCCTCTTTTCGGCCTGAAGTTGCAAGTCGTAGCGACCGCTGTTGAGCAGGTGATCGATCATCGGCTGTCGTGATCCCGACATTTCGGCGATCGAGCCTTGGAGTTCCCGTCGGCACTGATCGACTTCACGAATCTGAGTTTCGATCTTGGCGATCGCTTGATCGGCTTGCCCGACCGCCGCGCCCGCTTGGTCCCGTTGGTCGGTGCGAAGCCGCAGCAGGATTTCGAAACGAAACTGGAACTTCATGGGATCGTCGCGGTGGGAACTTGATGGTTTGCGATCGCCTGCAATCCTTTCCGCGTCGCCGCGATGGGACTGGTTTCATCGCTGGACTGTGTCAAAAACACACGGATGGGATCTTGCAACGCGATGGCCGCATCGATTTTGGGATCCGTGCCGCTGCGGTAGGCGCCGATCGAAATCAAGTCGGCGTTCTTGCGGTATTCGGCCATGTGGCGACGGACCACCGAAACGGCGTGCTGGGTCGAGGCGTCGGTCAAATGGGGCAGCAAACGGCTGAGACTTTGCAACACATCGATCGGCGGATAGTGAGACTGTTCGGCGAGTGCGCGGCTGAGAACGACGTGCCCGTCGAGCAATCCACGCAGCGCATCGGCGATCGGTTCGTTGTTGTCATCGCCTTCGACCAAGACGGTGTAGAAGGCGGTGATGGATCCTCGCGTCGTTCGCCCGGCTCGCTCGACCAGCCTCGGCAACCAGTTGAAAACACTCGGCGGATATCCTCTCGTGGTCGGCGGTTCGCCGGCGGCGAGTCCCAACTCACGTTGGGCCATGGCGAACCGGGTCACGCTGTCGATCAACAACAATACGTTTTTGCCTTCATCGCGGAACGACTCGGCGATCGCCGTCGCCGTCCAAGCCGCGGCCACACGCTGCGTCGCGACGCGGTCACTCGTCGCGACGACGACGACGCTTCGAGCCAAACCTTGTTCACCCAACGATCGTGAGATGAATTCCCGGACTTCACGCCCCCGTTCCCCGACCATACCGATGACGATGCGGTCGGCGTCGGAGTTGCGTGCCAACATTCCCAACAAAGTACTTTTGCCGACGCCGCTGCCGGCAAAAATTCCCAATCGCTGACCGTGTCCGCACGTCAACATTCCGTCGATCGCACGCACACCCGTTTCCAACGGCGTGTCGATGGGAGGACGGTCCAAGGATTCGGGCGGCTGACGTTCGGTATCGATCAGCGTCAGATCTTCGGGAAGCGGTTTGCCGTCGATCGGCTGGCCGAACGCGTCCAAGACACGACCACACAGCGAATCACCGACGCGAACCTTTAACGATGTGTCCATCAAGCGTACCGGATCACCCGCCGCGATGCGGCCGGGGTTTTCCAGCGGTGCCAACAACGGTCGCACGCCGCGAAAGCCGATGACTTTTGCCCTCGTTCCCGACGAAGCGGTTCCGGGGGCGGACGGTCCACGGCCCGCTGGCGATTCGCGTCGGTCGGCGACGTCCTTCGGATCGAAATTCAATTGACAGATCGACCCGAGTGGCGCGGTCATGCCTTGCAGTTCGATCGTTTCGCCGCTGACCGCGGCGATGCGTCCTTGCACCTCATGACGCAGCGACTGCCGAATCATTTCGGCTCGCATGCCCGGACGGGGCAAGCCGGGCGCGTCGATCTGATAAGCGTTCATGAAAGCAACTCACGCAGACGATTCAGTTGATCTTGTAGTCCCGCACGAATTTCTCCACCGGTTTGTCGGATCACGACGTCGGTCCGGTTCAAGCTTTCGTCCGGAACGACCGAGGTGCGTTCGGGAACGTTCGACGACGCCAATAATTCATCGAGTGCTTGCCCCAATTCCGCCAAGGTTTCGGGGTGCACCGCGACGGCAAGTTCCGTCGCCGCGCGGGTTTGCGAAAGTGCATCGGCGGTCCAACGCAAAAGCATCTCCGGATCGGTTTCGATGCGACGGCACATGATTTTTTCGACCGCCGCCAAGATCGTTTCGTGCATCACGCCGGCGTACTGTTGCATCCAGTCTTCGTAGACGCGGTGCAGATCTCGGGTCGCTTTGTCCATCAGAGCCAGTTGTTGCTTGGCCAGGCTCGTGGCTTCTTCGGCGACCCGCCGGTCGACGTCCTTTTCGGCTTGTTTGAGGCCTTCGTTTCGTCCTTCCGCCTTGGCTTGTTGCCGCAGGAGTTCGGCTTCCGCGCGCGCTTCGGTCAGCAACCGGTTCGCTTCTTTGCGGGTGGCGTCCAGCTGCGCGCGACCATGACCGGCCAGGTCATCCAAATTGAAACCCGCCAGACTCGACGCTTGACGTGCCGCGGGTAACGCCTCGTCGTCGGTTTGCGATTTTAGAACGAAAGCCATGATCGGAGACGGTTTCGGAAATGAGGTTGAAAATCGACAAGTTGTCGCCGGCGTCGAGTCGAATTCAGGCGGCCAGGGGCACGCTTGTCGGCTTTGCCGCGGCGCGGACGACGCGTTCTTTCGCTCGATCGATCTCGGACAATTGCAGCGGGCCCAATTCGGCCAGGGCCTTGCGCGTTTGCTTTTGCTGGGCACGCGGCAGCATCGCGATCGCTCGATCGGCCGCCTTCATCGTGACTCCACACAGAGTCAGCAAGGCGTCGCGAGTCTCGACCAGCCCCAGACAGCGGCACAGTTCGATCGGCGACATCGATTCCAAACGACCATTCACCTCGTCGGTCGACATTTCGTCTGTGCGAATCGCCGAAGGTTCCCGATACGGTTCGTCTCGGTTTTGTTCGGCGACGGATGGAGTGGACGGATCGTGACGATCCGGTTCTTCACGCCGCGTCACGTCGAACGTGTCACCGAAAACTTGATCAGCGACGGTAGCGGTTTGGTGTCGTTCGCTTCGGTGCTCGTCCGTTTCGGGGACACTCATCCGCGACATGATCTCGCGGAGCGCGTTGGCACCACTGGAGGAACGCGTCGGCAGCTCGATTTGTAAACAACGGGCTTTCAGAGTTTCAGCGACGTCGTCCAGCATTCCCGGTTCGATATCACCCAGGCGCCCGATCCGGCGGATCAGTTCTTTTCGATGGTCGGGGGAAAAAGCGGGCAACAAACTGGCGGCTTTTTCGGGTCGGATCGAAGCGAGAACGACGGCACCGATCTGGGGATGTTCGCTGCCGAGGATCTCGGTCAATTGGCGGTCCGGGACCTTGGCCAGAAACGCCAACGGATGCTGGGGCGACATTGCACGATCGGAACCTTCGTCGATGCCACGTTCATCCTCATCGTCGAACGAACGTTCGGTTGCACCGGAGCGACCCGGTGGATCCGATTGCGGTGAAGCTTCGGGAATACGGACACGCTGGAGAATGGTGCCGGAAAAGGATTGCATCGCCCGTTTTCGTTCCAGAGGGTCGACGTCGGCGAGCGAGGTCATGGCGTGGCGAAGCTGTTTCCGCTTTTCTTCATCGACACCCGAGAGCAGCCGCGCGGCGACGGGCTTGGGAAGACTGCTCAGCACGATCGCCACACGACGCAGCGACGCTTCGCGATTTTGGGCGGCGTGTCGACCGGAATTCATCGTGATGACGTCCTTGTCAAAAAAGGGGCAGCCGGATTCATCCGGTCATGAAACCCACTTGTAGCGAACGCCCGATGCCGAAAGCTAGACCGTCTTTCTCAGGCGGCCTCGCCGACCCAACCGCGGATCACGTTGGCGGCGACTTCGGGATTGGCTTCGACCAACAGCGTCAATTCCGATTGCAGAGAACCCCCGGTGATTGTCATTTTGTCGACCGGCTCGGCTTCGCCTTCGACCGGCGCGGGGGGGACGGGCAAGTCCAAGCCGAATCCTTCGGCGTATTCCGGTGGCGTGTTTCCGTCGCCGCCGCGGACGGCCGATCGCGCGACCAAGAGCGCGAAAACGCCCAGCAACAACAGTCCGATCGACTTCCAGGAATGGGCAAGCCAACTCAGCGCCCGTTCGGTCGTTTCGGATTCCTCCACCGTGGCCACGCGAAGGTCGGGGAAATCTTCGACGCGAACCAGCGGTCTGGCATCCTCGCCGGCGGCGACGTCCGGCAGCAGGGGTGTGACGATGTCTTGGATCTTTTTGACGGTTTTGCTGCGGAGTTCGTCGATGTCCGAGGACTGTGCCTGCGGCAATTGATCCGGCGGGGTTTGGGGGTCTTCACGCCGCTTGTTTTCCAGCCAGAGTTTGTCGTAGTAGCTGGTCGGTAATGAAATGGTGGCGGTGACTTTTTTGGGGATCAGTCCCGCGGTCCGTGATTGTTGGTAGGTTTGCCCGACGATTTTATTGCTTTCCTTGATGTCGTCGCTCAGGCTGGTGGTATCGGCGAGTTCCTCCAGGCTTCTCGCCCGATTTCCGATCGCGTTGGTTTCGGTTCCGGGAACGCCTCCCACGCCGGGGCGGTTGGAGTCCCTTTTGATTTTGCGAGATTTCTCACTGATGGTCGTGGGCTGTTCGTCGTATTCGACGGTGGTTTGTTCGCTGTCAAGAATCGGATCGATCTCGGCGCTCACGTCCACTCGCACGCCTTCGATGTAAGCCAACTGATTCAGAATCTGGCGTTTGGTGTGCTCCTCGACCTCGCGTTTGCGTCGCAACAGCGGATCCTCGTCATCGACCAACAGCGACGATCCCGACGAATTCACGTCGGTCACGTTGACGTCGGCTTCGGACATGCCGAACGATTTGGCCACGTGCATTTGGATTTGGCGAAGCTGTGATTTGTCCAGCGGCGCCGTGCCCTCGGGCGTGATCATGACGGCGGCCGACATCGGCCGTTCGGGTTGAAACGCGCGTCGCTCGCTGCGGGTGAAGCTGACCGTAGCCGCGCGGACATAGGGCATCGCCTCAAGCGCCTTGGCGACATCCTGTTCTTCGCCCAGCATCAAACGTGCCTTGATGATCTCGCTCGATTCGAACGGACTCATCGTCGCAAACGCTTTCTCGACGTGACTTTGCAGGCCGGAGGGTAGGATCGTTGATTCTTTCAGCGCCGCCAAGAATTCCGATCGGTTTTTCGCGGGGACTCGCATGCGACGTCCCTCACGATGCCAGCCGCTCAAGTTGGTTTGCCCGAAAGCGATGTCCATCGCCGTCAGTTCTTTTTCGCTCAGGACTTGGTCGCCCAATAGGAACACCGTTTCCTGTGGGGATCCGCCTTTGACCAAGAAGCCCAAGCTGACGGCGATCGCCACGACCAACAACACCGCGATGACGCGGGATTGAACGGGCATCGCCAGAAAGCCTTGGCGGGTTTGATCGGCGAAATCACGAAAAAACGACATGGCAAGTTGGTCGGCGGGCGGCGGGATGGTCACTGACACGCATCAGCGTGTCGGGCTAAATCTGGATTTGTTGGACTTCGCGATACGCTTCGATCAGTTTGTTGCGGACTTGTAGCAGCATCCGAAAGGCGAGATCCGCTTTTTGGACGGAGGTCAACACTTCGGCTTCGCTGACGTCTTCGCCCGTCAACAAAGCGTGGACCTTGTCGTCGGCGGTCAGTTGCATCTGGTTAACCTCGCCGACCTGTTCGCCGAGCAGCTCGACGAAGTTTGTCGGTCCGGTCTGGCCGGATTGCTTGGCCGACTGAAAGGGATTGGTCGGTGGCGAGGGCGGTTGAAGCGATGAAATCGGTCGCATGATCAGGCCAGGATGGTCAGCCGTTCGCGTCCCATGTTCTTGGAAATTTCGATCACGCCGACGTTGGCTTCGTAAGCCCGAGTCGTCTCCAACGCGTCGACCATCTGAGTGGTCAAGTCGATGTTCGGATAAGCGACGTAGCCTTTCCATTTACCCTCGGCGATCGCCAGCGGATGGTCGGGCTGGTATCGATACAGCGGCTCGGATTCGTCTTGCGTGATCTCTTTCACCCGAACACCCGCGACGCCTTGGTCGGCGGAGATCGAAGCGTCGGTTTGGAAGATGACCTCGCGGGCTTTGTACGGATTGGCCGCCCCGGTTTCGTCGGTCAACGATGACATGTTGGCGATGTTTCCGGAGATCGCATTGAGTCTGGTTCGCTGGGCGACCAATGCCGACGTGCTGATGTCGAGTGAACTGATCATGGATTCTGGAGGGATTTCAGGTTCGAAGGTTCGGGGTTCACGTGGCACGTTCGGTGATCGCGGCGCGGAGCAACGCGAATTGACTCCGCATCGTCGTGATCGCCAAGCTTTGCATGTGTTGATTTTTAGAAATCTGGGTCACTTGATGCTCCAGCGCGACGTCGCTGCCGTCGTGATAGACAATCTGTTCGCTGGCGGATCGGGGACCGGAGAATCGCTCGTCACGGGTCGCCGCGACACCGGAGTTCGCCGCGTCATCGCCGTAGCCGCGAATGGAATCCGACAGGGCGGCTTGAAAGTCCTTGACGTCCAGATCGCGTGACCGGTAACCGGGTGTGGAAATGTTGGCGATGTTGCTGGCCAACAAGTCGTGGCGACGCTGGGCAAAATTCAGCGTCTGTTCCAGCGCGGGGATGGTATTGCTGTTGAGAATCCCGAACATGTCGACGGCAGCTCCCTTGAATAAACTGGCTCAGGCGGCCCGGCGAAGGGCGTCGTCGGATTGCCGGTGGTCACGGGTTTTCACGGCGTTTTGCGTGTCCGCGGGACGCGGGAACACGATCGTGACGGCCGCCCCGCCTTGGGGGCAATTCATCCAGTTCAGCGTGGCGCCGGCTTCGGCGACCGCCAACGGCAAACTCCGCGATCGATGTTGCTTGTCCGGCCCGTCGTCGGCCATTTCCAATTCGATCGTCGTTTCGGTCTGACAGGCGGTGATCACAAAATCGCCGCCGCCCCCGAGTTCCGACAGCATCTGAGCGGTGATCGCCCGGACGATTTCGGTCATCGCGGCGACGCCGGTGGGTACCGGGATCGACGGATCGATGTCGACTTCCAAACAAACCGGGGCGGGATGAGCCATCAGAAGCGGTGCCGTAACCGTTTCGACCAAAACGGCTAAAGAAGGATCGGGCGTCGGGTCGATGGGAAGATGTGACATGGTCCGCTCGCGAAGGGTCCGATGAAAGACGGTGATTCATTTGCTTGGGCACAAGCAACGCAGTCGAGCCATAACAACTGGCTCGACGACAGAGCAAGACCACCTGGGCACGACTTGCCATCGAGCGATCGCCGCGGTGGGTAGAAAGCCGTCCCGGAAGCGTCCGAGCGGCTGAAGGTCCGGCCGGGACCGAAATCCGAGCGCGCCTGCGGAGACAGACGCTAAGCCCGCACGGGGACTTCGGTTTCACGCGACGGACCGACGCGTTTCACGTCGGTTGATGCGCGTCGTAGAAAATCGGGCCAAACTTCTCCGGTGAATTTTTCTTCGCCCAACGTGATCGTTTCATTCACGTTCAAGTTGCCCTTGACGATGTGCGCGGAGTTGAGCGCGTAAAAGCCCGGCAGGCTGGTGACGACCGGCGGTAGTCGGGTGCTGTAATCGATCGTCGACAGTGCCGCGACGTACTTGGCCCGCGCGACTTTGAAATCCAAAACGTCGTCGCGGGAAAAATGGTCGTACATCTTCTCCAAGGTCGACAAGCACTTCTCGCGATAGTCGTCGTCGGACTCCTGCAAGCCTTCGTGATCGTCGGGCAAGTATTTCGGCAAGTAAACCAAATGGTTCCCGCCGAGCTGAGTTTCCGAATCGACGATCGTCGACATCTCGATCACGGCCGTCAGGGGCACCCAGGTGTCGGTGATGTTGGTGACGTAGTACGGACTGATGCTTTTCTTCAGAAGCATCGAAGCACAGACGACGCCGAGATAGCGGATTCCGTCGTGCAGACCTTTCTCTTCCCGCGTCAGTTCCGGACACGAGCGGGCGATCAGAGGCGACGCGATGGTGGAGACCACGTTATCGAACTGATCGACGCGGTCGTCGCCGAAATCGACCTCCAGCGAGCCGTCGGCGTCGCGGCGGATTTCGACGACCGGGTGGCCGGCGAGCATCGTCACGCCGCGGTCGCGTAAGGCTTCGCCCAGGCGATCCAGGATTCGCGCGTAGCCGCCGGGGACGTAGCCGAACATTTCGGTTTTCATGCCGCTGCGTCGGGCTTTGTACATGCGGGCCGTGTGTGCCCAGATGAAAGCGGCCGAGGTTTGCGTGTAGGCTTCCCCGAGTTTGGCTTTGAGCAGCGGTAGCCAGATCTTTTCAAGGACACGATCACCCGACCATCGTCGCAGCCATTTTTCGACGGACAGTTTTTCCAGTCGTCGCCAGTTCTTGATTTTGGAGGCGTAGAAAATCGTGCCGCCGAGACGCAGCTTTTGAAAGAAATTTAAAGGCGGGAACTTCAAAAACTCCGCCGTGTTGCTCATCGAAACCAAATCACCATCGGTATAGAAACCGGTCTTGGTTTCGACCCACCGAATCTCCTTTTCCAAACCCAGCTCGGTCAGCAGATCACGCAGCTTCGTGTCACTGAGTAGCGTGACGTGGTAAAAGCGATCCCAAACGACATCGCCGAGCTTCCATGCGCTGGTCAGACCGCCGAACTGCGGCGCGGCTTCGGCGATCGTGACGTCTTGACCGCGCCGGACCAAGTCCCAAGCGACCTTCAGTCCCATCATGCCGCCACCGACGACGAGCCAACGCCCACGGGGCGGCTGGGCGTCCGGCAAGGAGTTCGTCTGATGGACCGATTCAGGCATCACTTGCCACCGAAGCGGTGACGACCGAGCATTTTTAAGGTCAACCAAATCGTGTGGAAGACACGCATCTTGCTGTCGCCGCCCTTTTGGTCGTACCGAAGACGCAGCGGAGCTTCGCCGAACAGACAGCCCTGTTTGCGAAGCTTCAACAACACATCGGCCATGCAGGAAAAACCGGTCTCGCCGACGAAATCATCGCCATACGTGCCAAAGGCCGTGCGAATCACACCGGCTTTGTATGCACGATAACCTGACGTGTAATCCCGCACTCCACGTGTCGGGAACAACAAGGTGAACAACCCGCGGGCACCGATGCTGAGAAAATGGCGCTCGATCGGAACACCGATCACGCGGGCTCCGGGCTGAAAACGAGACGCGATGACGACGTCGCAACCTTCGTGGATCATCCTCACCATGTGTTCGATCAGTCCCGGCGGATGCGTATTGTCGGCATCCATCGTGATGATGATGTCGCGTTCGCCGGCACGATCGACGGCTTCGCGAAGCCCGTCGCGAAGCGTGATGCCGAGACCTTGGTTGACTTCGTGCTGAACCACATGGACCGGCATTTGAAACGACATCTGCGAGGCAATGCTGGCCGTGTCGTCCTTGCTGCCGTCGTCGACGATGATGACTTCGTAGGGCAATCCGCTATCGGCAAACGCTTCACCGATGCGTTCAAGCAATTCCGGCAACGCTTCTTCTTCGTTGAACGCCGGCAACGCCATGAAGATTTTCGAGGGCCGGAAGCGGATCGAATCGCGACCCTCGGTCGGTGAGGTTCGGGAGACCGGGGAAGCGATATCCCCCGAATTGGGGATTAAAGATTGGGACATGACACTGTCGGCACGGGAATCGATGATGCAAATCTCTTGGTTTCCAAAAACCGTACGGCCTCGGGGAACGAAGCGTGCACGGATGGCGGGGCTCAGTCTACCTACGACGATCGAGACAACAAGCTGTATCGATTACATCATTCAGGGGGCCTGGTCCACCTGTTCGCCTCCCCGATATTGTCCGCCGTCCAAGGTCGCCGGTTCGGCCCGTGACCACAAAATCAGCACGATCAACATCACGGCCAGGGACACGCCGTTCAGGCTGGTCAGGGTCAAAAACAGGAGCTGCGATCCACCAAAATTCACGAGAAACAACTGAGTCGAAACAAAGTTGTAGGCCGGAAACGCCGCCAGCAAGAAGACACCGACACGCATCGTCCTCGGCATCCCGACCCACGCCTGCCGTCTTGCCAACAACAACCCTGCCGCGGGGACCACCATCAACAACGCGTCGTACGATTGGTGATAAAGGCTGACCAAAATCGCGACCAGAATCAAAGCACCGGTCAGCCCGCCCAGGCCGTCGTCGATGCCGGCCGAGCGACGTCGACGCAGCACCGCCATGGGCACCGCCAAGATCAAGGCCATCACGCCCAAGTGGACTGCGTCGCCGGGCCGAACATTGGCCCACTTGGCGATCACCGCCAGCAAGTCCAATCGCGTCCAGGACCGCAACGGCGATTCGTTGGGATCGGCGCGGTGAATGTCCTGAGACTGTTCGATCTGCATCCGGAGCGTTTGAAACCCTTCGACGAGATTCCCGTCGCCTTCGTGATAAGCCAGCCAGGCGAAGGGCACGCCGGCAAACAACACGCTCAGTCCCGCACCGTAGATCAGCGCGCGGTAGTTTCCTCGTGCCAGCAACAAAAACCCCAGCGGCAGAATGTAAGTCGGTTTCGCACTGACGACCGCCAAGGCCATGGCGGCCTTCCACGGCGAATCGGCCGCCCAGGTGATCGCCAGGAATGTTGCCAGGATCAACTGGAAGGTGAAGTATCCGTCAAACACCGTGACGTGGCCGCCACGACTGATCATGATCGCCAAGGCGATGCAGAACACGGCGTCCAAGCGACGAGGCATTCCGGCCGCCGCGGCGGCCGACGCCGCGATGGCGAACAACAAAACGACGTTCAAAATCGTGAACAGCGTCTCGGCTGCCGTCAACGGCAACCGAGTCAACGGCGCATGCAAAGCTAAGATGCCCGGCGAGAAAAACGGTATCGATCGAGCCACGGGATACTCGGCCGCATACACGCTGCCGTAAGGACTGACCCCTTCGGTCAAAGCCTTGGCGGGAAAGTAAATCCCGTTATGAAAATCACACAAGCCTTGTCGCGTTTCATCGAAAGGGCCCGGCGTTTGGTATTGGACGATGATCCGGGCGACGGTCAGTCCCAAAACCACGACCAGCAAAACCGCGGCGGTCCAAGCGACGCTCGCCCGACCGACCTGGAATGCCGGGAGCGACCACCAATTCACCGCCGGATCGCCGTCCGGCGGTGGGGCCGCGTGACTGTCGCCAGGGGTCGCCCCCGCCGGACTCGACACCGGTTCGGCCGGCGAAAGAACGCTCCGATCGGATGATCGACCATCGGCGGCGGGCGGTGTCGCTGACAGGGGACAGTGATCCCAAAAACGGCTTTGAAACGGAAATCGGGCTGCGACGCGTGACTATTCGAATCTTAGTCAGCGGCCGGCAAAGGGGGACCACTTCGGATCACGTCGGGGACGGAAATCATCCGCGGCCCAGCAGCCTAACCGTTGCCGCCCGCACATCCGGCTCTCGCATCAAGGATTCGCCCACCAGAATTCCCTTGACGCCACCCTGTTCCAGACGCAGCACGTCCTGACGAGTCCGGATTCCACTCTCGCCGATCAACAGCCGGTCGGCCGGGATCGACTCCCGCATCCTCAGCGTGTGGTCCAGGTCCGTCTGAAAGGTTTTCAGGTTCCGATTGTTCACGCCGACCAGCGGGGTCCCGGTCGCCAGCACGCCCTCCAGACTCTCCGGATCGTACAGCTCGATCAACGTTTGCAGCCCGATATCCGCCGCGAAGTCGTGCAGGGCTTTCAAGCGATCCGCCGGTAAACATTCGGCGATCAGCAACACGCACGATGCCCCGGCGGCCCGCGCCTGGAGAATCTGATACTCGTCGATGATGAAATCCTTGCGTAGCACCGGCAGAGTGACCTCCGCGGCGACGTCGCGCAAGTACTCCAGGGAGCCTTGGAAAAAAGGTTCGTCGGTCAACACGCTCAGACAACTCGCCCCGCCGGCTTGATAAGCCTTGGCGATGACGACGGGATCAAAGTCCTCGCGGATCAGGCCGGCCGAGGGGCTGGCGCGTTTGATTTCCGCGATCAGATTGACGTGCGTCCCGGCAGCCAACGCGGCGTGAAAGTCTCGGCACGGCGGCAGACCTTCGCATTGACGCCGCAGCGTTTCGATCGAGATGGCATCGCGATCACGCTGAATCGTCTTGTGCGTTCGCGCCAATATGTCGTCGAGAATCGTCATCAGTGTTTAAAGTGCCGTCGCCCGGTCAGCACCATCGGCAAGTCGTGGGCATCGCACGCTTCGATGACTTCTTGATCACGACGCGAGCCGCCGGGTTGAACGATCGCGACGATGCCGGCATCGGCGGCGGCATCGATAGAATCGGGAAAGGGGAAAAAAGCATCACTGGCCAGCACACTGCCGTCGGCGCGATCGCCGGCTTTTTTGATGGAGATCTCGACGCTATCGACGCGACTCATTTGGCCGGCACCCACACCGATCAGCGAGGTGTGTTTGGCCAAGACGATCGCGTTGCTTTTCACGTGACGAACCATTTCCCACGCGAACGAGATGTCGTCCCACAGGTCGTCCTCGACTTGCGTTTCGGTCGCCGTTTTCCATTGAAGCGGTGCACTGGTCATTCGATCGGCGTCTTGCACCAGCATGCCTCCGCTGATGAACCGACGCTGCAAACTGGAATGATGATCGTCCAGCCGGCCGACTTGCATCAGCCGAACATTTTCCCGCCAGCGTGGTTTCGAGGTCAGCAGACCGACGGCGCCGGCTTCGAAATCCGGCGCGACGATCGCTTCGATGAACAGACCGGGTTCGCAGAGCGCCTCGGCGGTTTCCAGATCGAGCGTGCGGTTAAATCCCAGGACGCTGCCGAACGCGGAAAGCGGGTCACCGTCGAGGGCCTTGCGACAGGCTCGGGAAAGCTTGGCATCGGTCGCCGCGCCGCAAGGATTGTTGTGCTTGATGACCGACACGGCGGGCTGGGCGAACCCGCGAACGATCTCGAGTGCCGAATCCAGATCCAACAGGTTGTTGTAGGAAAGTTCCTTGCCGCTGATCTGGCGTGCGGCGACCAGGTTCGCCGAACGAACCGCGGGATCGGCATAGATCGCGGCACGCTGGTGCGGGTTTTCGCCGTAACGAAGCTGTGCCTTGCGACGAAACGTCATGTGCATCGAGGCCGGGAATTCACCCGAGATCGCTTCGCCCAACAGGTAATCCGCGATCGCTCGGTCGTAAGCCGCCGTGTGGTCAAACGCTTCGGCGGCCAATTCGCGTCGCAATTTCAACGACGTGCCGCCCAGGGTGTCCAGCTGTTCCAGGATTTCGCCGTACTGTTCGCTGCTGGTCGCGACGGCAACGTCGCCGTGATTCTTGGCCGCGGCGCGGACCAGGCTGGGACCACCGATGTCGATCTGCTCGACGCACTGGGCACGGGTCGCCCCGGCCCGAGCGGCGGTGGCGGAGAACGGGTACAGATTGACGACCACCAAATCGATCGGCTCGATGTCATGATCCTCGATCGCGTCCATGTGATCGTCGCGATCGCGAATCGCCAGGATGCCGCCAAAGATCTTAGGATGAAGTGTTTTGACGCGGCCGTCGAGCATCTCGGGAAACCCGGTGTACTCGGCGACGTCCGAGACCTCGATGCCCGATTCCTCCAAGTGCCGACGTGTGCCGCCGGTGCTGTAAATCGTCACCCCGGCGGCCTGCAGGCCGGCTGCCAGATCGGCCAGCCCCAGCTTGTCACTGACACTGATCAAGGCACTTTTGATGGGGACGACATCCGACACGGCACTGAAACTCATAAAAAACGGCAAGGCTAAGCTGTAAATTCCTGGCCGGTTACTTTGACTCAAGCCCAACCAAACGACAACCTGGGCGATCGCGGATCAACCCGCCGACCGGGTCGCCGGCAAATCCCAAACGGCGGCATCGATCACTTCGGGCAACCGCGTCAACGGAAAGAAATGGTCGCCCGGCAGCGTCTGCATCCGCACCGGCGGTTCGACGAACAGGTTCCAGCGTTGGACGTCGGCCAAATCCACCGCCCGGTCATCGGTGCCCACCATCGCGGTGACAGCGATCGGCAACGCCGGTGGATCGCCGTCGGGCCGATACCGTTCCAGCAGCCCCAAGTCCAATCGCAACCCCGGCACAAAAAACTTCAGCGATGCCGCGTCGTTCAAAATGTCCGCCGGCATGCCTCCGAACAACTCGTCGACCTGCTGGACCAAAGCCCGGTCGTCCAAGGTGTGCAGTTGCGTCTGATGCGTCAAACGATCCGGCGCGGGAAACGACATGACGACCAAGCGATGCGGCCGGATCCCGCGGGCGATCAGCCGCGACGTGACTTCGTAAGCCAGCACCGTGCCGTAACTGTGCCCGACGACGACGAAGGGCTCGGCGCCGATCGAATGTTCCTCGGACAATACGGCGGTGTAAAGATCGGCAAGCTCGTGCAACGTTCCGTCAAAATCTTCGTCCCCCGCGTCTTCCCGCAGCGGCGGTATCGGGGTCAGGACCTCGAAGGCCGGCATCGCCCGCAGTGCCGCCTCGGCTTGTCGAAACCGAAACGCCAGCGTATTCGACGCGCCCCCGGCGTGATGAAACCAGACGCATCGAAAGGCCGCGTCGCGGGCGTCGGCACGGATCGATCGAAATCTCGGTTGATAGTCAGACGGATTGTTCATCTTGCAGAATTGTTTTGACGGCGTTCGCATCAAAGCCGGACCGAAACGCCGGCGTCGCGCATCACTTGTTTGGTTTCGCGGATCGTGAACTGACCGAAATGAAAAATGCTGGCCGCGAGCGCCGCGTCGGCCTTGCCTTTCAGGATCGCGTCGGCCAAGTGCTGCGGGCTGCCCGCGCCGCCGCTTGCGACGACCGGGATGTTGACGGCTTCGCTGACGGCCGCCGTGATCGGCAAATCGAAACCGTCGCGGGTCCCGTCGGCGTCCATGCTGGTCAAGACGATCTCGCCGGCACCCAGCGACTGCACTTCCTTGGCCCAGGCGACCGCTTCGAGCCCCGTCGGCGTGCGACCGCCGTTGATGTGGACTTCCCAAAACTCTCGGCCGTCACGATCGACACGTTTGGGATCGATGTTGACCACGATGCACTGGCTGCCGAAACGATCCGCGGCCTTGCGGACGAACTCGGGATCCTGGCAAGCCGCCGAGTTGATCGAGACCTTGTCGCAACCGGCCGACAACAACGACCGAACGTCTTCGATCGTCCGGACTCCGCCGCCCACGGTCAGCGGCATGAAGACCTGTTCGGCCGTCCGTCGGACGACGTCCAAGATGATGTCCCGTTGTTCATGACTGGCCGTGATGTCCAAGTAAACCAGTTCGTCGGCACCCTCGGCTTCGTACCGTCGGGCGACCTCCACCGGATCACCGGCGTCGCGCAGATTCACAAAATTGGTGCCTTTGACGACGCGACCGCCGTGAACGTCCAGACAGGGAATGACGCGGGCTGCAAGCATGACGGGAGCAAATCGAAGCGGACGGGATCGGGCAAAATGGGGATCGCGGCCCCCCGTGAAAATCAAAGCGACCGGCGGTCCTTGTCCGAGAATCCTAGTCCCAAACCGATCCCACGCACAAACCCACACGGGCACGCTCACGCCCGCAGAATCTCCGCCGCGGTGGCTCGGCATTGCCCGGCGTAGCCGCGACCGAACAGGTTCAAGTGATTCAGCAAGTGATACAGAACGTAGATTTTGACCCGACTCCGCCAGCGATCACCGAGCGGATTGGCATCCAAGTAGGACTCGTAAAACACCCGCGGACAGGCTCCGAAAAGCTCGATCATGCCGAACTCCGCTTCGGCGCAGCCCCGGTACACCGCCGGATCGATCAACACGACGCCGCCTGCCTCGTCGCACAGATAATTTCCGCTCCACAAATCACCGTGCAACAGACTGACCCGAGGGATCCTGCCGGCCGACAAGTCGTCCAGCTTGTCGATGATCGCCTGGACGTCGCTCCGCAAACCCGGATCAGCCAGCCCGCCGTCGACGGCCATGCGAAGCTGAAAATCCAAACGCTGTGTCGCGAAAAACTCCGTCCAAGACGAACACGGCTGATTCGGTTGTGGCGACGCGCCCAAAAAATTGTCGACGTGCCAACCGTGATGCAAATCCTCCGTCCTCGTCGCCGCGTGGTGCTGAGCCAACAAGCGACCGAAGTTCGCGAAATAAGTGGGTCCCGGCGACCCGACCCGGATCCAACGCAACGCGAGCACCGATTTCCCGTCGAAGTGCGCCGCGCCGATGGGACGCGGAACCTGCACGACACCGACCCGTTCGATGGCCGACAAACCGTCTCGTTCGCACGCGAAGTTGGTCCGAAAATCTTCACGGTTTTGCTTGACGAAGACTTCGCTCGATCGCCCGGCGTGATCCTGATACTCGACGTGATACGCCTCGCTGATGCAACCGCCGCCGACACGACGAACGGTTCGGATCGATGCCGCATCCGGGACGGCTTTCAAAAAATGGTCCGCTGACAACGACATGCCGGATCACACCTCCGCCACGTCAACGCTGACCTTCAGCTCCGCTTTGCCGCCACCGATCGCGACGCCCCGCATCGGGCTGACGTCTTTGTAGTCGCGACCGAAACAGATCGGGATGTGATCGCGACCGGTCACGCAGCCGTTGGTCGGATCCAGATCCAACCAACCGTGCTGGCCGCCCAGGTAAACGCTCGACCAAGCGTGCGATTCGTCCGCGCCGACCAACTTGGGCTTGCCGGGCGGAGGCAAGGTTCGCAAGTATCCGCTGACGTACCTGGCGGCCAGTCCGAGTGAACGCAGGCAGGCGATCTGGACCTGCGCGAAATCCTGGCACACGCCGGCCTTCAAAGCAAAGGCTTGATCCACCAGGGTGTCGACGTGCGTGGCCACCGAGTCGTATTTGAAATCGGTGTAGATGCGGCGGGTCAAATCGACCGCCGCGTCGACCAAGGTTTCGTGTTTGTCGAACGAAGCCATCGCGTACTGACGGAACGTGTCGTCCCAAGAGATTCGCGGAGAAGCGAATACGAACTCGCCGACTTTCAGCAAGTCTTCGCCGGCCAAATGATCCGTCACGGGCCGCTGCAACCGCTCGACCACGTCTCGCCAAAGGATCGCGCGATCGGGTTGGCCGATCGTCAGCGGCGTGACGGTCACATCGCTTTCCACACTGACGACCAATTTGTCGTGCAGGGCCTCGATCGCAAACGTTTCGACCTCGTTGCCGAAATAGTCCACGTGGTTTTCCCGCGTGTCGGGTCGGGGAAGAATCGTCGTGTCGCTGCGATTGACTCGCACCGACGGCAATCGTCGCGGTCGCATCCGAAGCTGGTTTTGACAAACGGCAACGGGAGCCGAATAGCGATAGACCGTCCGGTGCATGACCCGATAATTGACGGGCGGCGTGGTGGCCGCGTTCGGCTCGGTGGCGGGCGACGAACCGGGTCCGTGGTCCGGCGTCCCGGAAGCAAACTGCATCATGGCCGTCGCCCCTCCGCCGACAATTCGTGGCTCGCCTGATTCCGACTACCGGTCAGCGACTGCGTCGTGCTGGTGTGAAAGAAATACTGGGCCGCGATGGCATCGGAAAGCTTCGGCAAGCCGTCGCTGATCGTTTGCAACAGTTCGTTCAGCCCTTCGCGGCGCTGACCGTTGCTTCGGCCCAGAAACTCGGGGTTCGCCATCTCGATCTCATGCAGCAACGAACGGGACTGAAGCTGATCGTCTCGCAGACTGGTCAAATGCGGGTCGCGCGGCAACAGTCCCACCGCTTCGTCGATGTGATGCAGTTGAAAAGCGAGCGAGCGAGGGTTCGTTTCGTCGGTCACCAACAAATCGATCACCGGCACGGGGCGAATCAGATTCATGTAACGGGAATGATAAGTCATCAGGCTGTCGGTCGTTTCCAGCACCGCTTCGCAGATGTTGCGTTCGTTCTTGGCCACGGCCACCAACGTGGCGGACAACAGCTCGGCCGTTTGGTTCGTCCGTTCGATGCGTCGACCGAGTTGCAAGAATCGCCAACCGTGGGTCCGGGTCATGCTGTCGCTGGACAAACCCGCGAATGCCAGCAGGTCGACGATCAAACGATTCAAACGCTCGATCGCCGGTCCGATTTCGCCGGTTTGCTTGGGCGGCGACATGTCCAGTTCGTCACCGACACGTTTGAGGATGCGGTAGGCATCGGTGCTCAGTCGATCACGCACCGCCGTCGCGTTGGCGACGATCGACATCGCGGCGGATTGAAGCCCCTCGGGTTGATCCCGCGAAAAAACGCTGGCCGGCAACATCAATTCCAGTGAGGGAAACGAACCGCCGAGTTCGTCGATCGCGTAGTCCGGTTCGATCTGGCCGACGCCCGCCAACGCCGCGGTCAAACGGGGGACCTCGGATTGTTTCGACGATCCGCCCTCGCCGGCCAATCGCTTCAACGTCGTCCGGAGCAAACGCGCGATCGATTCGCAACGTTCGACATATCTGCCCAGCCAAAACAAATGTTCGGCGACACGGCTGGGAAGCTCGTTGCCGCCCCGCTGCAGTTCGATCGGCGAATTCGGATCGGGCAGCAAACTGACGTCCCAGGCCGCCGGTTCCGGATCGGTGATCCAACAGTCCAGTGTCAGCTGCCCCGAGGTCGGCGACTGCAACAGCTCGTTTTCGTCGGGATTCGCGCGAGCCAGACCGCCGGGCAACACTTCGACGTGTTCGCCGTCGAGCACTTGGAACGATCGCAGCGAGACGTGCCAAGCTTCGAACCGCGCCCCCGTCCAAACCGGCGTGGTCGCGTGATTCATGGTCTGTTGCGCGACGAACTGGCGTGGGTTCGCACGGATCTTTGCGATCAGATCGGCTTTCCCTTTGACCGACAACTTGCTGGCGATCGTCGACAGGTCGCGACCGATCACGAACGCCGAACGAATCACGAAATCGTCCAGGTTCTGCACGACGTGTTCCAGTTCTTTCGGACCACCGCACCAGAAAGTGTCGATGCTGGGCAGCTTCAACGTTTCGGAAAACAGGTGCCGACAAGCCGCCGGCAGAAACGGCGCCAAGGCGGGCATCTGAACCAGTTCGCTACCGATCGCGTTGCCGATCGCCACACTGCCGCGACGCACCATCCGCAACATGCCGGTAACGCCTTGCCTGGACGTCGGATCGAGTTCGAGCGGGTCACAGTTGCGGTCCGAAACGTGTCGCCACAGGACTTCGATCGGCAGCAGACCGCCCAAGGTCTTGAGATTCAGCCTTTCGCCACGCACGGCCAAATCGCTGCCTTGGACCAAGGTGTAACCGAGATAACGAGCCAGGTAGGCGTCTTCGAAATACCGATAACTTTTCGGACCGGGCGTCAGCAACGCCACCCGCGGGTTGTCGCGCATCCGCGGTGCCAGCGACTGGAACCGGGATCGCATTTTGACAAAGAATGCGGCGACGCGGCGAACGTTGCACTGGCGGACCAACTGCGACAAGACTTGGCTGGTGACGACGCGATTCTCCAACAGATACCCGAGCCCGCTGGGCGCCCGCGTGCGATCCCCGACGGCCCACCAGGACCCGTCGACGGACCGCGCCAGATCGGTTCCCGTCACGATCAACCGCTGCGTCTGTCCGGTGTCGTCGATGGCAACGGGCAAACCGTGATAGCTGCGTTGGAAATTCGGATTGGCCCACAACAGTTCGGCGGGCACGATGCCAGCGCGGATCAACGTCTGGGGTCCCAGCAAGTCCGCCAACACGGCTTCCAGCAATCGGGCCCGCTGCTGAAGCCCGGCCTCCACGTTGGCCCAGGACACGGCGTCGATGGCATGGGGAACTGCCCCCAATTTCCACGGACGACCCTGGAGCTGGTCTTCGCCCTCGACGCTGAACGTGGCCCCGTTGTCGCGGATCAGTTGCTGAAGCTGGGTCGAACGCTGATTCAGCCCTTCCGGGCCGGCTTGCGTCGACCACCGCTCGATCGCTTCCCAGCCGACGCGGACCCGTCCGTCGGCCGCTTTGCAAGCGTCGAACAAGCCGTATTGCGGCAGATAGCCCGAAAGATTCACGGGAACAGAAGCCTGAAGATCCACAAATGGCCGCCTAGCGGGAAGTAAGTCCAAGGTGCAACGATGCACTATAACTGCTTCGGCCCGATCGCCAATTCAGCAAACACCTCCACAGCAAACCGCCGACCAAAGCGTTCCCGATCCGGTTCGTATCGGCCGATTGAGGAAAGAAATCCGGCCCTGACAAGGTCTCCGGCCGGTTTGGCCGGGGGGGGCGGATCACGCGGCCGACGACGCGGCCGAGAAACGATCTTTCCCCGCTCCGCCTCCATCGGCTACCGTCACGGCATCAAGCGACGGCGTCGCCGCCGGAACTCCGACGCGAGTCGTTCCCGCGAAACCTGTCCTCGTGGACACCCCCAAATCTGTAATACCCAACGACTGTAGCGATTGATGGCCGGACACGGATGTCATTGCCGATCGCTTTCGCCTGACGTTCCGGCCCGACCGTCGTTCCGCGACGAAGCTCGGATGACCGCGAATCGTCGGTGGAAAGTGCTGTTGATCACCTTGTGTGTGCTCGGGCTGTCCGTCCCGATCGACGCGGCGGGCGATGACGTGGCGGAGCTGACTTCGTCGCTTCGCGAACGGGTTTTGGACGCGGATCAGCCGCGCTACCTGGACGATTCCGCCGAGACGGAAATCCGCATTCGCTTGCAAGGTCTGCGTGCCCACGCCGATCGAGACGTGCTGATGCGGACACGATTGATCCGCGTCGGCGACGCGGTTCCGGTCTGGACCGAGGATCAAGTCGTTCGTCTGTCGCCCGACGGGGACGGCGAGGTCACCGCGACCCACTGCCCCGCCGACCTGCCGCCAGGGGTCTACGCTTGGCAAGTCGATGTGATGCGGCAGGTTTCTCGCGGTTGGAACCGTTTTCTTTCCGACGAACCGCTGGTGCCGCGTCAAGAGCGGGCGATCGTGATCTTGCCCGCCACGGTCGAACCGGAACGAGCCGACGAGCTTGTCGAGAAAGCCTTGCCTGAACAAGCACCAAAGGCCGGGCATTCGACCGCTCCGACTGCCGCCACACCCGATTGGCAAGTCGTCGATGCACAGCGTGGGTCCGGGGATCGGCTGGAAAGCTTGAACCGCTGGATGAGCAAGAGTCGCGCGGATCTGATTCCGGGCCTTCGACAAATTTCCGGGATCCAACTGAGTCCGCTGTTGAATTTGCCCCGGGGCGAACACGCCGGACGCAGTGTCGCCGCGTTGCCCCCGGGTGTCGCCGTTTCCCTGAACCTGATCACGGCCGCGGGCCGGTTGGACCCGAGGACGCTGCTTTCCGGTCGGACACAGGACGAACACCGAATTCATCGTTTGGTCGTTCGCTACGACGCCACAGACGAGGTCCATTTGGACATCAAGCTCGGTCACGAATCGTCGCCGGAATCGGAAGCCGACTTTACGATGGATCAGATGAGACCGACGACGGTGACGCCGATCGCGACGACCGCCATCCCCACGGTCTCCGACGACGCGATCAGCCTCCCGCCAAACGGCGCGGCGACCGATCCGGCGACCGATCCACCGAACCAAGCCGGCGTCGATCGACCCTCGAATGAACGCTGGGACGAGACCGCCTTTTTCGTTCTGCCGCGGAATCATCAGGTCCGATTGACGCTGACGAACGCCGGAAACGAAAGCGTGTTTCTGGACGCGGTCCAGCTGGAATCGATCGCAAAGGATGAGTTACCGGACTCGGCAACCGACCTGCAACAAAATCCTCAAAGCCGAGACGTCTTGTTCCGTTTGGGCGATCCGACTTGGGCCGCCGCGTTGACACGTGACATCGACTTCGACGCGATGAATGACACATTCACGACGAGTACGCTGGAGGTTCATCGTCGGCACCGCGCGATCGACCGGTTGGCGGATTTACTGCGTCTGCAACAGGCCGCCGGCGTCGTGTTGCCCGAAGACATGCCGCCATCCGATCAGACGGCCATCCGACAAATTCTGCCGCGATACGGGATGATCATCGCCGGCGAGTTTTCCGAGTCGCCACCGGCAAACGGTCAGGAAAAGCGTGGGACGACCGATCAAGGCGTCGCCGCCCCTTCGCCCCCGTCGACGCGCTTCGTCGAAACCCCACGCGGCGTCCTGGCCGTCACGGCACTGCGTCGCGGTCGCCACGCCATCGTCGATCGCAACGGACTCCCGCCGCTGTGCCAAGTGAACCCCCGATCCTCCGGGCCAGGAAACGCGAAAATCGGACAAGCCGTCCTGGTGGGCTGCCGATACCACGCCGTCGCCGGCGACGCGGATCAACGACGCGGCGGCGCATGGAATCGTGACTCCTGGTGGGATTTGCAAAGCTTGATCGCACGTCGGGATGCGGACACGGTGATCTTGGATTTCCCCGTCTCGGCGTTTCCGATCGACGCACGATTGGCCGCAACTTTGTCGAACTTTCGACGCTTGCCTCGATCACCGGGCCGACGGATCGCATGCGACAACGACCACGACCAATCGGTGACGGTGCTTCGGTACGCGTCGTCCTCCTCCGGCGACGATCCGCTCCTGTCGCTCGGCAACTTAACGCCCTGGAAAACTCGGGTGACGTTTCGTGACGAAGGTTTCGTCGATTTGGAACCCGGCCAATGGAAACTCATCGGATCGACACAGTCGGCCGAGGCCTTGACGGGATGGTCGGCCGCGCCGGCTGGCGGATCGGACTTGCACAGGGCCATTCGATGGAAGGTCACCCGAATCGTGGAGCGGATGGGATTCTTGGATCAAGTCACCACAGCGAGCGAGCGAAACGAATCCCCCGCCGGCGATCCTGTCCCACGGCTGACCAACGGCGGATTCGAAATCGACGGCCGGGTCGGACTGAGCGGTTGGGTACATTCCCAATTTCCCGAGGACGCAGTCGTCGCCGACTCGAAGCACGCCGCCCAGGGCAATCGATCAATGCGGATGACCAATGCGCCCGGCGCGGTCAATCGGGTGTGGATCATCAGTGAATCGATCGCGCCGCCGGCATCGGGGCGATTGGCCGTATCGGCTGCCCTGCGGGGCGAACCACGCGACGATTCCCAGCCTCTCGTGCTGCGACTGACCTTGGAAGGCAATCTGCGTGATCGCGCCTTTCGTCGTTCACGAACGGTGCGACCTGCCAGCACGGGGTCTTGGCACCCCCGACAAACCCTGTTGGAGGTCGACGGCATCGATCCCGCAACGACCCAGCTTCGCTTGGCGATCGACACGTTGGCGACCGGCCCGGTTTGGATCGACGATGTTCAGTTGGCGACGCGATTTCCGCTGGAGCGAGAACGCCAGGAATTGCAGCGTCAGACCTACTTGGCCGTTGAAGGCATCCGCCAGGAAAATTTGACACACGCGGCGCAACTGCTTCAGAATCATTGGGCCCAGGTTTTGCTCGACCGCTCGCCGACGGTTCTTCAGGGCAGGCACGGCGACAGCGATCTTTCCGGGCAAAACACGTTGCGACAAGTCAGTGGACAGAACGACGCGGTCCTCACGGACGCAGCGGAAACCCCCGAAACGACCCGAACGGGTGTCGCGGAGCGTATTAAGAATTGGTTACCCGAACCGCTGCGGTTTTGAATCCCGATAACCTTTTGGACCGACTCGACGTCGCAGGCCGACGTGCACGCAAGGAGACTGATCGAATGCGAAAATGGTTCAAACGAATCGCCGCCGGTTTCGTCCTGCTGTTGATGGTCGCCGCGTCGGCGGCGTGGTGGGCCATTCGTCAGACCGAGCAAGTTCCGGAGTTCTATCGCCTGGCCACGATGGACGCCCGACCGGGTGCGTCCCAAGACCAACAGCGGAAAGCCAGCCGACGCCTGACGCGAAACTTCGAACGGCTGCAATCCGCCGCGGCAAAAGAGGGATCCTGGAACGCCACTTTCACCAACGAAGAAATCAACGCGTGGTTGGACGAGGAATTGCCGGAGAAATTTCCACACCTGCTGCGCCGCGGTTTGTCCGAGCCCCGCGTCGCCATCGAAGACGGCCGGCTTCGTGCCGCGGCGCGATTGCGAAACCGACGCTTCGATTTGGTGGTTTCGTGCGACGTGCGAGTCGAATTGACCGAGCAACCGAACTTGTTGGCGATCCGTTTGGAAAACTTACGCGCCGGCGCGTTGGCGATTCCGTGGAGTCAGTTTCTGGATCGTATCAGCAGCGAAGCGGCCGGCGGAGACATCAGTGTGCACTGGGACATGACCGATACCGGACCGGTCGCCTTGCTGGCCGTGCCCGGCGAACACCCCAAGTTCGTCGTCAAACCGGTCATGGTCGAATCGATCGAATTGTGTGCCGGTGAGATTTGGTTGGCGGGCCGATCGGGCGAATCGGCACAGTCCGACTACCGACCGCAAACCTCGATCCATCGCTTCGTGTCTTATCAACCGGACCAGAAATCCAGACGCCAAGCGATGGTGCTGCGGGACGAAGATCGCGGTTCCCGAATCCGTTGACCCGCGGGCAGCGTTGACGAATCCCCGCCGTCAAGATCGCGTCCGGTGTCCGCCTCGTCACGAAAAATTCGCAGCCAACGCGTTTCGGCTCGACGCCGGTGATGTTCGAATCGCAAACGCAGCACGAAATCATTCGAGCCGCTTTTTTCCAAACGGTAGTCGCCCGCTTCGACACGTTTGACGGTGCCCCGGTTTTCGCTCACCGGCCCTTCGTATTCCAAATAAGCGGTTCGATGATCGGGCAACTGTTCGGCGATCAGACGTGTGAAGCTTGGCACCATCGGACGTGTCCCCGGTCGCCACGAGATCGCGTCGAACTCCGTCACCGAAACGGCCCAGGTCCGCAAACCCGTCTCCGCCTGGAACATCCAGTCGAAGTGATCCGACGACGTTCGCGTCAAGCCGCTCGCTCGGGCAGACCCGGCGACATCATGCAGCAGAATCACAAAACGTCCCTGCCGGCGAAAAGGCTCCTCCGCCCGGCTCATGGGACGTCATCCGATCCGGTCGCGGACTCGACACCCGTGCAGCGCTGGTATCGCGTCCGCGTCGCCGGATCGTCGGGCGGATCGGTCAGCAAGACGTACCGCGCCCGCTTGTCCGCCGCGGCGGCGTCGCCGATCCGGGTCAGCAGGTCGATGGCCGCGAGTCTGGCTTCGTGCCAGCTTGCCGAACCTTTGGGAAGCCCCGCGGCCAAGCGATCCCAGTACCGAATCGCTTGTACGGTCAAAGGCCGGTCTGTTCCCGCGAACCGGCCGATCGCCTCGGCCGCCTGACGCAAGACTCGCCCGCTGTTTTCGCCGGCGGCGATCAAATCATCGTAAGCTTTCATCGCCTCCTCACGGCGTCCCGACCACAGATGTCGCTCCGCCGCCGCCAGGTCGACCGGCCCGCCGTCGTGCCAAGCGTCCAAGACCGCGGCGATGGAACGGCGATGCCCCGGATTCATGCGACCGTCACGCATCAATCGCCAGGAGATCGTGGAACGATCAAGCGCTCCGTCGCCCTCCCCCGGCGGCGAACCCGAGAACGCGGACGCCTCGCCCTCGCCGGTCCGAAAAGCCAGCAACTCGGCGAAAAAAACCGGCGATCCCGATAACGCAGTTCGGACTTCCGAGCGAACCTGTTTCAGATCACCGACATCGAAAAACGATACCGCGATCACACCGAGTTCCGCGGGCATCGAAGCCTCCGCCGAACTCCGGTTCATTGCTTGGTTTGCAAAGCGATTCGACAGTGCCGGTCGGATCAGTTCGGTCACGCGTTCGACCAGCACCCGATCATCGACGCCGGATATCGCCTTTCGGATCGCCAGCCCGGTTTGCCGGATCTGCTCCGCCGTCCATGTCGACGGATCGGTCCAGCCGAGGACTTCGATGGCTTCCACGTCCCGCCCATCGGATTGCAACAAAGCGATCGCCCAACGCTTTGCGGTGGTGGCCACGTCCGACTGCGGCCACAGCGTCAAGTGTTGCTTGAGCCGATCGGCCGTCACGCGGGCCGGGGGCGGAGAAGCCTGACGGCTTTGCATCACGATCGCCTGAAAGTCGATCGGCGCCGCGTTTTCGGCGTCACGATGCACTTGCGAGATTTGCCGCAGCACGTCGGCGGCCGCGGCGGCGTCACCGGCCTGCTGGAACGCGGCGGCGGCTTGCGTGGCGATCGATAAAGCTTGTCGGGGTCGGGTTTCTTGAATCGCGGCCACCTGCAACATCTCGGCGGCCCGCCGCGTGTTGCCGGCACGAAGTTGGTTCCTGGCGGCGATCGCCATGACTTCGGCCGCAGCGTCGGTCCCCGCCTCGTGATCAGGCCAAGCGGACAGCAACAACGCCTCGCCACGCCGCCGTGCGTACGCGCCGTGCCGTTGACCGATCGCTTCGATCCAGTCCGCCGCGGCACGCCCGGACGTCGGGTCCCGCAACAAGAATCGCAGTCGGGAAAAATCCATCGTTAAAGATCGGGGGGCCGCCGAGGGGTCGCTGCCGAAGAAGCGATCGAGTTTCCGTTCGGCCTCCGTCGGCCGCCCCCGTCGCAAATCCAAACGAACCGCCAAGGCCCTCGCTTGATCATCGCCTTCCCTGTCACGGAGCGCGTCGAATTGCCGCGCGGCTTGGTCCAAGCGGCCACCACGCAGCAACGCGTCGATCAACAACAACTCTGCTTCGTGCCGCGCCGCCGAATCACTGGGGATGCGGACCAACGTGTCCTCGGCGATCGCGATCGCCTTGGCTGCCGATCCGACAAAGTCTTGACCACCCGGTTCGAACAACTCGGTTCGCATGACGGCCGCGGCGACCCGCGCGACGGACAAGCGGCCGATCAGTTGAGCGACGTCGTCCCGGTAGGCTTCGGCGGTGCCGCGTGATTCCGGTGAAGTCCCACGGCGGAGATCGTTTCGCGTCTGCACAGATTCACGCGCGGCCCGTTCGATCAAAGCCTCGGCGTTTCGATCAAAGCGAATCATCCGTCGCAGCGCGTCATCGGTCGCCTCGGTGCTGCGTCGACGAATCACCGCCGCGACGACGTCAGCCGAGGCCGCGGTGAGTTCGGCCATCACGATCGCGTGGCTGACGAACAAGCGTCTCCGGTGCATCGGATAGGCTTGCAACAGCTTTTCGGCCGGCTCGATCACCGCCGCGACCGTCGCTTCATCGGGAACGCCGTCATTACACGCTTTCTCCATGTCGACTTCGACGCTTTTGGCCAACCACCAAGCGTGACGATCCGAATCGGCGGGCGACTGGGTCAGTCCGTCTTGGCACCACGCGGCGGCCTCGTCCAAACGATTCTGGCGAATCAATTCCGCGACCGTGTCCGCCTGGCGATCGATCGTCCGCCGTCCGACCAAGGGAGCGCCCGACTCCTGGCCGACAAGATCCGTGGCCAGCACGACCAGAGTCATCGACCCGATCACCAGGACGCCCATGGAAAATCGTCGCATCATGGCGTTCCCGGTGCCGTCGTCGCGGGGTCGGATCGAACGGCGAACAAAACCCGCTCGGCCCCGGCCGAACGAGCCGAGTCGTAGGCGGCCACCGCGTCGGACATGGTGACGCGGTCGTCGGGATCGACGATCACCGGCGGCTGCACCCCCAGGGAAAGAATCTGGCGGAGTTTCGAACTCAGTTCGATCTGGCCGGCGATCGTTTTTCCGTTCAGCTCGATGCGAACCACGTCGTCCTCGCTGATCAAACGAATGATGATCTCGTCGAACGGTTCGACGACCGATTCGGCAGGCGAGACCTCGGCGGATCCGTCGGGCGGCTCGGCGATGCTGCTGGGCAAATCGAATTCCGGCAGTTCGAAACTGCTGGTCCAGACGAAGAAGATCAGCAACAAAAAGACGACATCGATCATCGGTGTCATCTTCACTTCCAAAGGATTCTGGTCGCGTTGATTGGGCACTCGCATGATCGATCAACGATTCCCCGCCGTCGGAACGTTCGTCGACGTCGCCGAGCGAACCGACAAACTGACGTCGGTGATGCCCAACGCCGCGGCGGTTCGCAACACCGGTCGGACCGTTCGGTATTCCGCGTTGCGGTCGGTACGTATTCGGATGGCCGCGGCGTCGCCGTCCCGCGTCACGTGATCGGCCAACACGGCTCGGAGATCCGCTTCGCCGACCGACTTGCCCAGCACCAAGACCTCCGCGTCCGTGTTGATGTTGATGGTCAGCGCTTGACGCTCGGTGTCCGCATCGGCGGACGTTCTGGCAGCGGGCAAGTCCAGCGGCATGCGGCTTTCTTGTTTCGCCAAGTGACTGGAAACCAAAAAAAAGATGATCAACAAGAACACGACGTCGATCATCGGCGTCATGTTCGCACCGACGGTCACGCGGGAACGAGGATCAGGAAGCTTCATCGAGGATCATCCCTCCGAGTCGTCGGCACGACGAGCGTCGGCACGACGAGCGTCGGAATCACGGGTCGCTTCTTTTCGCGTCACCGCGGCGGTCAACACGCAGGAAGCCGTCGGGGTCGCGTCACCACGGCGGTACCGATCGAGCAGTTTTTTGGATCGCTCGGCCAATTCACGACGAACCGCTCGTCGTTCTCCTTTGACCCGACGGATCTTCATGTCATCGTACTCGGTCGTCGCGTGACGCATCCAAGCGATCACGGCGGCCGCGGCGCGGCGTTCGATCGGGATGCGTTTCGTCCGCGCCACGGTCCCGCTGCCCACCGGCGTCGCGTGATCGGCGATCCGGGTGGCCATCGTCGCCGCCAGCGTCCGGTGGGTCGGGTGAAAATTCAAGAAATCCAAGATCGCCTGCCGGAAATCCTGGACATAATCACCTTGTCGCTCGTCTCGACGTTTCTTGTCGGCCGCCAATCGCTTTTTGTAGGCGTCGGTCGAACGTGTCTCGGCGATCTCGCGGCGGGCCGACTCGATTTGCTCTTTCGCCGCCCAAACGCCCAGCGAAAAAGTTCGCCGGCCCTTCTTTTCTTTGACGGTCCAGGTCGGACCGAGCGACTTGACGCGTCGGGTCAGACCGGCATCGCCCGGCGGCAGCAAGTCCCAGTCCGCCGGGACGTCCAGGACGTTGCCGCGAGCGTCGCAAACCGTCCTCTCGCCGGGGCCCGGCGACAGTGCGTCGTAAGTCTCATGTTCAGTCTCGTCTTCCATGGCACAAGCTTCGCTTTTCCGAGCGTGTTTGGCCACCGGCAAAAAAAGCCCCTAGCCCACGACATGTGCCCCTGACGTGGACTAAGGGCTGATTTTTCCCGCCACTGCGAATCGAGAACGCGAAGCCCCGACGGCTCGTTTCTGCGGTGGCGCGAGATGACCGGTAAGGCTGGTTCGACAACCGCCTCCGGCTACGTTAAATATCGGACAAGAAAGGCCCGACCGCCAATTCGGTTTGCTGCAAAATGAGCCATTCTGAAAAAAAACCAAAATCTTGCCGGTTCGTGGTCCAAAACAAGACCCGTCAAATCGTCACGGTCCGCTTGACCGATTTCAGACGAAGAGTAGATCAGTATCCGCGGAGTTCGATTCATGAGCGATGATTGGGAAGACGATTTCGACTATGACGAATACATCGCCGAACATCACAGCGATCAAGTTCTTTCCAAGTCGATGCGGCCGATCTGGCGTTGGACCGCGATCGTTTTGTTGGCATTGATCGCGATCGCCGGAATCAGCTCGGTCTGGACGCGGTCGTGACCGGTGCCCGCTTCGACGACGGCGTGGACGAACGGGGACGTCGCGGCGTGGAAGGATTGCTGCGTGCGGGGGTTCTCGCCGGTGCGATTCATGTGTCGCGAACCGATTCGACCAACACGCTGGCCCTGGATGAACTGCGTCGCGGCGATTTGTGCGACGCACAACTTCCACGCCTGGTGCTGGCCGATCAGCAGTCGGGCGGACGCGGGCGCCGCGGCCGAGTCTGGGAAAGCGACGGCGGCACGCTGACTTTCAGCCTGATCACGGCCGTCGCCGCGGCCACCTTCACCGGTTTACCGTTGGCCGCGGGGGTCGGCGTGGCCCGGTCCCTGGAATTCGATTTTGCCCCGCTGAAGGTGCAGCTGAAATGGCCCAACGACGTGATGCTGGGCGATCACAAACTGGCCGGCATCCTGTGCGAAGGCGTCCAAACTCCGGCAGGTCCTGATTCGGAGAACGACCGGTCCGAGGATCGCCGCGTGGTGATCGGCGTCGGCATCAACATCGGCTCGGCACCCGAATTCGAAACCGCCGGCGGAGCCCGCGCCGTCTCGCTCAGTCACCGCGTCGGTCGTGAATTGCCACGCTACGAGGTTTTGGGCGGACTGGTGACCGGTATTTTGGAGGCCGTCGATCAACTATCGCGCGAACCCGATGAAGTCTTCAAGGACTTTCGATCACGGTGCTGCTTGACCGGTCACCCGATCCGGTTTGTCGACCAGAGCCCGACGCGACCCGGCGATGCGAAAGTCGGACAGTGCGAAGGCATCGACGATGCAGGTCAGTTGCGTGTTCGCACCGCCGGCGAGCTTCGCCTGCTCCATTCCGGTGAAGTGAACCGCGTCCGTCCACTGAATTAAGGTACACGCGGCCCTAAACTTCACCGGGCGATTTCTCGTCCGCCCGAAGCCCACACGGCCAAGGCATCACCCAGCTCAGGTCCCCGTGTCAGGGCAGCTGGTGACCCATCTTGTCACGTTTCGTTTCCAGATAACGTTGATTGTGTTCGTTGATGTCCGACAAGATCGGGACTTGATCGACGACCTTCAGATCGAATCCGCGTAGATTGAACGCTTCGGTTTTCTTCGGATTGTTGGTCAGCAAACGGATTTCGCTGAGTCCCAAGTCTTTGAGAATCTGTAAACCGACGCCGTAGTCGCGCATGTCGGCTTTGAAGCCGAGCGCGTGGTTCGCTTCGACGGTGTCGAGTCCTTGGTCTTGCAACGCGTAGGCACGAACCTTGGCGGCCAAGCCGATGCCTCGGCCTTCTTGCGGCAGATAGACCAACGCGCCGCGACTTTCTTGGCTGATCATCCGCAGCGCCGTGTGCAGTTGATCGCCACAATCGCACCGCAACGAGTCGATCAAGTCGCCGGTGAAACAACTGCTGTGCATTCGCACCAGCGGTGCGGGCCCGGGTTGCGAAAGGTCACCGAATACGAGCGCGATGGGTTCCTGTTTCTCGTAGTCGACCTGATAAACCAAGATTCGGAACTGGCCGTATTTCGTCGGCAACTTCGCGCCGGCGGTGCGAGTGATCAACCGTTCGCTGACGCGGCGATGGGCGATCAGCTGTTCGATGCTGATCATCTTTAAATCGTGTTTGTCCGCGATCGCCCTCAATTCGGCACGGCTGGCACGATCGCCGCTCGCGTTGAGAATCTCGCACAGCACGCCGGCCGGGTGCAGACCGGCCATGCGTGCCAAGTCGACGGCGGCTTCGGTGTGCCCGGCCCGTCGCAGGACGCCGCCTTGTTTGGCGAGCAACGGGTAAACGTGCCCCGGCCGCACGAAATCCTCGATCGTGCATCCGGGATCGGCCAACCGCCGGATCGTCTCGGCGCGTTCCGAGGCCGTGATGCCTGTTTTGGCCGTGGCGATGTCGATCGGGGTGACGAAAGCGGTTTTCAAGGGCGCGTCGTTCTGGTTGACGACCGGGACCAGATCCAATTTCTTGCAAACTTCCGGCAACACCGGTGCACACAACTGACCGCGGCCGGACAAGATAAAATTGATCGTATCGGTGGTCGCTTTTTCCGCCGCACAGACGAAATCACCCTCATTTTCTCGGTCTTCCGCGTCGACAACGATGATCACCTCGCCACGGGCGATCGCTTCGACGGCTTCGGGAATGCTATTGAGTCGATCCGGCATGAATGGTCAGCTTGTTTTCGAGTTTGCGACGTCGACCGATGCGGGAAGACGCCCGATCCGATCGCCGATTTCGGGACCGGAACGGTTTCCTGTCGACGTAGTATAGGAGTAGTCGAATCCTTTCCCTATGTCCCCTTCTTTCGGTCCTCCGTCCGTGCTGATCCGTTTTTCTGTTCGACCGCGATGCGATGCGAAGGCCGTCGGTCCCACAGCATTTCGATGCCTCACCTTTCTAGGGTTCTTGATCCTGGCCGGTTCGACCGATGGTTTGTCGGCTGAGCCGAGCCGCGTCGAGCCCCCGACCACCAAGATCTCACCGACCTATGACCTGACGTACAACGAAGTCGACGGAGACGCGGGCAAGTGTGACGTGTTTTTGCCGGCCGATGACGGCGGAGCGTCGCTCCGTCCCGCTGTGCTGGTGATCCACGGCGGCGGCTGGATGTCCGGTGACAAATGGACAATGGCGGCGTACGGCCAAAAGCTGGCCCGCGCGGGGTACGTGGCGATCAGCATCAATTACCGCTTGGCACCGACACACAAGTTTCCCGCCCAGGTCGATGACGTCCGGCAGGCCTTGTTGTGGATCCGCGGTCGTGCGGAGAAATATCGGATCGACTTGGAACGCCTGGGGTTGTTCGGCTACTCCGCCGGCGGACACCTTTCGGCGCTCACGGCTTTGTTGGCCGACGAGCCGGTCGACCGACAGACCGCTGCGAGTGATTGGCCGGTCGACGACCCGCGTTGGAAGGATTTGCCGAAGATCAAGACCGTCTGTGTCGGCGGACCGCCCTGTGACTTTCGGCTGTTGCCGCCCGGCAACACATCCTTGGCGTACTTTTTGGGGGGTTCGCGAAGCGAATTGCCCGAGATCTACGAAGCCGCATCGCCGACCGCCCAAGTCAGCCCCGATGATCCGCCGATCCAAATCGTTCACGGCATCGACGACCTGTTGGTCCCGATCTCCGGCAGTCGCGGACTGCAAAAGGCCATGATCGGTGCCGGAGTCCTGTGCGAATTGAAAGAACTGCCCGGTCGCGGACACATGCTGACGTTCCTGGACGATCGAACGAACCAGACGATGCTCCAGTGGTTCGGTCGACAGCTTTGACAACAACGAAGCCCGACCGCTTGCCGGTTCCCGAAATCTGGGTCGACGTCGGGGGGACGTTCACGGATTGCTTCGTGAACATCAACGGCGAACGACGATCCTCCAAAGTCCTCAGCCATTCGTCGGTCCGTTGCCGCGTCGCGGTGATCGACGAAAACACGCTCCGCGCCGAATTGCCGGAGGTTTACCACGTCGATCGATTTTTCGACGGCTGTGAAGTTCGTCTCGCAGGGGCCGACGGGCGTCGGCTTGGCGTCGGCCGGATTAGCCGATTCGACGCCACGACGGGAACGATACGTTTGGAACGTCCGATCGGCCGGTCCGCCGGCCTGCCGGAATCCTCGCTTTCGGACGGGTTCATGGAGATCGACGCGGGTGTGGAATCGCCGGTCCTGGCCGCCAAGTTGTTGTTACGGATTCCGCTGGCCGATCCGATGCCGCCGGTCTCGGTGCGTCTGGGGACGACCCGTGGCACCAACGCTCTGCTGACACGAACCGGTGCCGCGACGGCGCTGGTGACGACCGCCGGCTTTGGTGACCTGTTGTCGATCGGCGAACAAGACCGACCGGACCTGTTCGCGCTTTCGGTGACGAAACCCGAACCGTTGCCGTGCCGGACCATCGAAGTCGCCGAACGTCTTGACGATCACGGCAACGTGTTGACGCCGATCGACACGGCGGAGCTTCGCGCCCAATTTCGGCAACTCATCACCGCGGGCGTTGAATCGATCGCGATTTGTTTTCTTCACGCACACGTCAACGATGTGCACGAACGAATCGCCGCGCAACTGGCCCGCGAAGTCGGTTTTCAAGATGTCAGTCGATCCGCCGAAGTCGCGCCGTTGATCAAGGTCGTTTCCCGTGCCGAGACGACGGTGTTGGATGCTTACTTGAATCCGATTCTGCGAATCTACCTGCGTCGATTGGAAAAGCAATTCGGCGGTCGGGACCATTGTCGACTTTCGATCATGACGAGCGCCGGCAACTTGGTGACTCCGGATCACTACCGCGGCCGCGATTCGGTGTTGTCCGGACCGGCCGGCGGAGTCGTCGCGTTGGGAAAGATCGCCGAAACTTTCGGACGCTCCGCCGCGATCGGTCTGGACATGGGCGGAACCAGCACCGACGTCAGTCGCTTCGATCACCGCGTCGGTCGCCGATTCGAATCGCGTGTTTCGGGCGTGCGTATCTTGACGCCGATGATGGATATTCACACGGTCGCCGCCGGCGGCGGATCGATCTGTGACGACGACGGCGGGCGGCTGATCGTCGGACCGGCCAGTGCCGGATCGGATCCGGGACCGGCATGCTACGGACGCGGCGGCCCGCTGACGATCACCGACGCGAATTTGTTGCTGGGCCGCATTCCGACATCTCGGTTTCCGATTCCCTTGGACCGCGCCGCCGCCGCCGAGCAATTGCAGCAGATCATCCGGCGACGGCATGCCGAGGAGCGAACCGAGCTGGATCCGACGTCGCTTGCCGACGGTTTCGTCCAGATCGCGTGCGCGCACATGGCCGAAGCGGTACGCGCCGTGACGACGGCCCAGGGCAGCGACCCGCGAACGATGTCACTGGTCGGTTTCGGCGGTGCTGCCGGTCAACACCTGTGCCAAGTCGCTGGTTTATTGGGCATCACCCACGTGATCGATCACCCCGATGCCGGCTTGTTGAGCGCGCTGGGCATGGGACTGGCCGCGACCGGCCACGTCGCGACCCGCGGTATCTACAAGATCCTCGGGCGGGAAAATCAGCATCATTGGGTCGACGTGGCGCACGACTTGAAAGCCGAATGCTTGGCTCGTTTGAAAGCAGACGTCGGTGCGTCACTGGACGAACAACGATTGAAAGTTCACTTCGAATTCGATTGCCGCTACGTCGGCACCGAGACCGCACTGAGTCTGTTGCGCCGCGAGGTCGATCCGGCCGAGCTGTCGTCGCTGGCCGATCAGTTTCATGAACTGCATCGGCAAACCTACGGCTACTGCCGACCCGAACGCGACGTCGAATCGGTGGCCGTTCGCTGCGAAGCGCAATACATGTCCTTGGCAACCGTCGCCGGCGAAACACCTCCCGGTGAATCGAATCGACCCGGCGAGGCGGATCGACCGGTTGCGTCCGAGACGACACGGGTGTGGAGCGGCGACCACTGGCGAGACTTTGCCGTTCATGAACGCGGCGAGTTGATCACCGGTCAGATCGTTTCATCACCGGCAATGATCGTCAGCGATCATTCGACCTTGCTGGTTCAAGACGGTTGGGCGGCCGTCGTGGGCGTCGGGGGAATCATCGAAATGCACCGGAGTCGAAAGCCGGTCGATCCGCAAGCCGATCGCTTTGTCGGTGCCCCCGAGACCGATGATCCCGTGGCCTTGGAAGTCACGGCGCGACGCTTGCAAGGCATCGCCGATTCAATGGGCGAAGTACTTCGCCGTACCGCGATCAGCGTTAACGTCAAAGAACGCCGCGACTACAGCTGCGCCGTGTTCCGGCACGACGGGGCGTTGGTCGCCAATGCGCCTCACGTGCCTGTTCACTTGGGGGCGATGGGTCACACCGTTCGACACCTGCTGTCCGTCTATCCCGAGATGTGGCCGGACGACTGTTACGTCAGCAACGATCCGTTTCATGGCGGATCGCACTTGCCCGATGTGACCGTGGTAACGCCCGTTTTTTGTGATGCGAACCGCAACGGTGGTCGACCGGACTTCTTCGTCGCTTCGCGTGCTCATCACGCGGAGATCGGCGGGCTGACACCGGGATCGATGCCTCCGCTGGCCGGGTGTTTGTCCGAGGAAGGCGTTCTGATTCGTGCGTTCGCCTTGTTTCGTGACGGCAAAGACGCGAGTGATGAACTGCGAAGTCTGTTGCACAGCGGTCCGCATCCTTCAAGAAACCCGCACGAGAACCTAGCCGACATCGAAGCCCAGCGGGCCGCCGGAGGTCACGGGGCAAGAGCCCTGATCGGACTGGCCGGTGAATCGTCCGCGACGATGATCGACACCATGATGGCGCGACTGATCGAATCGGCCGGCGATTCGCTGGCCTGCTGGCTCGAGGGCGTCTTAAGCGAACCGGCGGAATTTGGAGACCGGTTGGATGACGCGACCGTGATCCGGGTGCGGATGTCCAAGCACTTCGATTCGGTTTCCGAGCGACACCGGTTGACCATCGATTTCGGCGGCACCGACGATGTGCATCCGCACGGATTCAACGCCACCCCGGCGATCGTCACCGCGGCGGTCCTGTACGTGCTGCGGATCGCCAGTGGGGTGAATCTTCCGCTTTGCGACGGCCTGCTTCGCGACGTGGATCTCGTGCTACCGACCGGCCTTTTGAATCCACCCTCGGACGTGGATCCGGCGAAGTGTCCCGCCGTCGTTGCCGGCAACGTCGAGACCAGCCAACGAATCGTCGACGTGTTGCTGGGTGCTTTGGGAATCGCGGCGGCTTCGCAAGGCACGATGAACAACTTTTTGATTGGCGACCCGACCTTCGGCTACTACGAAACGATCGGGGGCGGCAGCGGAGCGACGGAGCGTTCGGCCGGCGCCGACGCGGTTCACACTCACATGACGAACACGCGGATCACGGACCCAGAAATTCTAGAAAGTCGCTTGCCGTGTCGACTGCACAGGTTCGCGATCCGCCGCGGCAGCGGAGGTGCCGGCCGTCACTGCGGCGGGCACGGCATGGTTCGCGAGTTTGAATTCCTCAAGTCGCTGACCGTTTCCCTGATCACCAGTCGGCGGACGACAGCCCCCTACGGCCGAACCGGTGGACAACCCGGATCACCTGGACGCAACGTCTTGATCCGAGACGACGAACAAACCGATTTGCCGCCCTCGGTCACACTGCAAGTCGGCCCCGGCGACCGCATCAGAATCGAAACCCCGGGCGGCGGAGGCTGGGGCGAAAGCGATTCGTGAATTCGTCACCTCGCCGTTTTCAATTGGTGCCGCCCACCAATGGGTTGACACTTGTACGGGTTCGGGTAAGCTTCAGGTGTTCATTTGTTCTCGCTGAGGGAGATCCCATGGGTAGAGCTTTGCGTGCCGAAGTGTTTCAGGCTTCGGAAATTGCCATCGTTCATACCGTCCAAC